>NZ_JHVE01000001.1:0-312554 GCF_000619985.1 Prevotella sp. P6B4
GAGAAGTAGCGGATTTTGCATTTCTGCAAACTGTCGGTCGATTCTGGCACCATGCCAGACAGATTAATCTGACCATAGACCGATATCGCTCCAGATAGCAATAATGGTAGGAATAATTTCAGTTTCATTTGTAATATATTGTTTGTAATAATCACTTTCTCCGCCCCTTGACTTCTCCTCCCTATTCCAGCCATTTTCTATATAATTCATAGGGGACGGAAGAGGACAGCTTGTTTAAGACTATATGAGTAGAATCATTGGAAAGTAATACCCATAACGTGTCTGGATGATGACTTCCTGGGAAAGCTTTTGCTATACCAAATTCAACGCCATATCTCCCGCTAAAGAAAGCTTTGCAATCTTCTATCTGAATGGAATCAGGTCTTCTGCTAATGATTTTCCAATTACCATATTCTTTCACTTCCCGATTAAGACTTTGAATCTTGTTCTTTTTAAAATCGTATACCGAATATGGAAGTTTAACTTTTCTATTTTGGAATTTGAAGTTCCCCAACAAAGCATAAGATATGCTATTTCGCTCAGCTATCGAAAAACTATTATCAACTGTCGACCAACCTATGATTTTAAATTCTATAGATGATTTGAATTGAATACTATTACTCACAATATAAATTGTGAAAACAAGTATTACTGCTATTGCAATAATAATTGTTCTTTTTACGTCTCTTCTGTTTAGAAGTTTAATTGCCGTTTTAATAATAGGCTTAATCATCAGTTATCTCCTTGTTGATACCATAAATTCATGATAGAAGGGCTCACAATAACAATCTAAACAAGCCTCAATATCGTTTTAATGCTTTTAAATTATTGTGGCTTTTGAGCTGCAAATACTTTATTTAACTCTTTCTCCAATTTACCTTTCTTCTGTAATTTCAGATAGTTCTCCAGTAAATCAACCTTGCCAGTCAACTCACTATTTGGCACATAGAACTGAAGCAGAATGTCGATAGCATAGTTGAAATGCTTCTCGTCAAGTTCCTTCATGTTATCTTCCAGACAATAATAGCTATACGAGGCAAGATAAGCCACAAAGTAAGCCAAGGTCTTTTCTGAGGTGGCTAACGAAGCTATCTCTTCTCCTACAGGGATGTTCACATCGGCACTGGCTTCTGTCCAGTTAATGATATACTGTGCAGCCTGATTAATCTGAGGGGCACTTATCTTATGAGTAAGATAGTACTGGATACACTTCATGGCATCAGAGTTGTGATCCCTACAAATGGCATCGCTTGTAAATTTGATAGGTTCTGGAAGATCAACGATACCGTCGGCCTTCTCTTTTTTTAGTTTCTCGATTGTTTTTTCTGTTTCTTGAGCTCTTTTCTGGTCATCAATAGCCAAATAGTATTTTTGAAGGAATGGCAGCTCGTCGATGTATTCGTCAGAATGCTTTCCCAGTACATTCCTAATGACATTCAGTGCTCGTAACTCATGTTTCAAGGCTTCCTGATGATCTCCGTTATAATGGCATGATTCTGCCATGCGCATCAGAATAATGGCGAGGTCATAATCGTTTCGGTTCAACTGCTCATAAATGGTCAGTGCCTTCCTGCAGTTTTCTTTTGCCTTGGCATACTCCTCAAATGAAATCTGATAGAGGGAGAGGTTATCAAGATAGAAGGCATACATTGAGTTGCTGTTACTGATATTATCCCCATATAGTTGTATTGCTTTCTCTATGGTGTCTGCTGCTTTTTGTGGTTGTTTGTCCCTAAAATACAGTTTTGCAGAGAATGCCAACTCTTTGATATAAGAAGAGTCTTTCTCGCTGTATAGAGATTTAAGAATAAACAACTCGCGCTCTTTGGCCTTGATGGCGTCTGCGTATCTTTGTTGGTTCATCAGTTTAATGGTGAGTGAGTCTAACTTATCTGCCTGTTGCCTGGTTATTTCGTCATTCTGAGCCCCTGCGGCAAGATAAAACGCCATTGTAATGAGTGTTAACAATAGTCTGTACATCGTTGTAATAATAAAGTTTCTGAAGTATTTGTATATAATAATGTGAATGATTGGTATTTGTTGAGTTATACCACATCCACCACGGTTAAGACATGGCCTGCAACCTTGAAGCGGATGTCGAATCTGAGGAAAGGCATGCCGTAGATACGGTCGGGATCATCGTGGTAACGGGGACGAGGATCTTGCTCGAGGGTGGCGATGAGTGAGGTTATCTTGTCGGCAGGGATGCGGGCTGCCAGCGTATCGGGAAACTCTACCTGAAGGGGCTGCCACTCGGTCTGATCGACAAAGCCACTGCGGGCTTCGGGATGGGCATCGGCATAGGCCACATAGGGTTTGATGTCGTAGATAGGTGTGCCATCCATCAGGTCGGCACCACGCACGTAGATGACGGGACCAAGTTTGGGGTCGTTCTCCACACGGTCGAGGCGCACGCACGACAAACCGAGGTTGTTGGGACGGAATGGTGAGCGGGTGGCAAAAACACCCATGCGCTGGTTGCCGCCTAAACGGGGCGGACGAACGGTGAGGCTCTTCTCAGCATCGCGGTTGGCCGAGAACTCCCATACTATCCACAGGTAGTCGAAGGCTTCGATGCCGCGTACAGCATCGATCTGACGGTATGCCGGGGCCAGGATGATACGCCCCGTCAGATCGGGTACTAATCCGCTCTGACGAGGAATACCAAACTTTGTGGGAAATGGCGATTCGAAATGGGCTATGGGCTGTATTTCCATACTCTAATCCTGGAATTGGAAAACAAAGTCTTCGAGTGTACAGATCGACTTGTTCTTGGTCTTTGACTTGAAGACGAAGTAGAGGGCATGCTTGCCGGCGAGGTATTTCTCTTTGGCTTCGTTAGTGATGCCTGCTGCCGCCGCATAGGTTTCGTTCATCATGTCGGCCTTCAGTTCCAGCTGCCCGATCTTCTTACCGCCTTGTGAGGCCCAAGGACGGTCGAGCATAATGTCGATCGTACCGTCGATACCCTCTGGAACGAGGTTGATACAGAGGAATAGATTGGCTTTGTTGGCCAGACGTTTGGCGTCGAAGTTGAAGTACTTATAGCCAACAATAGAACCATCGGTATTGTTAACCACGCGGTTGGTGTTGTTCTTGATGCTATAGGGCTCGTCGAAGTTTGAGTCGGTGCCATAGCCTGCCTCGACATACGAACCCGAGAAGATGTTGTTGGGATACTCGTGAACGACGGGCTTGGGGCCAGTGAGCCAGCAGGCGATACCTGCGGAATGGCGCTCGAAGGGATCGAGGCCGTTCAGTGAGAAACCATTGCTGTTATACTCACCCTCGCTGATCTCTACCTTACCGCCCTTGCCGGGTTCTACTAACACCTGGATTGGGGCCACCATAGCCTGACGGGCATATTCGTTGGTGCCGGTCTGACGGTGGTAGAACACGTACCACTGACCATTGATCTCGCAGATGGAGCCATGGGTGTTGCCGTGGGGAACAGCAGAGGCAATGGTGTCGCCCTTTTCATTCACCTCGCGGCCACGACCGTCGATGATAGTGCCGCCATAGGTCCAGGGACCCAGCGGCTGGTCGCTGTAGGCATAGGCCAGGGTGTAATTGGTGGCAGGCAAGCCAAACTCGCCCTCCTCGCTGATACGACTATAGATGAACACGTACTTATCCTGGATCTTGCGGAGGCTCGATGCCTCAAAGAATCTGAATACCCCCTCTTCCTTGCTGCTTGAAATCATGCCGTCGATGATTTGAGTGCCGGGTTTGACGGTGCACATGGTCGAAGGATCTATCTCTGCAGCATAGGAATGCTCAAATCCCCAGTAGCCATACACGCGACCGTCGTCATCGACAAACACTGCGGGGTCGAAACCATAGACGCCCTCAACCTGGTTGGGATTGTTCTCCTTCCAGTTGCATACCTCGAAAGGACCGTCGGGGCGCTTGCTCTTGGCTATCAGCGCATTGCGACCGCCTGTCTGGTCGTTGGGGAAGAGGTAATAGGTGTTCTGACCTGTGGTGTCGGTGGCACAGGCAACATCTGGGGCAAACAGTACGTCGGCAGTGCCGGCAGAATCGAAGGCTTCGCCACGGGCGTTCTTGTTGACCATGAGAATGATACCGTCGTAGCGCCAATGATTGAGATCATCGACCGATGCCGACCATACCACCTGGTCGCGGCCGCAATACATATCCTTCAGATTGTCGTGCGAACCATAGATGTACACACGTTTCTTGCCAGGATTGTCGGGATCGTCGAACACGTAAGGCTCGCCATCGGGGATGTGCTCCCACAGGGGCAGATAGGGGTTGCCTACGGTGCTGAGCGTAGTAACTTCTTGAACAGGCGCAACAGCAGCTTTCTGGTTGCACGATGTGGCGAACAGTGTGCAGCATACTGCGCCAAGGGTCAGTTTCAGTACATTTGTCTTCATCTGTTTAATAATCTTAGGTTGATAACTTGCGTGCAAAAATACAAAAAAAGTTTGAAAGTGTGTATCACATAACAGATTTTTTCGTATATTCGCACCATAGTTACGCTAATTTAAAACATAAACGCTTATGAAAGTAGGAATTCCAAAGGAAATCAAGAACAATGAGAACCGTGTGGGTATGACCCCAGCGGGAGTAGCCGAACTGACACGTCGTGGCCATGAGGTGAGTGTACAACACACGGCAGGCGATGGGAGCGGCTTCAGCGACGACGACTATGTGAAGGCCGGCGCACGCATCCTGCCAACTATCGAGGCGGTGTATCGCGAGTGCGACATGATAGTGAAGGTGAAGGAGCCGATTGAGCCCGAGTATGAGTTGGTAAGGCCCGGTCAGTTGCTGTTTACCTATTTCCACTTTGCCTGTGAAAAGGAATTGACAGAGGCGATGCTGAAGAGCAAGGCGGTATGTCTGGCTTATGAAACGGTGCAGTTGCCTAACGGTTCGCTGCCGTTGCTGCAACCTATGAGTGAGGTGGCAGGACGTATGGCTACGCTGAATGGTGCCTACTATCTGCAGAAGACCAAGGGCGGAAAGGGCAAGCTGATTAGTGGCGTGCCTGGTGTAAGTCCTGCCAAGGTGTTGGTGCTTGGCGGTGGTGTGGTAGGTGAGGCTGCTGCACTGATGGCTGCCGGACTGGGTGCCGACGTGACCATTGCTGACATCTCGTTACCCCGACTGCGCCAGCTCGACATCGAGACGCCCGCCAACGTGCATACCTTGTATTCGTCGGAACATAACATCCGACAGATGTTGCCTACGGTGGATATCGTAGTGGGTAGTGTACTGGTGCCAGGCGACAAGACGCCACACCTGATTACACGCGACATGCTACGCTTGATGGAACCGGGTACCGTTTTGGTGGATGTGGCTATCGACCAAGGTGGCTGCTTTGAGACATCGCACCCCACCACGCATAGCGAGCCGGTATATACCGAAGAAGGTATTGTACACTATTGCGTGGCCAATATCCCGGGCGCTGTGCCTAACACTTCGACACTCGCTCTTACCAACGCCACGCTGCGCTATGCTATAGCTTTGGCCGACAAGGGCTGGCAGCAGGCTTGTAAGGACGATCCAGCACTGGCCAAGGGTCTGAACATCGTTGAAGGCAAGGTGACATTCAAGGCTGTAGCCGATGTGTTCGGTTTGCCGTACGAACCCATAGCATAAAAAATAAAACCTCCGCCAACTGGCGGAGGTTCTTATTTAGAAGTATCGAATAATCGATTATCCGAGCTTACCGTCTGAACCGAGTACGTTCACAATCTTGTGGATGTACATCTTCTTCATGTTCTCACGAGCGGGCTTCAGGTACTGGCGAGGATCGAAGTGATCGGGGTGCTCAGCCAGGTACTGACGGATAGCAGCAGTCATAGCCAGACGAGAGTCAGAGTCGATGTTGATCTTGCAAACAGCGCTCTTAGAAGCCTCGCGGAGCTGCTCCTCGGGGATACCTACAGCGTCGGGCAGGTTACCACCGAACTTGTTGATGGTGTCAACCTCGTCCTGAGGAACTGAAGATGATCCGTGGAGAACGATGGGGAATCCAGGAAGCTTAGCCTCGATCTCGTGCAGAACGTCGAATGCGAGTGGGGGAGGAACGAGCTTACCAGTCTTGGGGTCACGTGTGCACTGCTCGGGCTTGAACTTGTAAGCACCGTGTGAAGTACCGATAGAGATAGCCAGAGAGTCGCAACCTGTGCGTGTAGCGAAGTCGATAACCTCCTCAGGCTTGGTGTAGTGAGACTCCTCAGCTACAACCTCGTCCTCAACACCAGCCAGAACGCCGAGCTCAGCCTCAACAGTTACATCGTACTGGTGAGCGTAGTCAACAACCTTCTTGGTCAGGGCGATGTTCTCCTCGTAGGGCAGTGAAGAACCGTCGATCATAACGCTAGAGAAGCCCATGTCGATACAATCCTTGCAGAGCTCGAAGCTATCACCGTGGTCGAGGTGAAGAACAATCTCAGGATGCTCGCATCCCAGCTCCTTAGCATACTCTACAGCACCCTCAGCCATGTAACGCAGAATAGTAGCGTTAGCATAGTTACGAGCACCCTTAGAAACCTGCATGATAACAGGTGACTTGGTCTCAACAGCAGCCTGTACGATAGCCTGCATCTGCTCCATGGTGTTGAAGTTGAAAGCGGGGATAGCGTAGCCACCAGCTACTGCCTTCTTGAACATCTCGCGAGTATTCACGAGTCCTAATTCCTTGTAATTAACCATAATATCTAAAAGTTTAAATGAATAATTGCCACTTTAACGCCTGCAAAGGTACAAAAAAAAGTAAAAAGGTAAAGAAGTAAAAGGGTAAAAGTTACTAATGAGTTCTTATTTTATCACTTTTTTACTTTTCTTCCCTTCTACTTTTTTACCTTTTGTAAAACGCAGTTTGCAATCTTATACCAGCGTATGCTCGTCGAAATACTTCTGAACGTCGTCCTTATAGTTGTCAGAAATAGGTATCTGGACACCGTTGAACACAATGTGGAAACGCTCTACAGTAGGCGTTTCGGTCATGTGAACGATGAACGAGCGGTGGGTACGCAGGAACTCGGGCTTGGGCAGATACTCCTCAAGCTTTTTCATCGACATGAGCGACATGACTTTCTCATCGTTTTTCATGTAGAAGCGGACATAGTCCTTCAGACCTTCGATATACAGAATGTCGTCGAGACATACGCGCTGCAGCTTATAGTCGCTCTTGACAAACATGAAGCGGTCGCGGCGATACACGTCCTGCTTGTTAGAGATACTAAACCACTCGAGCGCCTTGTCGGTTGATTTCAGAAAATCGTCGAACGAGATAGGTTTGAGCAGATAGTCGAGTGCCTTAACCTTAAATCCCTCGATGGCGTACTGAGGGAATGCCGTGGTAAAGATTACCTTGGTTTCTCTTGGTAGGATCTTGGCAAACTCAATGCCGCTCAGTTCGGGCATCTGAATGTCGAGAAACAGTAACTGGACTGGGTTTTCACGTAGGTTTTTCATCGCCTCAATGGCGCTGTTGTAAGTACCTTCAAGACTCAGGTAGGGAGTCTTTTTGGCGTAACTCTCCAGCAGACCTGCTGCCAGAGGCTCATCGTCGATAATGGCACATGTAATCATCATAAATAAATATGTATAGTTGAAGTGTAAATTTTCTGATCCTTGGATACGCCTTTCTCCCAGGTATAACATCCGGGATAGGACAGCTCGAGTCGGCGTTGTACCTGACTGAGTCCGATACCGTGACCGCTGCGGTCCTCATGCGTCTTGGGATGGTAAGAGTTCTCTATTTGACACATAATCTCATGCTCAGTAGCTGTGATGCTGATATGTACGAAGCTGGGCTCGGTGGGACTGACACCATGCTTAAATGCATTCTCGATCAGTGAGATGAAGATAAGTGGGGCAACCTTGATGCTGGGCAGTGCTACCTGACGGTGGAACGTTACCTCAACATTCTGTGCTAAGCGAATCTTCATCAAGTTGATGTAATTCTCGATAAATGTCATCTCGTCGGTCAGCGTTACTTCGCGCTCCTGATTATCATAGAGCAGGTGGCGCAGCATTTTCGAGAGCTGTTGGATAGCATCCTGAGCGCGCGATTGGTCAATGGCAGTCAGGGCGTAGATGTTATTCAGTGTATTTAGCAGGAAGTGGGGGTTGATCTGTGAGCGCAGATTCTTCAGCTCGCTTTGGACACGTGCTGTCTCTGATTCCCTCAGCTTCTGTTCGGCTGTAACCCATTTGCGTGCCAAGGCCAGTGCGGTGGAACCACCAGCAAAGATGCAGAAGTTCAGACCCTCGCGCAGGATGTTGGTCACATCGTTAATCGCGTCGTCGAAACGCAGGTGTACACCGAAGATGTCATTGGTAAAGCCGGTCCAATAGTGAAGTGTGATACTAAATACTGTAATCATTGCCACGTTGATGAGAAGGTCGTAGCGATGTTTGCCTGCCACGAAGAGCTTAGGCGCCAGATACAAATAGTTCAGATAGAATACTATCATCAGCATTGCTGGCTGCATGCAATACATCAGGTACTGCAAAAACTTGATTCCTGTGCCTCTCCAGTATGTAAGAGGCGACAGGAACATAAATGCCCAAAGGGCTACATGGCATAAGCCTGCTAAATGTTTATTCATAATTTTTTAGTTATTCATGACGGATGGCTTCTATAGGATCCATATTTGCTGCCTTCTGGGCTGGGATATAGCCAAACAGAACGCCGATAAACACACAAACCAGGAATGATACGTAGATACTCCAGGCTGGTACGCTCGATGGCATGCCGAAAGAGGCTACAAACGTGCTGGCTCCAACCCCCACTATCACACCTATCAGTCCTCCTGTGACGGATATCAGAACCGACTCGATGAGGAACTGCAATGAGATGACAGGACCCGTGGCACCTACTGCCATGCGCAAGCCAATCTCCTTGGTGCGCTCGGTAACCGATACCAGCATGATATTCATGATGCCGATACCTGCTACAAGCAGTGAGAAGGCTGCTGCTACCACCAGAATGATGGTTACGGTGTCCATGGTACTCGACATGGTTTCCATCATCTCGGCTTGTGAACGGATGGTGAAATCATCGTCGGCATCATCTTTCAGTTTGTGATTGCCGCGCAGAATCTGAGTAAGTTCCTCAATAGCTGCATCAGAGAGCTCTTCGGTAACGGCCGAGCAGACAATGCTTGAGAAATAGGTCTGGGCGGCTATGCGCTTCATGACTGTAGTGTAAGGCGCAATAATCACATTATCCTGGTCCATGCCCCACGAGTTGTAACCTTTTGACTTGAGTACACCGATGATACGCATGGGGATTGACTTGAATCGGATTGTCTTTCCAATAGGGTCGACATTATCGCCAAACAGTTCCTTGACGATGGTGGCACCTACCACACAGACCTTAGCGGCCTTCTTGATGTCCTCTTCGGTGAAACATTCGCCTTCCTCGATGGTCCACAGACGGATGTCGAGATAGTCGATAGATTCACCATACATCGAGGCGTTAGTGTTTTTGCTGCCATAGATGGCCTGACCGCTGGCGGTAACCTCGGGCGATACCTTGGTGACAAAGCGCTTCTCGCGAATGATACGCTCATAATCAGCCATCTTCAGAGTCTGCATGCTCGACGGGTCTTGGCGCACACCACCTCGCATATCAGCACCCGGACGGATAGTGAGCAGGTTGGTGCCCATCGTTGATAGTTCGGCTCGGATGCTCTCCTTTGAGCCTTGGCCGATGCTCATCATGATGATGACTGCTGCCACACCGATGATGATACCCAGCATGGATAGGAACGAGCGCATCTTATTGTTCGCTACGGCCTTCAGACTTACTTTAAACAGATTCAGTATATTCATTATTCACTATTCACTAATCACTATTTACTAATCAATCATCCTGTGGAGCTGGCAACTGCGCCAGCGCTTCGGCTGCCGACTTGATATTGGTATTGATGGTGTCCTCGCGAATCTTGCCGTCGCGCAGATTGATGTTACGGCTCGAATACTCGGCGATTTCAGGGTTGTGGGTCACGAAGATAATGGTGTGCCCCTGACGGTAGAGCTCCTGAAAAAGCACCAGCATCTCAAATGAGGTACGTGTGTCGAGGTTACCAGTAGCCTCGTCGGCTAATAGTACAGCAGGGTCGTTAACCAGGGCGCGGGCAATAGCTACACGCTGCATCTGACCACCCGACATCTGGTTCGACTTGTGGTACATACGGTCCTCCAATCCAACAGCCTTCAGGGCTTCCATCGCCTTCTGGCGGCGTTCTGCTGCAGAAATCTCTGAGTTATACATCAGCGGCAACTCTACGTTCTCAAGAGCTGTGGTCTTGGGCAGCAGATTGTAGTTCTGGAACACGAATCCAATCTTGCGATTACGCAGTTTGGCGCGCTGTATCTTCGACATGGTGCGAACAGCGACACCATCCAGCAGATATTCGCCGCTGGTGGGCGTGTCGAGACAACCCAACTGATTCAAGAGGGTTGACTTTCCTGAGCCCGATGTGCCCTGAATGGTCACGAACTCGCCCTCGTAGATCTTGAACGAGACACCGCGCAAGGCTTTCACCGTCTCACTGCCTACCTGGAAGTAACGCTTCACATTCTGCAGTTCGATGACTACTTTCTTATCTTCTTCCATATTATCTCTTTGGGGCTCCGCCACCATTTTGACCACTCTTGTTGTTATTGTTTCTTGGGCGTGGCATGAATGGGTTACCAGCCTGCTGTTGTTCGGTTTCGGCAGCACCACCACTGATGTTGAAGTCTGATAAAACCTCTGTACCCTCCTTGATGCCACTGATTATCTCGGTCATCATACCATTGGTAGTGCCGATCTCTACTTTGTGGGCTTTAAATACTGTTCCCTCCTTGGTCCATAGCTTGTGGTCGCCCTCGCAGTCCTCGATGGTCTCTCCCTTCTGGAGGAAGGCCTCGTTGGGCTGGAAGCGTAGCGCCTTGGCGGGGACTGCCAGCACATCGTTCTTTTCGAGTGTGAAGATGGTCACATTGGCAGTCAGACCAGGTTTCAGTTTTAAATCTGCATTAGGCGCAGAGATAACAACCTCGTAGGTCACTACATTACTCTCTGTGGTAGCCTGCTGGCGCACCTGAGTGACACGTCCCTCGAACTGATCATCGGGGAAAGCATCGACAGTGAAGCTAACACGCTGACCTTCCTTTACACCACCTATGTCGGCCTCGTCGATATCGGCAATCACACGCATGTCAGTCAGATCCTGAGCGATGACAAACAGCTCTGGTGTATTGAAAGATGCTGCCACGGTCTGGCCCTCTTCAACAGATTTTGAGAGGATGACACCATCGATAGGTGATGTAATGGTGGCATAACCTAAGTTGGTCTGTGCTTTCTGTACATTCTCTTTCGATGAGTTTACCTGCTCCTTGGCCTGCAGATACTGCAGTTTGGCACTCTCGTATTCGTCGGCGCTTACCAATCCCTTTTCGTGCAGTTCCTTATACCTATTATAATTAGCTAACTGGTAATTGAGCGAACTCTGTGCGCTACTCAGGTTGGCCTTGGCGGTATTCAATTCGCTGATCAGATTGGTACGGTCGAGTTCGGCAATCACCTGACCCTTCTTGACAACTGAGTTATAGTCGACATACAGATGACTGACGATACCACTAACCTGAGTACCTACCGTTACACTTGTCACTGGCTCGATGGTGCCAGTAGCGGTAATACTGGTCTGGATGTTGGTCTTTTCTACCTTGGCGGTGTCGAAGGTAATTTTCTCATCCTTTTTACCTCCTGTGCATTTTACCAATGCTACAATGATGATGGCGGCCACAACGCCAATGCCTATCCATCCTTTTTTACCGATTTTTTTCATATGTCTTATCACTATTCACTTTTCACTATTCACTAATCACTATTCACTATTTTACTTCTCCTGTTTCGTAGAACTTCAACATCTGCTGGTTGTAGATGGTCTGGTACTTAGACTGCAGCTGGTTCTGCTGAGCCGACAGGAGATTGTCCTTCCCAGTCATCAGTTCTACAATATTCTTTAATCCCAGTCGGAACTGTTCTGACAATAGATCATAGCTTTGCTGCTCGCTTTCGACCGTAGCGCTGGCTGCACGATACTTCTGTTGGTTGGTCTGGGCGTTCAGCCAATATTCCTGTATGGTGGAGTAGAGGGTCTTCTGTTGATCCAATAAGTCTAATTGTGCTGACTGCTGCTGGATTTTGGCTTTGTTGACAGAAGTCTTGGTTGAGCGACCATCGAAGATGGGGACACTGACCGATACACCTGCCATGGCATCGAAGTTGGTCTTTATCTGTTTTCCCCAGCCATTGGAACTCAACGAATTGGTGCTGGTGCCGAAACTTCCTGATACACTCAGTGTGGGTAACCATCCGGCTTTGGCGATACTCAGGTTGACGTCGCTGCTCTTGATGGCTAACTTTGAACGTTCTATCTCCGGACGATTGGTTAAAGCCTGTTCATAGACTCTTTGTAGTGAGGGCACCTCTTTCATCACCATGGCATCGGTAATCTCGGGGATGGCCACATCAAACTCTGTCTCGTCGGTTATTTCCAACAGTTGTTTCAGTTGGAGCTTGTAGTTGAGCAGTTGGCTGCGTGTCTCTACGATGTTGTACTCGTCGGTAGCACGCTGGGCGGTTAGCTGGGCCAGATCGGCCTTCGACATCTTACCCACGTTAACCATTTCGCGACCGCGCTCCTCGTTTTTCTTGGCGGTTTCCAGCATTTGCTCGTTTACCTTGACATTCTCGTCGAGATATAGTATCTGGGTATATATCTGTGCGATGCGCTCCTGAATAGAGTTGGCTGTCTCTTGGGTCTGTAGCTCTGCCTGCTCTTCGGCTATCTGATTCAGCTTAACGGTGTTGGTATTGCGCCCGCCATTCCACACTGTCCATTGGGCGTTGATGGCATACGAACCATTATAGTAGGTCTTGTCGACCTTGGTGTTCACCATACCGTTGGTTACGGTAGATACACCCGAATCCTTCCATGGCTGATAACCAATGCTCTGGTTGGTCGAGGCGTTCACAGTAGGCAGTAGCGCACCTTTCGAACCTTTCAGGTCTTCGGTAGCGCTCTGTTTCTGCAGTTTTGATTTCTGCAAGGTGATGTTATTCTCCATTGCGTAGTCAATACATTCCTGCATAGTCCATTTTTTCTGAGCCGATGCTGTGATTGCCAGCAGGGCCAGACCTAATACTATCGCTCTTTTCTTCATATTAATCATATTTGATTTCGTCGGCAAAGGTACGAAGTTTATCGATAAGTTCCAAATTTTTTATACAAATAATTGACGGTTAGTAGATTATAACCGCCAATTAGTCGATAAAATGATATTTTCTTAATTTTTTGTTAATTATTGAATCATACCCAGATCCTTGATACGCCGTTCGAAGTTCTCACGATTGTCAAGGGCACCGTTCTTGATACGGGCGCGATAGTTGTATATCGTGTTGACCGAATAGTGCAGGAACTCAGCAATCTTTGATGAGTCTTCAATGCCCAAGCGTATCAGCGCAAAGATACGGATTTCTGTCGTCAGCCGGTTCTCTTCTTTGGGCGTGACGCGCATCTCTGGTTGCAGAAGCGCGTTAAAATCATTGACGAAGTTCGGGAACAGATGCAAGAACACCGAGTCGAAGTTCTGGTATAGTTCCTCCAGCTCCTTCTCTTTTAGCTCTGTCGACTTCGACATCAGGAACAGATCTTCCAACTCCTTGTTCTTCATCTTCTTGTTCACCATTTTGCGATAGTTGTCAAGTTTATCGATATACTGTGAGCAGAGACTCATGAACCGTCCGATATACTCCTCCTTTACCCGGTTACTCTCAGAGAGTTGAGAGTTGAGGGTTGAAAGTTGGGCATTCAGGGTTGAGAGTTCTTTTGTCTGTTCGGCCAGTTGACTGTTAGCGGTGGCCAACTCGTCGTTCTTTCCTTTTAAAGCCATTCGTGCCGTATCGAGCTGACGGTTGCGGCGATGCAGGAAGAATAAGACACCTAACAATAACAACAGCAGCATACTGATTGCTCCCAGCGTTATACGCAACTGGTTGGTAGTGTGTTCGCTTTGCGACTTGTAGTTCTTGGCAATATGTGTGAGTAGAGGTGCTATCTGCCAGTTACGTTGGCGCGAACCATAGCGATTGGCGCAATCACTGGTAAAACTGATGTAGCTGGAGGCCTTGTCGATATAACCGCTAAGCATGAGTTCATTAGCTAATTCCCACATAGAACCTTGGTCCATGGCTGCATTGCGGATGTCGGCCAGTACTGATTCTACCAGCCAGTGTATCATCTGTTCTTTGTCGCCTCTCAACTTGAATTCTATGTAACGGTATAGGGCTACCATTGCGTAAGGATGGCTACCTGGTTCTACGGTTTTCAGCCACTCATCGTTAATGCGCATACCTTCATCTAATTTCCCCTCGCCTTGTGCTTGCTGTTCGCGTCGCAGGAAACAGGTCTCGTAGGTGGGTGGGAGGAATTGGAACATGAGCTGTTTATAGCGGTTGGCTTGGGCTTGGTACCTCTGTTTCATGTGGTCAAGTCGTGTATAGTAGGCCAGCTCGCTGTATACATTATTATAAGCTTCGTAGTAGATGCCGAGCGATAACGTGTCTATACCTGTCGGACGGATAGAATCCAGGATGTCGAGTGCTTCATCATACATACCGATGTTTGCACATCTGATAGCCATCAGCGCACGGCATTTGACCGAACTTGAAGCATCATCCATACCATCAGCCAACTTGATGCACTCTCCCAGAAAATACATGGCGGAATCGCTTACAAATGGTTTGTAAAGTTCATATAACTGGAAATTCCGCTCGTATTTTTCTTTAGCATTTGCTCCTAATGCCAGTGCGTGCCTTACTTCATTGATTTTCTTCTCATGCGCAGCTACATAGTCGGCCGAATGTTCTATTGCTTCGTCTATCTGGCGGCAGTATTCCTCCAGATCTAATTGCTTGTCTGCCAACATGATGCCGGACATCATCAGTAATATGCTAATTAGTAGTCCTTTTTTCATTTCCTATTTTAGTATTTTTCCTTTATGCACTGTCATCATTAGTTGTATTGTTTTGGGTGCAAATATACATATTTTTTAGGAAATAATAAAAAAAGCCTGGAAATATTTTTATTCCCAGACCTTTTTTGTGTAATCCTGTAACAATCTTTCTTTTTTTTGGAACTACTAATTACTAACTAATATCAACTATGTATGTACCTAAAATTAATACTTATGTATGAGTATGAAATCTATCTTAGCTGGAATGTGCATTTGGTTGGGAGCTGGTTTGAGGCTGTACCGATCAGGGCTTCGAATCGTCCTGGCTCGGTGCGCCAGTTGCTTGTTGTCTCGTCGTAATAACTGAGTGCGTCGGTACCAATGGTGAGGGTTACGTTGCGTGTCTCACCAGGCTGGAGGCTGACTTTCTCAAAAGCCTTGAGCTCCTTGACGGGACGGTCTACTGTACTCCGCTTAGAGGAAATATAGAGTTGTATGGTCTCGCTACCAGCTCGTTTGCCGGTATTAGTGACGGGTACTGTGAAACTGATCTGACCACCTTCAGTGAGCTCTGCTTTATTGGCTGTGGCTTTACCTAACTTGAATGTAGTATAGCTGAGTCCATGTCCGAATGCGAAGAGCGGCTTAATCTTTCTGCTGTCGGTCCAGCGATAGCCTACATAGATACCTTCTTTATATTCCTCGTCAATAATCTTATAATCATCGCGCCAAGTTCCGGGATAGCTGCCTGTGGCGTGGGCGCCGCATTGGTCGAGTGATGCATACCAGGTGAATGGCAGTTTGCCTGATGGATTGACATCGCCTGCGAGAACGGATGCGATAGCTTCGCCTGCTTCAGAACCGATGAACCAAGCCTGAACCACTGCGGGAACCTTCTGGATCCACGGTAGGGTAGCACCATTACCAGAGATGTTGACGTAGACCAAGCGGGGATTCACTTTGAGAATAGCCTCGATGACCTCGTTCTGAGCGTATGGCAACTCGTAGTTCTTGCGGTCGTGACCTTCGCAATCCTGATGGTTACTCTTGTTAAGGCCTCCCACGAAGATAACGACATCTGCCTGACGAGCCTTTTCTACTGCCTCGGCGGTGAGCTCTGCCTGCGAGCGGGTTTCGTAGAGTGAACGACCTACAGTCACACCATTGTAACTCTGAACGGTGTCGCCTACGTAACCTCGGACATAGTCAACATCGATACCTGCGAAGCGAGCTTTGATACCGTCGAGGGGGAGAATCTCACGCTGTGCTTTGAGCGATGAGGATCCTCCACCAACGGTCATCATTTTGATGGCGTTTTCGCCAACAACCAGAACCTTCTTGGTCTTTGACAAATCAAGTGGCAGCAACGTTTCGTTTTTCAATTCTTTCATCTTATCATTCTTCATCAGAACGATGCCCTCCTGGGCGATTCTAAGTGCTGCCTGATAGTGACTCTCAGAGCAAAGAAATCCGTAAGGTTTCTGTCGGTTCATTGTTGTACGATAGAACAAACGAAGCACGCGACGAACTTTTTCATCGAGCTCCTTTGTGCTATATTTGCCCTCTTGAATCAGTTTTTTGTAGGGCAAAGCGAGATAGTAGTTGTCGTAAGCATTGGTGGCACCCATGGTAAGACCATCGGTCCATGATCCAAACTCCAGGTCAAGACCATTATTGATGGCCTCTTCGGTGTTGTGACAACCGCCCCAGTCGCTGATGACTACTCCATCAAAGCCCCAGTCCTTTTTCAGGATTTTGTTGAGCATGATGCTGTTATGGCAGTTGTGCTGACCTTTATATAGATTGTAGGCACCCATGATGCTCCAGGCACCACCCTCCTGAACCGCCGCCTTGAAAGCGGGGAGATAAATTTCGTGGAGCGCACGATCAGAAATGACTACATTAACCTGATGGCGATATTCTTCGTCGTTATTCAACGCATAGTGCTTGACACAGGCTGCAACACCTTTTGACTGGAGTCCCTGTACATAGGGAACAACCATACGTGAGGCCAACCAAGGGTCTTCGCCCATATACTCGAAGTTGCGACCGCCCAGTGGTGTGCGGTAGATGTTTACACCAGGGCCTAACATAACATGTTTATTTCTGTAAAGTGCCTCTTCTGCAAGACTTTCTCCATACAGACGCGCCAACTGGGGATTCCATGTGGCAGCCAAGCAGGTGAGTGCAGGGAATGCAACACATGAATCGTTGGTCTGGCCAGCCTGCTCCCATTCATCCCAAAGTACATCAGGACGAACACCATGAGGGCCATCGTCAGTCCATAAATCAGGAAATCCAAGACGTTTAACACCAGGGCTGGAAAACTTAGATTGCGCATGAATCACGGCAATCTTCTCGTCGAGCGTCATACGGCTGAGAGCATCATCGATGCGCTGCTCAATGGGCTTAGTCTCGTCGAGATAAGCTGGCAGACTCTGAGCCTGCGAAGTGGCTGAAGTCGTCATAAGCAACAAAGTTGAAAACAATAGTTTCATCATTTCTACTTGGGTTTTAAGTTTCCGACTGCAAAATTACAATATTATCAGATACGCACAAGGTTATGTAACAAAACAAGTGGAGAAGTTACGCCTTGTATAAAGCGTAACTTCTTGCACTTTAGATAATTACGATATATTTATACACGGGAAAAAGTGGATGAAATATAGTCGTAAGGTACCTTATTTCTTCTCTACGTTGAGGATTCCATTGGCAATACCGGCGCTCAAATCAATGGTAAACTCGAAGATGTCGCCTTCTGTGAGTGTCACACCGTCCTTCAGGAAGATGTTACCATTGTCGCTATCTGCTGCATTTACACGGAACCAATCGTTGTCAGAGTCGAGGTGGTACTCTCCACCCTTACCATTGAATTCTATACCCCAGGTGGGTTGACCGAAGAACTTGAAGTTGATGTCGCTGGCTTTGAGTTGCTGACCCACGGTAAGGGTGATGCGATATTTCCCCTTGGCGATAGGAGCCATGCACTGATCCCAGTCGGGGTCGGTCCACCAGCTTTTGTTGTTGCCTGAGTTGAGGAAAGGCTTGTTTACGCAATCGCTACCGATAATCCAAACAGAACCGGTTCCATCTGCCTGTAGTGTGGCTGGTTTACCCTCGTCGTTAACAGGATAAACCTGTACGTATTGATAGTCGGCATAAGCTTTAATAGCATACTGACCGTTGATGCAAAGGAATGTATAGGTGCCATCACCATTTGCTTTCAGGAAGTCGGGATCGATGTACCAGTCATTATTTACGATACCATCGAACTGCAAGGTCATTCCTTTCTTGAGTGACATGATTTGTGGGTCTTTGTCAGCCAGTGTCACCAGTTGTGTACCCTCACCAGCTCCTTTTTTGATGGTGAGTGGCGCATTTTGCGTGCCACCTGTCAGATCGATAGTGAAGATATAGGTATCGCCCTCGTTCAGCGTGACACCCTCTTTCAGATAGATGTTACCATTGTCGTGACCATTACCGTCGCCCACGCCAAACACGTCGTTGTCGCATACCAGCGAGTAGTCGCTGCCATCACCTTTGAACTCTATACCCCAGTTGGGCTGTCCAAAGAACTTGAAGTTGATGTCGGTAGCAGAGAGTTGTTTGCCAACAGTGAGGGTGAGCTGGTAAACCTTATCCTTAATCTGAGCCGTTGCCTGATCCCATTCTGTACCTGTCCACCAACCATTGTTGTTGGATGAGTTGAGGTAGGGCTTATTGATGCCGTTGCCGCCAATCACCCAGATAGCACCAGATCCGTCAGCCTGTAGAGTGGCAGGCTCGTCGGCTGTACCGCTATATACTTGCAGGAACTTATATCCATTATATGCAGTCAGTGTATAGGTGCCGTCAATAGCACGGAACACATAGTTGCCGTCGTCGTTCAGTTCAAAGAAGTCGGGGTCGATGAACCAGTCTTCATTAACGATACCACCGATAGTGTACTCGCGTCCTTGTTCCAACTGACGGGTCATCACGTTATCTGACTCTGTGAAGTTCAGAGGCTGAATACTGATTTCTTCATTAGGACCATAGCTATAATCACAGATGTTGAAACTTACGGTTACGTTACCTGTTTCGTTAGTGACGAAGTCTATGTTGCCTTTCTGTCCCAGCTCAATCTCAGAACCATTACTACCAAAGCTCCACTTCTCATCCTTGGTCATGAAGTAACCTTTGAAGGCGTTCTGTTTGGTGTTTATGGTAGCAGTATAAAGGTAGTCGTCGCCCTCAGTCATATCGAATGCAGTACCATCATCGGCTATAAACTGTAGTTCTGCGAGGTGTGGACGCTCTACTGTAAGAGGCACCTCGACAATCGTCTTTGAGGTAGTCACATTCTGTAGCGTGAGACGTACGGTTGCATCGCCGTTGGGAATGTACTGTAGGAAGGGTACGTTGAGATTGACAGTGTAGTCGCCAGCTTCCTTGGTACGAATAACCACTTCGTCAACAGACTCGTTGGTGAACAGCAGTTCGGCTTTGAGCGTAGAAAGACGTTCACCAGTCTTGTCTGTACAGTTGACATCGAAAGAAACCGTCTGTCCCATTTCTACACTACCCAAGGCGCTGATGCCAATCAGGGGATCGCCCTGCTGTACAATATTCTTATAATCTTCGTTGATACACGAAGAGAGCATGCATAGTGCTGCGCCCAAGAGCATGCTACCTATTTGAGATATCTTAGTCTTCATAATTATCTATTATCAATGATTCTTACCATTTGCATGAAACAACCGACTGGGCAGGAACAACGGTACGGAAGTGGTTCTGACCATCGCTGATAACGGCTGTGATGTTCTCATCGGAATTGTTAAGAACAACAGTTGCATAGCTGCCGTCAGGGTTGCGGAAAGCTGAGTAAACCAACCCGTTCTTAGTGAGTGAACGCTGGGTTACACCGATGCGCTGGGCATCAGGGCGAACGACGCTGGCCATGTGAGAGATAACATAGTAGTGTGAATTGCGGGTGATTGTCTTATAGTCCATTGATATATCAACAGCGCCAAAACATGTCTGACAACCACCATCCAGGTTGGGCCCCATGTTCATATCGAGCATCAGGTTCCATACCAATACGGCCTTACACCACTGGTTTACGGTTCCCAGTGTGACATTCTTCATGTCCTCCATCAGACGCTTTGACAGATTACGGCCATCGTTCCATGTTCCGATACTCGACTCAGAGAAGATGAGTTCCTTGTCGGGTGCCTGAGTGTGGATATCGGTGAGCTCTGTGTTTTTGCCACCGTAGTCGTGATATGCTGAACCTACCACCAGCTCAGAGCCCTCGAACTCGTTGCCAAGTGCATTGTAAACTTTAACAGGATAGTCCTGCTGATCCTCGATATTATCATAGTTGTAGTTATGATCGAAGAGATAAATCTTGGTTACGATACCATTCTTCTTGAATGCAGAGGCGAGTTCGGCTACGAATGGAGCCTCTTCCTGCCAAGGCATATAAAGCGAAGCGCAGTTGGCCTTATTTAGAGGCTCGTTTTGTGGGCTGACAGCATAGATATTGATGCCCTGCTGCTTCATAGCAGCAATGAACTTTACAAAGTATTGGGCATAGTCCTTACGATAGTCAGGGTTCAGATGTCCGTCTGTCCAAGAGTCGAAAGCCTTCTTGGTGTCGATATCAGCAACCTTCATCCACTTTGGACAAGTCCAAGGCGCAGCAATGATTTTCACATTGGGGTTGATGTCTAGAATCTCCTTTAGAATGGGAATCACATACTGTGTCTCGTCGGTATAGAGTCGGAAGTTCTCCAAACCGGGCTCATCACAGAGTGAGTACTCGGTCGACGAGAAGTCGTTGCAACCAATACTGATACGGGCATAGCTAACACCATAACCCTCAGTTTCAGAGTATGTCTGCTTCAGGAAAGCGGCACGATCGTCAGCACTCATCTTGAGCAGGTTGTAACAAGTAGAGTAGGTGATGGCGAATCCGAATCCATCCATCGTCTGGAACTGCTGTGTAGGATCAACGATGATGGTTGATGGTGCCATGTTGTTACCATTGAAGATCTCAGCCTTAGTCATATTGAGAAGCTGAGCGCCACTGCCAGTAGTGGTGTAAATCGTGGCAACCTTACCAGCAGGCGTTGGTTCACTACCCTGACCGGCAGGGCGAGGACTATCATCGATAGATGCACTGTTTGTGCAAGCTGTTGTTGAGAGCAACAGTGCGGTGGCTATGCTTAATATTGACATATTTGTTTTCATTGCTTTAATTCTTAACTTCTTTACTACTAAACTTCATAATTCCTTTTAATATCCAGGATTTTGTTCAAGATTAATGTTCTCGTCGAGAGCAGTCTGTGGCAGAGGCAACAGATAAGAGTTCTCATCGAAGGTGCGCTTCTGGGCTAGGCGACCAGAGTCTTTGGCATAGACTGCATTCATGTACTTCTCAACCTTGCCATTGCGGCAGAGGTCGAACCAGCGCTGACCCTCGAATGCCAACTCCAGTCTGCGCTCATGAAGCACTTTCTCTACCATGTCACCAGTAGCGTCGATATCCTTCAAACCAACACGACTGCGAATCTGGTTAACCAGTGCGGCTGCTTCCTGTGTCTTGCCCTGATGAGCATAGGCCTCTGCCTCCATCAGCAGGATATCAGCCAGGCGCAGCTTGTAGCGGTTCTGGTATGACGAGCGACACTTGTACATGAAGGGGTAGTGCGAAGCAGGGTAGTAGTTGTTCCAAGTACATTCGTAGTAAACTACACTCTCATTGAAACGCACCTCGTCGCCTTCCTCGGTGAAGTCGCGGATCAGGTCGCGTGAGGGCGTGATCCACTTGGCCCATGTGAAATAGTACTCATAGTCGTCGAGCTGGCGACCGTACATCCAGGTCTCCCAGTTGCCATTACCTGTAGAGTAGTGCACTTCAAGGATGCCCTCGCTGGTGTTACGCTTCACACAGTCCTTCTTGTCCGCATCGTAGCCAAAGAGGGTGGCATAGTCAGCCTCGAGTGTCAGGCCGGCTGTCGCCTTCACCTTCTCTGCATATTCAATCACCTTATTATAATCCTGTACGGGTCGTTCGGCATACACCTTAGCCAACATGGCCTGAGCCACGGTCTTGGTGAGCAGGGTACGGTCTGTATTAGAGAAGTCGGGTGCATCGACTGCTGCCTCTTCCAAGTCCTTGATGACCTGCTGGTAGCATTCCTCCGATGTCATCTTGGGAGGATAGTATGTTGGATAAACCTCTTCTACATTCTCGTTGGTGATAGTCTTGGCAATGCTTGTGATTACAGGGAACGAACCCCACAGACGTGCCATATCAAACATCACAAGGGCACGGAAGATTTTACCTTCGGCTTGCCATTGGCGACATTCTGCATCGCTTACCTGATTCTTGGCACGCAACTCGTCGAGTCCGTTAATCAGTACATTAGCCTGTGCGATATCTGCCAGGTAGCGGGTCCAGTCGCGGCTCAATACAGAGTTTGACGCATCGATAGAGTTGGTCTCGTAAGGCACCACCTCGGCACCTGTCGTTCCTGCATAGGCATTGTCAGAATGAGCTTCGGCGATGAGCAGCAGATCGAGCGACCAGTGCTCCTGACGATTGCGAAGCAGTTCATACAGATTCTTGCGCTGGTCGACAGCTGCCTGCTTGTCCTTCAGTACTGCAGCTACAGAATCGGTGAGTACACCCTCGGTGAGTTCGGTAGGATCAGAGATCGGATCCATATCGAGTGAACATGAAACCATCACACCACTGAGAGCACAACCCATGATGCCAGCACGGAGATATTTTGCTATATTGTTATTCATAATCTTGATACTTAATTAAAATTCAACTTTCAATCCAATTGAGAATGATTTGCAGAGAGGATATGTTCCCCAGTCGAGGCCTTGAACAGCACCACTGTTGCCATTCTGGTTGACCTCTGGATCCATGCCCATGTACTTGGTGAGAGTGAGCAGATTGGTTGCCGACATATATGGCTGCAACTTGGTCAGTCCAATACGCTTAATGATATGGCGGGGTACATCGTATGAGAGAGATACATCCTTCAGACGGATATATGAACCATCTTCGAGGAAGTAGCTTGAGTTGTGCATTTCGAAACCAGCCTTGGGCACATCGGTTATCTGTCCAGGTACGCGCCAGCGCTCCAGCACACGTGTGGTCTGGTTCTTACCATCATACATACCCTCAGTCTCCATACGGCCTACGTTGTAAACATCGTTACCATAGCTGCCTTGGATGAGTACGCTCAGGTTCAGACCTTTATAAGAGAAGGTGTTTGTGAGACCAAAAGTGAAGTCGGGGTTAGGATCGCCAATATAAGTGCGGTCAGATGCAGAAATCATGCCGTCGCCATTCACGTCGCGGTACATCAGTTCGCCAGTCTCAGGATCTACACCATCGCTAATATACCCCCAGAAACTACCCAATGGGCGACCTGGCGTGTTGCGTACCACAGCCTCTTTGATAAAGTCGGTGGTGGTGGCGGCGTAGTAAATCTGTGTCAGCTTTAGACTCTTCAGCTCGTTGCGGTTGAACGATATGTTAAAGTCGGTATTCCAATTGAAGTTCTTGCCAACAATGTTCTTTGAACTCAGGGTAAACTCGAAACCCTTGTTCACAATCTCGCCGCCGTTGTAAGGCAGTGAGTTAGCAGCTGCCGAACCTGTAGGCAGTGTAATCCACATCAGCATATCGCTGGTCTTTTTGTAATAGTAGTCGGCATACAGTGTCAAGCGGTTTTTCAACACAGTAATGTCAATACCAAGGTCGGTCTGTGTGGTTGTCTCCCAAGTAAGCTCGGGATTAGAGAGTGAACTCTGGCTGCGGGTTGGTGTGGCATTCTCATCGTTGCCTTCGCCAAACCACTGAATGCGGTTGATGTTGTATGAGGCCAGATAGCTGTTGTTGCCCAGTCCGCTCTGGTTACCGGTCTGTCCCCAACCGCCACGAATTTTCAGGTCGTCAATCCAAGAGATGTTCTTCATAAACTTCTCCTGAGTAACGCGCCATGCTGCTGAGAATGAAGGGAAGTAACCCCAACGATGACCAGGAGCCAGTTTCGATGAACCATCGGCACGCATATTGGCGGTGAAGAGATAGGTGTCGTTGAGATTATACGACAGACGTGCAAAGTATGACTGCATAGCCCAATGGCCTGCCCACGAACCAGTGCCTGTCCACGAAATCTTGTTGGCGCCGTTCAGGGTCTTGATATCTGCATTGGCGTAGTTCGAACCGTTAATCCAGTTGTTAGAGCTCTTGTCGCTTGTGCCTGATGAACCCAACATTACATCGAAACCGTGAGCACCGATATTCTTCTTGAAGTTCAGGATATTATCAAAGGTAAGTGTGGTACGGATGCTACGTGCATCGTAACCTGTACCGTTTGTATTGCGTCCATAGAGTGTCTCGAATGGATCGAGGAAGTTCATGGTTGTGCCCTGCGTGCGTTCCATCGACAAACTTGATGAAAATGTGAGCTCAGGCATGAAGTAAACTGTTGCCTTACCTGTGGCAATCAGCTTGTTGTAGTTTGAACGGTTGTCCTTGGTACGGGCAATGTTATTCAGTGGACTGGTGATGTTTACGCCATAGAAATTATCGTTGTACTGACCTGGATTCTCAGGATCCCAGATGGGAGCATAGGTGGGCGTGTTGATAACCGACATCAGCACACCACCACGGTTAGCACCATTACCAGAGATAATACTACCACGATACGTATAGTCGGAATAAGTTACGCTGGCGTTCAAACGCAACCACTTGCGCAGATCATTTTCTACAGCAGCACGGAAGTTATAACGCTCAAAGTCGGTTTCCTTGATGACACCGTTCTCACGTGTGTAACCGCCCGACAAGTAGTAACGTAGTTTGTCGGTACCATTGGTAATCTGCAACTGGTAGTTCTGGACAGCACCTGTACGGAAGGTCTCCTTTTTCCAATCGGTCTGGTCTTCCAGACCTTCAGGCAGTTTTACCAGACCGATTTCGTCCATCAGTTCCTTATACTCCCAGGCGTTAAGTACTTTGGGCGTATGGTTTACCTGTGAAAAAGAATAGTGTGCGTTCAAGCTCACCTTTGCTACACCCTGTTTTCCCTGTTTGGTGCTGATAATAATCACACCATTGGCAGCGCGGCTACCATAGATGGCTGCACTTGATGCATCCTTCAGAATCTGGATGTCGTCGATATCATCTGCTGCCAAGAAGTCGATATCCTCGAAAGGCACACCGTCAACTACATACAGAGGGTTGTTACTTCCATTCAGTGAAGTAGTACCACGCACACGTACGGTAGGGGCACTACCAGGTTGACCATTAGCCTGTGAAATCTGCAGTCCGGCGGCCTTTCCCTGCATACCCTGAGCGGCTGATACAATCGGACGGTTCTCGAGGTCTTTGGTTGATACACTGCTTACGGCTGTAGTGACATCCTTTCGCTTTACTGAACCATAACCGATGGCAACCACCTCTTCCAGTAGATTGCTGTCGTCGGCAAGTGTCACCTTCATTCCGTTGGCGGCTTTCACCTCTTTGGTCTGATAACCAATAAATGATACGCGCAAGCGTGAACCTGCTTTCACGTTGAGCGAGAACTTTCCATCGAGATCGGTAGCCACACCATTCGATGTGCCAATCTCAATAACCGAAGCACCAATCACAGGTTCTCCCTGTGAGTCAAATACCGTACCCTCAATCTTCTGCACTTGCGAGAAGGCAGGGAGGGTAACCAGTAGCATCAGAATCATGAGCCAGCTGAATTTGCCAGACTTAAGAATTCTTCTTTCTTCTTTTTGTACCATAATTAATTTGTTAGTTACTTAAGATTTTTTGGAGTTATTCGTCTCTGGGTGCAAATTTAAACATAAAAACAATATGCATGTGGGTAATCAAGGCTATAATATAGATGTATTTGTTGTGGTTTAAAATATAAGTATTTGATAATCAGGTGATAAGTGCTGCTGTGGATATTCTGAAAATATAGATAATTTTAGAGGTTTTTATATAAAATATCAGGATATAAATTTGGTTGTTTCACAGAAAATTTGTATTTTTGCATCATCAATAATTCTAAAACAATAATGAGAAGACTGTTTATTTTGTGTTTAATGATAATTATAGACGTTTCTGTATGTTGGTCTGCTGAGATCAATCTTGCGATGCTTTATCGTCAACTTGATGCTGCAATCGATTCTTCAGCTTATTACCAAAAACAGAAATCTGACGTCATCCGCACTTTGAACCGTCAGTATGATTCGGCTCGAAATGATCAGGAACAGTATCAGTTTGCTTTCAGTCTATATCGTGAGTATGCCACCTTTGTCAATGATTCAGCTATCCACTACCTGCAGGTCTGTATGGATTGTGCTGATCGTTTAGGACGACAGGATTTAAAGACTCAGAGTCAATTGGCTATGGCCTGCCAATTGGCGGATACAGGTTTCTATCCAGAAGCTGAGTATCATTTCAAGGCTATAGATGTGAGCCAACTCACACAGGATATGATGATTACTTATCTGAGTGGGCGTAAGGACTTGTATGGCGAGATGGGCTATTACTCTCACGAGAAACGTTTAAGTAGTCAGTTCTTTAAACGGGCAGATGTGATTCGCGATTCACTGTTCAATCTTCTCCCTCCAGAGTCAGCTGAGTATGTGGGGTTACGCTCACAGGTACTCAATAATCAGAATCAGCTCGATGAGGCTCTGGCTTATAGCGACAAGTGGCTACAATTGGTAAAACCCAACACCCGTCAGTACGCTATTATGGCGTTTTATCGCTCGGAAATATATAAGAAGAAGGCAGTGAACTCAGGTCTTCAAAGCAATGTGGAATTGCAGCAGTACTGGCTCATCCGCTCGGCACTCACTGATATCCGTTTGGCCATCATGGACCAGGGCGCTCTTTGGAGTCTGGCCAACTCGTTGGTTGAGTACGATGGTGATTTGGATCGTGCATATAGGTATATGGATTTTTCGTGGAACTGTATCTCTCAGTTTAGTACCCATATGCGTTCATGGCAAGTGTCACCCATCCTTACCCGCATCAACGACCAGTATAAAAACAGTTTGCATCAGGCCAATACTAACCTTCGTTTTACAGTCGTTGCCATCAGTCTGTTATTGATTGGCTTGTTGATACTTTTACTCTATGTTCAGAAAAAACGTAAACAGTTAGCAATTGCTCGTAACGAACTGAAAACTGCTAACGATGAGCTTGCCTTGCTGAATGCCCAGCTATCAGAACGCAATACAGACCTCTCTGAGGCCAACCGCCAACTCAATGATTCAAATCGCGTGAAGGATGTGTATATCGGCAAATTCCTCAGCATCTGTTCGGAGTATATTGATAAACTCGACAACTACCGTATCAAGATTAATCGTAAGTTGAAAGCCGGTCAACAGAACGATTTGTTGCGTATGACTAATAGCAATCAGCTGAAAGAAGACGAGTTGAAGGAACTCTTCGATAATTTCGATGACGTGTTTCTGCGCCTCTTCCCAACGTTCATACGTGATTTCAATGCTCTGCTACGCCCAGGAGAGGAAATCTATCCTACAGGTAATAATCGCTTGAATACCGATTTGCGTATCTTTGCGTTAATCCGCTTAGGTATTGATGAGAGTTCGCGTATTGCTGAGTTTTTACGCTATTCGCCCAATTCTATTTATTCCTATCGTACTCGTATCAAGAATAAAGCCGCCGGAAATCGCGATGACTTCGAGCGGCTCGTTAAAGAGATTGGTATTGAAGGATAACTCTTTAAGTCTGTCTTTTGGCTATTGCATGCCCATGCTCTGGATATAGTCCTTTTGTGGGGTGCAGTTCTCAAAGCGGCAGTTCTCAGCAAACTGCTTGAGCATCTGTCGGAATTGTGCCTGATCAGGACGTGCTTCACGCCACTCCTGGTAGGTGTTGCGTGATGTTTCTGAGTATTTTACCACGATGCTGTCCCAGCCCTCTGGGCGCTTGATGGCCATCATACACGAGTTATCAACCTTCTTATATGGCCAGAAGGTGTAGCCGATATTATTGTCCTTCAGTACCCTCACAAAGTCGCGTTGCCACTCCATCGTATTGTGACCGAACTCGCCCATATACATGGGGCGGTTGATGGAGTCGCGGAAGTTGATGTAGTGCGTGATGGCCTCCTTGGTGGCAGGACCGCCGTAGCGGTGGCAGGTGTACATCAGTTTGTCGTCGTAGCTGGCATCATCCAGCATCCAGAAGAAGCTGTTCCAATGGGCACCACCTAACAAGATGATATGGTTTTTGTCTACCTGTCGGATAGCCTGTACCGCCTTTTTGTAAAGAGGTTGCAGCAGGGTATAGAGTGAATCGCGATTGGTGAAATAGTGAGCAATGGGCTCGTTCATCAGTTCGTAGCCTAAGATGGTGGTCTCCTTGCTGTACCGGTATGCTATCTGCTGCCATATCTTACAGAACAGTTCTTGGCTCTTTTCACTTTCAAACAACCATGGGTATCCGTGTCCGTCGTCGATGTTGTCGCCCGTCTGTCCACCTGGACAGTCGTGCATATCAAGTATCAGATAAAGGTTGTTGGCTTTGCACCAGTTCACTACAGAGTCAATGCGTTGGTAGCCGTCCTTTTGTCCAGTCTGTCCCATATAGTCTTCATCGGTAAAGAGCTTGTAGTTGAAAGGCAGACGGATGGTGTTTGCCCCTTGCTTGGCAATGAAGTCGATATCGTCCTTGGTCACATAGTTGTCTTTGAATTGTTGCCAGAACTCAGCCGTAAAATCAGGTCCTACGGCTTCTTTCGTCATCAGGTCGATCATCCATGGCGAGTTAGTACGTCCGAAACCGAACATATATCCCTCAGGATTCAGCCAGTTGCCGAGATTCGTTCCTTGTATCAGCAGTTTCTCGCCGTTTGGTTTGATCAGGTCATGTCCCTGAATGGTTACAAAACCGTTTGCGTCTTTATCTCCACCTCTCGTGGTACAGGCTGCGCATAACAACACGGCCAGATAAACGATTGCTTTTTTCATAGTGATGCTATAATAATGATGTTTTCTTATTACTGGATGCCTCTCTTATTGTTTTTGGAATACGCGTACATAGTCAACCTTCATGGTAAGGGGCAGAGCGCTTTCGTCAACACCGTTCATGGCGCCCCAAGAGCCACCCCATGCCAGATTTAGAATAATGTGGAAGGGCTTGTCGTATGGGTAATTGCGTATAGTGTGGTCGCTGGCGTACGAGAGCAGGAGGGCACCATCGACATAGGTTTTGATGTAGTCGGCTGTCCACTCGATGGCATAGGTGTGGAACTCAGTCTCGGCAGTGCCGATGTTGCGTGCTTTTGTGATCTGGGTGTTGTTGGCATGGTAGTGTCCCTCAGCGTGCAAGCTCGATGACACCTCGTTGGGCACGCATCCTACTTCCTCCATGATGTCAATCTCGCCGCACTTAGGCCATCCCTCATTTGTCCAATCTACACTGATAGGCATCATCCAGAAGGCTGGCCAAGTGCCTTTGCCTTGAGGAAGCATCATGCGGGCTTCTATATAACCATACTTCCAACCTTGGCCGCCGTTCTTGGCATTGATACGACCAGAATATACTTTGCCATCTTCACCCTTAAAACAATTGATGTTAAGGAATCCGTCAGCTAACTCGGTTGTATGTTTACCACTGATGGTGCTGGTACCTGGGCGATAGTATTGCAGCTCGTTATTTACCCAACCTGCATTCTGATTCTCCCATTCCCAGTTAGCGCTATTGAGCTGATCCCCCTCGTTAAACTCGTCGTGCCATACTAAAGTGTAGCCTTCAGGCGTGTTGATATCGGCGTCTTCTGCCGAATTCTGTATAACTCTGATTTCCGCTTGTTCGTTGTCATTTTTTACGGTTACTTTGCCTTGACGTGACTGTTTTGATTCGTTTTTGGCAGCGGTAATAGTCAGTTGGTTACCGTTCTTAGTGGTTGTAATCCAATTGTCACTGGCTATAGCCGTCCATTCGGTGGGGCAATCTACATTAACAGTGATGCTTTCACCTCTTGAAGACATGCGGATTTCACTTTTTGAAACCTGTAATGGTGCTTGTTGACTAATGCTGACAGCCTGCCGCGCCGTGCCACTTTTGATGTTTACAACGGCCTGTCGTGCGGTGCCTTTATTGGCAGCTACTGTGATTGTGGCTGTTCCTTTTGTAGAAGCCGACCCCATGGTAGATACTTTTACCCAATCGTTGTTTTCGGTATATGCAGTCCATTCTCCACTGGCTGTTACATTCACTGTAAATGTACCACCGACTGCGGGTGCCTCAATGGATGTTGGTGTACATGAAACCTCTGATGGCTTTACTACTTCAGGCCCATTCTCGCTGCCGCCGCATGAACAAAGGGTTAATACACACGACAAGATGCTCATGGCTATCATATTCTTCATCTTTTTTCTTATTTTTATAAAGGTATAAAGGAGGTTGTATCTAAGTTGTTACAATAGATACAACCTCCAATTTAAAACATCTAATTATTTCTTGAAGATAGTGATGTTACTGATTGTAATCTCTGTGCCTTCCTCAGCACCAGCAAAGTCGAAGACAAACTTGATGTTTGCAGCAGCTTGTTCCTTTTTCAAAGGTACATTCTCATAACGAACCACCCATTCGCCTTTCTTGATTTCTATACGATCGGCAAAGAAGAAGTTGTTGTCATCGTCTGCCTGTGTTAACTTGAATGTGGCACCAGGCAACTTGGCTGATGTGGTGATGTGACAAGAGAAATCAATCTTGTCGGTACCTTCAAATGGTAATTCGATGCCCTTGGTCAGATTCAGTGAGTACTGGGCGTGCCACTGCTCATTGACCGTTGTTGCAGGGATGGTGATGGTGTGCTTGGCGCCCTGGTGAACCGACTTCAGGTCAGCAGGTGTGAAGCCCATGTCGCCCCAACCGGCATCTCCATACCAGCAACCTTCTTCGAAGGCCTGTTCGTCATCAATCTGTTTCCACAGGTTCTTAGGATCGTTGTAGTTGAACTCTGCAGCCAGTTCCTGTGGAGCCTCAATTTCATTCAGCTCATGGTCAACGATTACCAGATTCTCGATAAGAAATTCTGTGTCGGGCTGGCCACCACCAAAGTCGAACACGATCTTGGCGTTGCTGGCATCAATACCATCCAGCTCTGTGGCATAGAAGCACTTGGGCTCGCCAGCCTCGCTGATCTTGAAGTCTTTGTCCATCAGGAGGTTGTCATCGTTGTCCTGCTGACAGATCTTGATCTTGAAGCCACCATGTGTCTTGGTTGAGGTGATGATGCATGAGAAGTCGTACTTCTTGTCTTTCGACAGGGTGATACCCATGTTGTTCAGGGCAAACTGACCCTGCCAGCGGTCTGGACCTACTTCATTCCAGTGGATAGAAATCTCACCATTGTTGTATTTGGGTGAGGGCTGTACATCGTAGGGGGCCCAACCGGAATTTGCAAACCATGTTGAGAAATCACTAAGATTAGCATCTTTCAGGATGTTGTTGTTCTCAGTATCAAATCCACCGAAACCGTTCATCTTGGTCTTCTCGATGGTGAAAGTTTTGGTGATTGCACCGTCGCTCATGCCATTCTTGCCCAGTACGCGGCACTCTACCTTATGGTCACCTTTCTTACGCCAGTATTTAGTGAAGCTGAAGGCACCCGAACGAGTTGCGTTTTCAGTGTCGCCATCTACAACCCAATAAGGTGTTACACCCTGGGCACCTGTGAATGTGAAAGTGGCGATATTGGTTGCCTGGTCTACTGTTACGTTGAAGTTGTCAGCGTAGTCGTTGATGGAAGGCAGACTGCCGTTGGCACCATCGAAGCTCTCCGGTGAGCACGATGTGATCGTCAGGCCCATCAGCAGAACACCAGCCATGTATTTTGCTATATTTTTCATAATTTCTGTTTTTACTTATTATCAGTTATCTATTACTTATAGTCATTCTGCACGAGTGCTGGATCAGAGTCGAGCTCACCCTGTGCAATGGGAATGTACTTCTTCTTCTCAGTCCAAGAGTTGGTACGATAGTTATACTGGTCTGGAACCAATACGGTGGCAGCCTTGCCAGAGCGAACCAGATCCCAGTAACGCTTACCCTCACCCATGAACTCGAGGTCGCGCTCGTTGAGAATGTCGTCGATAGTGACGCTGGCCAGTGTGCTTATACCTGCACGTGAACGTACCTGGTTGACATACTGTGTAGCAGTAGCAGCATTGCCTCCTGTCTGCAGAATAAGCTCAGCAGCATTGAGCAGTGCCTCGCTGTAGCGATAGTAGCGGTAGTTGTTGTTGAAGTTCAGGTTATTGTCGAACGATGCACCTGCACATGTTCCTGTCACTTTGCTGTACTTCTTCAACCAGAGACCGGTATCCTGATAACGGCGGTGGTACGACTCAGCCTCGTCCTTGCCGTTGAGGGCACGGAAGTCGAGAATGGTTGCATCACGACGAACATCATCGGCAGTAAACTTATCGTAAGCCTCTATGCGTGCAGGGAGGAATCCCCATCCATCGCCACTCATATTATCCCAATCGGGTTCGCCTGTAGCAACAAAGTTGTTAGGTGAAATCAGGGTAGGAAGTACGGTGCCACCTACTGCCAGAGGACTGCTCCAGCCACGTTCATTACCGCCATCCTCGTAGTTGATCTCCCAGATAGATTCCTTGGTCCACTCGCCTTCTACATACCAGATGTTGGCGAAGTTGGGATTGAGCTCATAGTCTGTTGACTTGATAATCTCATCCATGTACTCGAGGGCTTTGCTGTAACGGCTGTTATCCTTCTGGTACATCACCATCTCTGCATACATCATGTAGCAGAATGCCTGTGAGGCACGTCCGGCATTGGCGTTGTCCCAGCGTAGGGGGAGTACCTTTGAGTTGATGACTTCCTCCAGTTCCTGGATTAGTTCAGCATAAACTTCGTCAGCCTTCAGCTGTGGGGCAGTGTATGGAGCGCTCAGGTTTACCAAGTAGAAAGGAATGTTTCCGAAGTAGTGCCACAACATGTTATAGTAGAATACACGCATGGCACGAGCCTGCATCTCATAGCTCTTCTTAGCTGATTCGGTCACACTCTCGTCGGCCCAGTCCAGATAATGAAGCAGGTCGTTGCAGCGTTTGATACCAGAGTAGTCAACAGTCCAAAGTGAAGAGAGCGTATTGTTCTCGTTGCCTTCGAAGTTAGAGAGCATATGCCAGTTCTGCATGTCGTTCTTGGTCTCTCCACCAACCCAGAAGTTGTCGCCCATAATCTCAGCGTCAATGTTCAGGGCGTTATACTGTCCCAGTCCCCAGTCAGGCCAGTGAATAGGGTCGTAGGCTGCTATCAGTGCCTCCTGCAGGTGGGCATCTGTCTTATAATAGTCCTCAAGGAAATCACCATTTGGGTTGGTCACCTCCAGAAAGTCATCGCCACAGCTTGAGGTCAGAACGGCACCTGCTGTGAGCAGACTCATGGTTATATATTTGAATGTTTTCATATATTTTCTTGCTTTATTGATTCTACGAATAGTTGTCTTAGAATGCTACGTTTACACCGATGGTATAAGTACGTGCCTGAGGGTAAACACCCTTGTCGATACCTAATGAAGTACCACCAGAAGAGATCTCGGGGTCGAATCCCCAGTACTTGGTGAATGTGAGCAGGTTCTCTGCCATCACGAATACACGGAGACGCTCAATGAATGCCTTACGAGTAAACTTCTGTGGCACGGTGTAACCCAAAGAGATGTTCTTCAGACGCAGGTAGCTGCCATCGCAGATGTAGAGGTCGCTTACCTGCCAGTTGGTGTTGTCACCCGCACGGAGGATAGGGTATTTATTAGAGGTACCCTCACCAGTCCAGCGATTCAGCATATAGGTTGGATAGTTACCTGCAGTTACGTCGGTACGGTAGGTGGCGTCGAATACATCAGCACCAGCAACCCCCTGGAAGAAGGCGTTGAAATCAAAGCCGCGCCATTCTGCATTGAAGTTCAGACCGAAGTTCCAGTCAGGTGTACCTTTACCAATCATGGTTCGGTCGTCTGATGTGATCTGTCCGTCACCATTAACGTCAACAAAGCGGGTGTCACCAGGCTGTGCGTTAGGCATGATCAGCCCTCCATCAGCGTTGGTGTAGGCATTAACCTCTGCCTGATTCTGGAATACACCAGCTGTCTTGTAACCATAGAAATATGGGAAAGGCATGCCATTAGAACCACGCGAGAGTGAACCGCCAGTGAAGCCCTGAACACCATCGTAGTCAATGAATCCTGACTCGTTACCTAAGTTCTTCAGGGTTGTCTTGGTATAGGTGGCGTTAGCTTTTACTGAGAAACGTGCATCAGCAATGTTCCACTTGTAGCCTAATTCGAACTCAACACCCTTGTTCTCCATGTCACCAACGTTGCCAATAGGCTTGCTCTCACCTACGTAACTTGGGATAGGCATTTCGATGAGCATACCGTTGGTCTTTTTGATATAGTAGTCAGCAGTGAAAGTCAGGGCATTGTTGAAGAAACCGAAATCGAGTCCGAGGTCGGTCTGCTCTGACTCCTCCCACTTGATGCTTGGATTAGCTGTTGTAGAAGCCTTTGAACCAATCTGCTTCACTACGGGGTTTCCGAAGTAAACATTGTTACCCATGGCATTAGATACAGTGTAACGGAAGTCACCGATGTTGTCATTACCATTCTTACCCCAGCTGGCGCGGAATTTCAGGTTTGTGAGCCAATTGCGGGTCTGTTCCATAAACTTCTCGTTCATGATGTTCCAACCTACAGATACTGATGGGAATGTACCATACTTGTTGTTGGCGCCGAAGCGGCTTGAACCGTCGCGACGGATAGTTCCTTGGAACATGTACTTCTCGTCGTAGTTGTAGCTGATACGTCCGAAGAGCGAACTGATACGGTGCTCAACATTTGGACCACCCCAGCCGCTGAATTCTGCGTAAGGAGTGCCAATGAGTTTGCCGTTCTCATCAACCTTGTAGATGACGTTAGAGTTGGTATAGCTCATGTAAGGCTTGTCGAGGTTGATAATATTCCAGCGCTCAGCACCTACATAGTCGCCCTTATTCTTCATGGCACTCTGACCCAGTACTACGCCGATAGAGTGCTTGCCGAACTGTTTGTCGTAAGTCAGTGTGTTCTCTACCTGCCAGTTAGTACCTTTGTTCCATTGAGTGCTGGCTGAGGTATGCTCTCCTTTGGCATTACCAGAGTGGTAGTATTTTGACAAGGTGGCAGCATCATATCCCCAGAACGACATGTCGACAGAATAGTTGAAATGATACTTCAGATTATCCCACAGCTGCAGATCGATGGTGAACTTGGGAACGAACTTGTGGTTCCAGTTCTTGGTAGGATTCATGTTTAGCAGTGCCAGTGGGTTGTTCATCTCAGCGTATGAGCCGAACATTCCGGGAACAGTGTAATAGTTTCCGTTTGCGTCGCGCTGCAGCTCGTAGGCTGTTTTGCCTTCCTTCTCTACTTCGTAGTTCTGATGCATCTGGTTAGCGATTTCCTGATTGGTAACAGTAGGAGCGATGGTGGGTGACAGGTATAGGGCAGAACCCAGAATTGAACCCCACTCAGAGTTTTCGCTCACGCCAGTACTCTTGATGCGTGTATAAGCTACGTTGACAGAAATGTCCAATTTGTTGAGGAAGTTACGCTCCTTAGTAGCGTCGAGTACGTTGTAGAAATTGTTTGAACGCAGGCTCAAACGCTCATAGTTAGACTGACCATAATTACCACCTACAATACCTTCCTGATTGTAGTAGCCCAGTGACAGGTAGTAGTTCAACTTTTCCGAGGCACCGCTAATGCTTACTTCGTGGTTCTGTACAGGTGCGTTGTCATTGAATACCAAGTCCTGCCAGTCGGTACCGAAACCATTGATAGGATTGCCGTTGGTGTCGGTCAGGTTATAAGGATCGGCGTAGAGGGGAGCTTGTCCACCGTTTACGCGTAACTCATTCTGCAGAATGGCATAGTCTGTGGCGCTGGTAACATCTCTGCGTTTCCAAGCACTCTGCCATCCCATAGAGAAGTTATAGTTGATGCTGGCCTTGCCAATCTTACCTTTCTTGGTAGTGACAAGTACGACACCGTTGGCAGCACGTGCACCATAGATGGCACCCGAAGCGGCATCCTTCAGTACTTCGATTGACTCGATATCTGATGGGTTCACAAAGTCGATACCACCTTCAATAGGCATGCCATCAACGATATAAAGAGGGTTACTGTTATTAATAGTACCTGTACCGCGGATGCGTACGCGAGGTGAAGCACCAGGCTGACCAGAAGATGATGTTACGTTCACACCAGCGGCCAGACCTTTCAGTGCGTTGTCGATACGCACGGGTGTCTTTCCTTCCAGATCCTCGGCGCTTACCTTGGCGATAGAGGCTGTCACTACGCTCTTCTTCTGAACGCCGTAACCAATCACCACCACGTCCTGCAGTGTCTTAGCGTCTTCCTTCAGCACCACTTTCATGTTGTTGGTGGCTTTTACCTCTTGTTTCAGGTAGCCAATATAAGAAATAATGATAGGTGTACCCCCCTTCACGTTGATGGTGAACTGACCATTAAAATCGCTAATGGATCCGTTCTTGGGGTTGCCTTTTTCGACGATGGAGGCGCCGATAACGGGTTCGCCCTGATCGTCAACCACAGTACCCAGGATGCCCTGGGCCCAAGATGTCATGGTCACCATAAGTGCCAACAACATCGTCATTAACCTGCTTTGTTTCATACTTTGGTTTTATTAAATGTTAATTATAAGTTAGAATTTACCCACTTAGGTTTTTCCGATGCAAATTTAATGGTTTTTTTGATATGCACATTTGCTTTTAGCAGGAAAAGTGGATGTTTGTAGATTTGAAAATTGGCTAAACGGTTATGTTTCAACCGTTTAGCCAATTTTACATTCTTTAAAAGAGTGGATGAAATATAGAGGTGTATTTCTTACATTTTAGCGTTGGAAGGTACTTTTCTCTATGCGATGGATAGTCAAACCGAAACCATAGAGGCCTACCGTGATATAACAAAGTAGGGGGATGATGAAGGGAACGACCATGTCGGTAGCATCAGCGATGAGGCCCACCAGCAGGAAACCACAACCACCCACTGGGGTCATCATAAGTATCGACGATGCGCTCTTAGTGAGTGAGCCCAGTCCACGAACTGCCAATGAGAAGATGGTGGGGAACATGATGGCCTCGAACAGATAGATGCCCAGCAGACCGATTAACGACACGCGACCGAAGTTCATGAGTACCAGCATGGTACAGGCTACGCAGCCACAACCGCAAATCATCAGCATCCGTTCTGCGGGAATCCAGCGCATGATGAAACTGCCACCGAAGCGACCTACCATAAAGAATGCCAGTGCACCAGTGAGTACCATCGAGGCGGTACGGTCGTCCATCCACCCCATACCCGTCACATAGTTAATGAAATAGCTATTGATGGAAATTTCAGCTATCTCATAACATAGCAGGGCAATGAGGCCATAGACGAAGTATTTGTGTCGCCAGATGCGTTTGAGTGGCTCTCGACCGTACTTGGCTTTTTCTTCCAAGCCGTCGTTGTGTCTGATTTCGGGCAGATCGACGCGTGAAAAAATGACTGCTATTACCAGTACTACAAACCCTAAAATGACGTAGGGTATCTCCACATTACCACCGTTGCTAAACAGGAACTGGCCCACGGCAAAGGTGGCAAACAAGCATCCCAGGCCGTTGAACGACTGCGATAGATTGAGGCGACTCGACGCCGTCTCCTTACCGCCTAGTTCGGTCACATAGGGGTTGGCTGCTGTTTCCAGAAATACCAATCCTACGCTGATGATGAACAGTGCAAACAGGTAGGCATCAAGTGTGCCAGCCTCAGTGCACGGCACAAATAACCACGACCCGAGGGCAAAGAGCAGCAGGCCAAACACGACGCCACGACGATAGCCGAAACGATTAATAAACAGTCCTGCGGGTATTGCCATCAGGAAATAGCCCATATAGGTGGTAACCTGAATTAGGCTCGATTGTGTGATGGAGATGTGCATCTCATTCTGGAAGTGCTTGTTGAGCACATCAAGAATGGCACGGGCAAAGCCCCACAAGAAGAAGAGTGTTGTAATCAATACGAACGGCACCATATAGTTGGTGCCGTTTGCTTTAAAAAGTCCGTTGTTTTGTTTCACTGTAGTTTTCTTTCCTTTTTATTTATTTGTATCTATCATTTTCCAGATTCCAGCAGCGCAGGCACCGCCAACCAGCGGACCAACAATGAATATCCATAGATTGGCCAGAGCTGTACCACCCTCAAAGATAGCTGGTGCAATAGAGCGTGCAGGGTTGACTGATGTGCCGGTATAACGGATGCATACTAAGTGAACCAGTACCAGCGACAGACCTATGGCCAGGCCAGCAAAGTTGTTAGTGGCACCATTGGTCTTGGCGGTAGCTCCCAACACTACGAGTACGAATACGCAGGTGAAGATGATCTCAGCCAACAAACCGCCCAAAACGCTGACATTGGCTTGTAAATCGTTGGCACCAGTACCCTCCAGACCGGGAACGTTTTCAGTGAGAATATATAGCAGTAGCGAACCGATAAAGGCACCAATCACCTGAAACACAATGTACATACCACAGTCCTTACCGCTCATTCGACCGCTCAGGAAGCAGCCCAGAGTGATGGCAGGGTTGATGTGGCAGCCGCTGATGCCGCCTATGGTATAGGCCATCGCCACCACAGCCAGGCCAAAAGCCAGAGCCGTTCCCACCACAGCGGGAATATTGTTTACAGGATCACAACCCAGGCTAACGGCCACGCCGCACCCCATCAGTACCAGCACCATTGTGCCTACCATTTCTGCTAAATACTTTTTCATAATCTCTACGGTTTAACGTTATTCAATATATAGTTTTTTGCTTGCAAAGATACAAATAAATTCGTTTCGAGCAAACAAATTCGCAATTATTTTGTATTTTTGCACCATGATGGAATTATTTAAGGACAAAAAAGTATTATATGTGCATGGCTTTGCTTCATCAGGACAGTCGGGCACAGTTACACGTATCCGCGAGGTGTTGACTCAGGCTAATGTGATAGCTCCCGACCTGCCAATACACCCAGAGGAGGCCTTGAGTCTATTATATAAGATATGTGAAACCGAGAATCCTGACCTGATTATCGGCACATCGATGGGCGGCATGTATGCCGAGATGCTGCATGGCTACGATCGTATACTGGTGAACCCTGCGCTGAGGATGGGCGACACCATGAAGGAACATGGTATGATAGGGGCACAACACTATCAGAATCCCCGACAGGATGGTGTGCAGGATTTTATCGTCACCAAGGTCCTGGTCAAGGAATATAAGGATATTACCGAACGTTGCTTTGCCCAGGCTGATGATGCCGACGAACAAAAGCATGTTTGGGGCTTGTTTGGCGACGAAGACACTACGGTAGATACATACGACTTGTTTCGCGAACACTACCATCAGGCTGTACGTTTCCACGGCGAGCATCGCATGAACGACAATTCGTTTATGCACTCTGTGGTGCCTGTCATTCGTTGGGTAAGCGATCGACAGGAGGGTAGGGAACGTCCTATCGTATACATCAGCACAAATGCGCTGATAGATCAGTACGGCAAACCTCGCAGTTCGTCGCAAAAGGCTATCCGCCAGTTGATTGAGACTTATCAGCTATACTTTGTTGCCCCTGCTACGGTAGATACAAGTAGCTATGCAGAGGTGAACGACTGGCTGTATGAGTACATAAATGTGCCAGCCTACAGTCATATCATTTTTACCAACCAACCGCAACTTCTCTATGGCGACTATCTAATTGATACACAGAAGGTTGATGGTATGGCTACATTGATACAATTCGGCTCTGATACCTTCAAGACGTGGGACGACATAATTCCCTACTTCGAGAGGTTGGGCGGACAATGAAAGATTTTAGTAAAATTTAGAGGAAATAGTTTGGCGGTTACATAAAATCTTCATATTTTTGCAGAAGTTTTAACGACTTTGCTTTACGTATGAAATATATCGCCTTGCCTACTAACGAAAACCGTCAACTGTCGTTCTATCTGGCGATGGAGGAATATGTGGCCCGCCATATTAGCGAGCCCGATTGCTTTTTTATGTGGCAGGTGGCACCAACTGTTATCTTCGGGCGGAATCAGGTAGTAGAAAACGAAGTTAATCTGGAGTATTGTCGCGAGCATGATATACGTGTAGTTCGAAGGAAAAGTGGCGGTGGCTGCGTCTATGCCGATATGGACAACCTGATGTTGTCGATGGTTACCGATGGCGATAACGTTGGCTTTACCTTTAATCGCTTTGTTACTATGATACAGCTGGCCTTGCACAAGATAGGTGTTACTGCCACAAGCACCGCTCATAACGACATTATGATTGGCGACCGGAAGGTTTGCGGAACGGCTTTCTATCAGTTGCCTGGGCGTAGCATTGTTCATAGCACCATGCTCTACGACACAAATATGCAACACATGCTGAACGCTATCACTCCGAGTGCCGAGAAACTTGAAAAGAAAGGTATACAAAGTGTTAGGCAACGCATAACCTTGCTTAAAGATTACACCCCGCTCTCGCTCAAAGAGATAAAACAGAAGATACGCGATACACTATGCGACGGCAATCTGGTGCTTACCGAGGAACAGGTGGCCGGGATTGAAGAAATTGAGCAGACTTATCTTAAACAAGACTTTATTCACTTAATACAATAAAAATAAAACAACAATAATCTATGGCAATAAAACAAGAAATATTCGTGAAAACCAAGCGTACTTGTCTTTATGACAAGCATATTTCGCTTGGTGCAATGATGGTGGAGTTTGGCGGCTTTGATATGCCCTTACTGTACCAGAGTGCCGGCATCGCACTCGAGCATACGGCTGTGCGCGAACATGTAGGCCTCTTCGATGTGAGTCACATGGGTGAGGTGACGGTGAAAGGACCCGATGCCGAGCGCTACGTACAGCATATCTTTACGAACGACATCGCTGGCGCACCCATAGGCAAGATATACTATGGTATGATGTGCTACGAGAATGGCGGCACGGTGGACGACCTGCTGGTATATAAGATGGGCGAGAACGACTTCTTCCTGGTGATCAATGCCGCCAATATCGATAAGGACTGGGCGTGGATGCAGGAGAAGGCCGAAGGATTCGATATCGACTTGCAGAACCGTAGCGACTACTATGGGCAGATAGCCGTTCAGGGGCCTGAGGCAGAACATACAGTTGAGACTGTTCTTGGTATCCCATGCGCAGAGATGACATTCTACACCTGCAAGACGATTGGTGATGTCATCATTTCGCGTACTGGATATACAGGAGAGGATGGATTTGAGATATACGGCTCGCATGAGTACATCAACGAGTGTTGGGATAAACTGATTGCTGCTGGTGTTCAGGCTTGCGGACTTGGTTGTCGCGATACACTGCGCTTTGAGGTTGGTCTGCCTCTTTATGGCGATGAGCTCTCTGCTGACATCACTCCGATTATGGCAGGCCTTGGTATGTTCGTTAAACTCGATAAGGCTGAGTTTATCGGTAAGGAGGCACTCGCCAAGCAGAAGGCTGAGGGACCAGCAAAGAAACTTGTTGGTATAGAGCTCTTTGACAAGGCTATCCCACGTCATGGTTATACCGTACTTAACATGGAAGGTGAGCCTATTGGTGAGGTAACCACTGGCTACCACACCCTGTCGTCAGATAAGAGCGTGTGCATGGCGCTGGTAGATGCTGCTTATTCTAAACTCGATACCGAGGTGCAGATTCAGATTCGCAAGAAAGTGTTCCCAGGTAAGGTGGTTAAGAAACAATTCTATAATAAGAGCTACAAGAAAAATTAAAGAATTGAAAAGTGTAATAATTAAAAAATAGAACTATATGGCTAAAGTAATTGAAGGACTCTACTACTCAGAGTCGCACGAATTTGTAAGAGTAGAAGGTGATTTTGGTTTCATCGGTATCACAGACTATGCACAGAACGCCTTGGGTAATGTGGTATATGTGGATATGCCCGACGTGGATGATGAGGTGACTGCTGGTGAGGAGTTTGGTGCCGTGGAGAGCGTGAAGGCTGCCAGCGATCTGTTCTCGCCTGTGAGCGGCACGGTGGTTGAGGTGAACGAAGCCCTCGACGACCAGCCCGAGCTGATCAATCAGGATGCTTTCGAGAACTGGATTATCAAAGTGGAACTGAGCGACAAGGCAGAGCTCGACAACCTCATGGATGCCCAGGCCTACGCTGCCTTCTGCGAGAAGTAATTAGATTATGAATTATAAGTATTTTCCGCATACTCAGGAAGATCTGAAGGCGATGATGGAGAAGGCGGGGGTTAAAGACCTCGACGGACTCTACGCCCAGATTCCCGACAGCATCCGCTTCAAGGGCGACTACCAGCTGCCGTTGGAGATGAGCGAACTGGAGGTGCGCGACACCTTCGAGAAGTTGGCGTCGCAGAACCGGCAGCTCACCTGCTTTGCCGGCTATGGGGTTTACGATCACTACACACCATCGGTAATACCAAGTCTGCTGCAACGCTCAGAGTTCCTGACGTCCTATACGCCGTATCAGGCAGAGATCTCTCAGGGCACATTGCACTATATCTTTGAGTATCAGAGCATGATGGCCGAACTGACAGGTATGGACATCAGCAATGCCTCGATGTACGATGGCACCACCGCCTGTGCCGAGGCGATGATGATGGCAGTCGCAGCTGGTAAGAAAGTGAATAAAGTACTGGTCTCTGAGGGGTTGAATCCCAAGACACGCAAGGTTCTTGATACCTATGCCCTCCATCAGGACATCGAACTGGTTACGATACCTCTCAAAGATGGTGTTACCGACCTCTCATCACTCAACACTCAACTCTCATCACTCAACACTGTTGCCGGCGTCATAGTTCAGCAGCCAAATGTGTATGGCATCGTTGAGGATTTTACGGGTTTTGCTGAGGCATGCCATGAGCATAAGGCGCTATTCATCATGGACAGTGTGGCTGCTGATCTGGCTGTGCTCAAGACTCCTGGTGAGTGGGGTGCTGATATCGCTGTTGGCGATGGTCAGTCGTTAGGTATTCCTATGTTGTTTGGTGGTCCTTATGTGGGCTATATGTGTTGCACAGAGAAGTTGATTCGTAAGATGCCTGGTCGTATCGTTGGTATGACAAAGGATAATCGCGACCAGCGTGCTTTCGTGCTTACCCTTCAGGCTCGCGAGCAACATATCCGTCGCCAGAAGGCAACATCAAATATCTGCTCGAATCAGAGTCTGATGGCGCTTTTTGTTACCATCTATCTCTCGTTGATGGGTAAGCAGGGTGTGAAAGAGGCTGCCGAACTCTCGTATGCAGGAGCTCACTATCTCTACGATAAACTTGTTGAAACAGGTAAGTTCCATCTGGTTTTCAATCAACCTTTCTTCAATGAGTTCTATGTAAAGTACGACGGCGATGTTGATGCATTGCAGAAGCGTTTCGTCGATGCAGGATTCCTTGGTGGTGTTAAGTTGGCCGATGGCATCCTCTTCGCTGTTACTGAGAAGCGTACTAAGGAAGAAATTGATAACCTCGTAAAGATAGCAGCCCTATGAACAACCGACTCTATGGAAATCTGATCTTTGAACTCTCAAAGGAGGGTCGCAAAGGATACAGTCTGCCAAAGAATAACTATGGTAGTTACGAGATACCTGCTTCGATGAAGCGTGCTGAGGATGCTGAACTTCCTGAGTGCGACGAGCTCACGGTGGTGCGTCATTATACCAATCTGTCGAATAATAACTTTGGTGTAGATACCGGCTTCTATCCGTTGGGCTCTTGTACCATGAAGTACAATCCCAAAATCAACGAGGAGATGGCCGCTCTGCCTCAGTTCCAGAATCTGCATCCAGAGCAGCCTCAGAAGACGGTGATGGGTGCCTTGGCTTTGGTGTCACTTTTGGAGAAATCGCTCTGCGAACTTACTGGTTTGGCTCACTTCACCTTTAAACCATACGCTGGTGCTCATGGTGAGCTGACGGGATTGATGACTATCGATAACTATCATCGCCAGCGTGGTGACCTGCTGCGTAAAAAGGTAATTGTACCTGATAGCGCACATGGCACTAATCCAGCCTCGGCAGCAGTATGCGGATTGGAGATTGTTGAGGTGAAATCACTGGCCAATGGTCAGGTTGACTTCGAGGATCTGCAGCGTATCGTGGCTGAACAAGGTCAGGAGATTGCTGCCATGATGATGACCAATCCTAATACCCTCGGACTTTTCGAGACCCGTATCCCCGAGATTGCAAAACTCATACATGACTGCGGTGGATTGATGTATTACGATGGTGCTAACCTGAATCCAATGCTTGGTGCTTGTCGTCCTGGCGATATGGGGTTCGACGTGATGCATATCAACCTGCATAAGACATTCTCAACGCCTCATGGTGGCGGCGGTCCTGGCTCAGGTCCTGTAGGTGTTCGCGAGGGATTGCAGGATTGCTTCCCCTTCGTGTCGCCCTATCAAGGCAACTATGCTGTGATGATGCGTGCCTATGCGTATATCCTTTCGTTGGGCCGTGAGCATGTCAAGGAGGTTGGTCCGTTGGCAGTACTCAATGCCAACTATATCAAGGAGAGTCTGAAGGATGTCTACGAACTGCCTATTGATGGTTTGTGCTGTCATGAGTTTGTGTTCGACGGACTGAAGGATAAGAGTACAGGAGTAACCACGATGGATGTGGCCAAGCGACTGCTCGACTACGGTTATCATGCACCCACCATCTACTTCCCTCTGCTGTTCCACGAGAGCCTGATGATCGAGCCCACTGAGAACGAGTCGAAGGAGACGCTTGATGGATTCATTGGTGTGATGCGAAAGATTGCTGAGGAGGCTAAGACCAACCCCGACCTGGTGAAGAGTGCACCACACACTACACCTATCGGACGTGTCGACGATGTTCTCGCCGCTAAGCATCCTGTAACAACCTATCGTCAGCTTAAGGCAGAGTTGTAAAGTTCAATGCTCAATGGTCAATGTTCAATGGAAAAAGTTGATCTCATTATCCTCGGCGCGGGCCCAGGTGGTTACCGCGCCGCTGAATATGCAGCTAAACAAGGCCTGAAGGTTGTTGTCTTCGAAGGTTCTGAGGTGGGCGGCACCTGCTTGAATGTGGGTTGTATACCCACTAAGACCTACGTGCATAGCGCCACCTTTGCCGAGGCGCGTGAGCGTATGGCTACCGTTGTAGCCCAACTTCGTCAGGGTGTGGAGGGCATCCTCTCACATCCAAACATCACGTTGGTGCGCGAGAATGGCGTGTTTACAGATGCTCATACCGTTGGCGATTACACCGCTGATAACATCATCATTGCTACTGGCTCCGAAACCAAATGGCTCCCCATCAAGGGGAAGGATGATCCGCGTGTGGTAGATTCTACAGGTTTGTTGAACCTTGAAACCCAGCCCAAGCGCTTGGCTATTATTGGTGCCGGTGTGATAGGTATGGAGTTCGCCTCAGTATTCAATCGCTTTGGTACCGAAGTGACGGTGATTGAGTATCTGAAGGAATGTTTGCCTGCCCTTGATAGCGATATCGCCAAGCGTCTGCGTAAATATCTTGAAAAGCAGGGCATCACCTTCAAGATGAAGACTGCTGTAGAGGACATCGCAGCTATCGATGCCGATGTCGTCCTGATGGCTACTGGCAGAAAGCCTCGTACTGAGGGCTTAGGTTTGGAAGCAATAGGTGTAAATCTCGCTCCAAATGGCGCCATACCCGTGGATGATAACTATCAAATTGTAAATGGTCAATGGCCAAATGGTAAATGCTATGCTATCGGCGATGTAAATGGCAAGCAGATGCTGGCTCATGCCGCTGAGATGCAGGCCATACATGCTGTGAACCAGATTATTGGCAAGAAAGATGGTATCGACTTCAGCATTATGCCAGCTGCGATATTCACCCAACCAGAGGCTGCCTGCGTAGGTCCTACAGAGGATCTGCTTAAAGAGCAAGGCCTCGCCTACGAGTGCAAAAAGTCATTCTGGCGCGCCAATGGAAAGGCTATGGCCATGAATGAAACAGAGGGATTGTTAAAGTTGTTTGTCTCACCCGATGGTCTTATCCTTGGCTGTCATGCCTATGGCGCCCATTCTGCTGATATCATTCAGGAAGTCAGTGTCCTGATGTGCAAACACACCACTATGGCCGAACTCGCCGATATGGTCCACATCCATCCTACACTGTCAGAAATATTAAAGTCCGCTGTTGATTAGCAGCGGACTTTAGTTTAAATGCTCTTTAATACTTCCTCGACGACTTTGGGGAAGTATTTCATTTCTAATTGGTGCTCTTTCTCGGCGATATCGTCAACAGTATCATCGGGCGAGAGCGCCACTTTGTATTGGGCGATTATCTCGCCGGCATCGCAGACGGGCGTCACCCAGTGTACGGTCATTCCCGTCTCTGTCTCCCCAGCTTCCTTCACGGCCTCGTGTACATGATGTCCCCACATGCCTTTTCCACCGTACTTTGGCAAAAGAGCGGGGTGGATGTTGATAATGCGGTGTGGGTAGGCCTCGATAAGGAAGTTGGGAATCAGAGGCAGGAAACCTGCCAATACAATAAAGTCGATGCCATATTGCTTGAGTAACGGCATCATCACATCAGGATTGTTCAGCTCTGCTTTGGGGGCTACGGCTGTGGGCACTCCTAAACGTTCAGCTCGTACTAATGCGTAGGCATCAAACTTATTGCTGACTACGAGCGCGCAATGCACACGCTCGGAGCCAGCAAAATATTTAATCAGGTTTTCGCAGTTGGTACCGCTTCCTGATACGAAAATCGCTATGTTCACAGCTTCACATTTTCATCTTTATACCAGATGTTCAACGAGATCGGCACGATCGCCGGGGAGCATATCGATTACGGGAATCTCAATCATTGTGTAGCAGCCTGGCTGCAGACGCATAGAAGCACGAGCTACGTTAACCAGAACCTGACCGGTGAGGGCAGGGTTGTTGATGCTCATGTTGAACTCCAGACGCTGGTTCTGAGTCTTACCACTTACACCCTTGCGAACCAGATTTACACCGTGACCCATATCGCGAACGTCGTCTACGCTCTCAACCTGGAACACGTGAGTCTCATCGCTGGCGAAGTAAGGATCGGCCTTGATAGCCTTGGTTACCTCTTCGAGCTTAGCGCCCTCTTCCAGCTCTACATATACCATACGGCGGTGGATACCCTCGCCCAAGGGGATTGTCATGCTGAGTGCATTCTTAACACCCTCCTTAGAGCGTACACATACGCTGTGGCCCATCGACATACCAGGACCGAAGTTGGTGTAGCTCAGACCCTTTGGAGCCAAGCTCTGCATCAGGGTGCGTACGATAGAGTCAGAACCTGGATCCCAACCTGCGGCAATCACGCTGACGGTGTTTGTCTCCTTGTTCAGTTTCATCAGGCGCTCACGATAGCCACGAATCTGTGTGTGGATATCGAAAGAGTCAACAGTGTTGATGCCCAGAGGCAGAATCTGGTTGGCATACTCCTCGCAGCTGCGGGTTGGGGTGGCCAGAATAGCTACATCTACATCCTTCAGCTCGCGAATGTCCTTTACAACGTCATATTGAGCCAGTTCTGCAGGCTTGTTCTCTGCACCATTACGACGCACGATACCTGCTACCTCAAAGTCGGGAGCGGTCTCGAGAGCCTCAAGTGCATACTTACCGATGTTGCCGTAACCTACTACGGCTGCTCTGATTTTTTTCATATTATAAAACTTCTTTTCTTGATTATTTCCTAATTTGCGGTTGCAAAAGTAATGCTTTTCTTGTAAATTGCGTAACAATCTGCCAGAAAAATAATCTAAAATCTTTCACTTTGTGATAAATTGAAACTTTATGGGCCAAATATGCAATAAAATGAAAGGTTTCCTCGTTTAAATAGGTGTATATATACAAAATAGTAAGTTATGATTGAATACATCAAGGGTGAACTGACCGAGTTAACCCCCGCATTGGCAACCATCGAGGCGGCAGGAGTCGGTTACGGTTTAAACATATCACTGAACACATTCAGTGCGATACAAGGAAAAAAGGAGGTGAAACTCTACGTTTACGAGGCTATTCGCGAAGACGCTCATTTATTATATGGCTTTGTGAATAAAAAGGAACGCGAGATGTTCCTCCTGTTGATTACTGTGAGTGGTGTTGGTGCCAACACGGCTCGTATGATGCTTTCGGGCATGAGTGTGGCAGAGCTTTGTAATGCTATTTCTACGGGTAATGCCAAGATGATACAGAATATCAAGGGTATTGGTAAGATGACCGCCCAGCGTATCATCGTCGATCTGAGAGATAAAATCGTGACATTGGGTATCTCTGACGAGATTCCTGCGGGAGGACAGATAGCGGCACCTGTGAACAACCAGGTGAAGGACGAGGCCATAGCCGCGTTGACCATGCTTGGCTTCTCGCCTGCGCCTACCCAGAAGGTGGTCCTCCAGATTCTGCAGGAACAGCCCGATGCGCCTGTTGAGCAAGTGGTGAAACTTGCCCTCAAACAAATAAAATAACATCTCCTTTGAAGCGGCGTTTAGGGATTATAGTGCTTGTTTTTTTCTACGCGTGCGTGTGTACGTATGCGCAGAAACAGCTGCCATTGCCTCCTAATGTCTGCGAGACGGTGGAGTACAATGATTCGCTCAACGTGTACTATATCGGTCAGAAGATGGGCGACACGTACCTCCATGCTCCCACGCTGATGACGCCTGAGGAATATCGTCAGTGGGTGGAGAAGCGTGCCCTCCACGATTTCTTCTACAAGAAGAATACCGAGAACACAGAGAATGCAGGTAAGGATAAGTTCGACCTGATGGATATGCACTTCGACCTGGGACCTGCCGAGAAGATATTCGGTCCTGGTGGTGTGCGTATCAAAACCCAGGGAACTGCCGAACTGAAGATTGGTGGTAACATCAAGAAGATTGACAACCCTTCGCTGCCCATCCGTAACCGTAAGACCACCTCGTTTGATTTCGATGAGAAGGTGAACCTGAACCTCAATGGAAAGGTGGGCGACAAGGTGAACATGAACCTGAACTACAACACCGATGCCACGTTTGATTTCGATGCCCAGAACCTCAAACTGAAATACGAAGGTAAGGAGGATGAGATTATCAAACTGGTTGAGGCTGGTAATATCTCGTTTCCGTCGAACAACTCGTTGGTGAAAGGCGCCAGCAGTCTGTTTGGTGTGCGTACTGATATGCAGTTCGGACGCTTGAAATTGCAGACCGTGGTGTCGCAGAAGAAATCATCGTCGAAGAGTGTCTCGTCGAAGGGCGGCACACAGACAACAGCCTTCGAGATGGATGTGGCCGACTATGAGGAGAACCGTCACTTCTTCCTCTCGCACTATTTCCGTAACCGCTATGATCAGGCCATGAGTACCCTGCCCAATCTCACTACTGGCGTTGAGATTACCCGTGTGGAAATCTGGGTGACCAACAAGACGGGCACCACTTCGAATACCCGTAATATCGTGGCTGTGGCCAACTTGGGCGAGGGCTCGCAGCACGTTCCCGACAACCAGGCTAACAACCTGTACAACCTGTTGACCACACAATATGCCGATGCGCGCGATATCGACCAGACCAATACGGTGCTGGCCGGCATGCCCGACTTTGAGAACGGCCGCGACTACGAGAAACTCTCCAGTGCCCGTCTGCTCACCTCGTCGGAGTTTACTGTCAACAAGGCGTTGGGCTATGTCTCGTTGAAGGCTGGTCTGCAGACCGATCAGGTGTTGGCGGTAGCCTACGAGTTTACATCAGGTGGCGTGACCTACAAGGTAGGTGAGTTTGCTGCCGACATCACAGAGACTTCGAAGGCACTCTATGTGAAGGCGCTGAAGAATACATCGAACAACCCTCAGCAGCCCAACTGGCAGCTGATGATGAAAAACGTGTACTACCTCGCCTCGAAAGTGGAAAAGACCAAGTTCCGTCTCGACATCAAGTTCCAGAGCGATACAGCTGGTGTCTATCTCACCTATATCCCCGATCAGCGTGTGAAGAGTCAGACGCTCTTGAAGATGCTGGGATGCGACCGCTTGGATAATAACAACAAACTGCACTCTAACGGCTACTTCGATTTCGTAGAGGGCTATACCGTGAGCGATGGTCGTGTGTTCCTGCCTTCGGCCGAGCCTTTTGGTGCCTACCTGCGCCAACAGTTGCAGAAGAACGGCTTGCCTGCAGGGGAGGCTGAGAAATACGTGTTCAGCGAACTCTACGATTCGACCAAGACGGTGGCTAAGCTGATAGCCGAGAAGGATAAGTATATGCTGGTAGGCCAGTACAAGGGCTCATCGGCCAATGTCATCTCGTTGGGGGCTATGAACGTGCCTCACGGTTCGGTGGTGGTAACGGCTGGCGGCGTTATACTGAAAGAGGGCTCCGACTACTCGGTCGACTACTCTGCAGGCGAGGTGACCATTCTCAATCAGAGCATCATCGATGCGGGTACCAACGTGAATGTGTCGCTCGAATCAGATACCGAATACGGCATGCAGCGTAAGACCATGTTGGGCGTCAACTGGGAATACGAACTCTCCAAGAGTCTGACCATTGGCGGTACGTTGATGCATCTCCACGAGCAGGCACTCACCTCGAAGGTGGCGATGGGCGAGGAGCCTCTGAGCAACACCCTCTGGGGCTTGAACATCAACTGGAAGCAGGAGTCGCAGTGGCTCACCTCGATGCTCAACAAGATTCCGTTCCTGCACGTCAAGCAGCCCTCGCACATCTCGTTCACGGGTGAGTTTGCCCAGCTGATAGCCGGACGTGCCCGTGGCACACAGGATAACGCCTCGTATGTTGACGATTTCGAGAATACCAAGAGCTACCTCGACATGAGCAACCCCAAGGAGTGGATCCTGTCGAGCGTGCCCTCGATGTTCCAGGAGAGTGCTGATAAGACTGGTGTCTCGAGTGGCTATAACCGTGCCCTGCTGGCATGGTATAATGTCGATCCCATCTTCACCCGTCGCAGTTCCACGCTCACGCCTGCGCATATCAAGAGCGATCTGGAACAGTTGTCCAACCACTATGTGCGCGAGGTGTATGTGAAGGAGCTCTATCCTAATCGCGACCAGAGTACCTACAATGGCGCTACCTCTACACTGCCCATCCTCAACCTGGCTTACTACCCACAGGAGCGTGGTCCTTACAACCTCTCACTGAGTCTGAACAGCGATGGCACCTTGCAGCAGCCGCAGACCAAATGGGGTGGTATGATGCGTAAGATTGATACCAACGACTTCGAGCAGGCCAACATCGAGTATATCGAGTTCTGGTTGCTCGATCCCTTCATCTACACCCGTGAGCAGGGCACTGCCGCTGACTATGCGGGCGACCTGTACTTCAACCTGGGTGAGGTGAGCGAGGATATCCTGCGCGATGGCAAGAAGTTCTACGAGAGCGGCATGCCAGTGGATGGCAGTCAGAATTTTACCACTACCCAGTGGGGAAAGATTCCTGTACAGGCCACCCAGACTTATGCCTTCGCCACCACTACTGGCTCGCGCAAAAAACAGGATATGGGCTACAACGGACTGACTGATGAGGAGGAACAGCAGTTCGGCGCCTACAACGAGTGGCTGAACGCTGCCAGTGCCATCGTGACCAACGACAGTACCATGAATGCCTGGCGCCAGGACCCTGCCGGCGACGACTACCACTACTATCGTGGTTCTGATTTCGATAGCGAGCGCAAGAGTATTCTCGAGCGCTATAAACGTATCAACAACCCTCAGGGTAACTCGCCTGAAACGGAGGATCAGACAGAGAGCTATGATACCAGCTACAAGAGCGGACCCGATGTGGAGGATATCAATCAGGACTACACGCTGAACGAGTACGAGCGCTACTACCAGTACAAGGTGCGCATCAGCCCTGAGATACTCGATGCCTATCGCAATGGGGCGGCTCCTGCCGATTGCTTTATCACTGATATGCGTACCAGCAGTGTGAAACTGCGCAATGGCGACACCACCAGCGTGAACTGGTTCCAGTTCCGTATCCCGCTGACCGAATACGAACGCAAGGTGGGCAGTATCAGCGACTTCACCAGCGTGCGCTTCATGCGTATGTTTATGACGGGCTTCCAGAAGCCTATCGTCCTGCGCTTTGGTTCGCTCGACCTGGTGCGTGGCGAGTGGCGTGTGTATAAGCAGAGCTTAGGCACAGGTGCCGAGGGTGGAACCATCGAGGTGAGTGCCGTGAACATCGAGGAAAACAACGATAAGACGCCCGTCAACTACGTGTTGCCGCCAGGTATCAGTCGTGTGACTGATCCCTCACAGCCGCAGTTGGTTGAGAACAACGAGCAGTCGCTCGATATGGTGGTGAAGGACCTGCAGCGTGGCGAGTCGAAGGCGGTGTATCGCAACATGAACCTCGACCTGCGCCAGTACAAACACATGCAGATGTTTGTGCATGCCAACCACTTAATGCCCGATGCCACCCAGTTGCGTGATGGCCAGTTGGCTGTGTTTGTGCGCATGGGTAGCGACTATAAGAACAACTATTACGAATACGAGATTCCCCTCTCGCTCACCCCCGATCGCAGCGACTATAGCAAGTATGCCACTGCCGATCGTCGTGCGGTATGGCCCGAGGATAATATGCTGGATATCAACCTCGACGTGTTCACTAAGCTTAAGAAGGCCCGCAATCTGGCCAAGGCACAGGGCATAGGCAGCTTCAACCAGTTGTATAGCGAGCCCGACCCCCGAAAGCCCCAGAACACAGTGCGTGTGCAGGGTAACCCCACCTTAGGCGAGGTGAAGGTGATGATGATAGGTGTGCGTAACATCTCCGACCAGGTGAAGTCGGGCGAGGTGTGGGTGAACGAGCTCCGCCTGATGGATGCCAACAATAATGGTGGTTGGGCAGCATCGGGTACCATGAACGTACAGCTGTCTGATTTTGGAACTGTCAACCTCTCGGGCCGTTATGTCGGCGATGGTTTCGGCGGCTTGGAGGAGAGTGTGATGGAACGCTCTACCGATACGCAGAAGGAGTACTCGTTTACAGCCCAGTTAGAGCTGGGTAAGTTCTTCCCCGACAAGGCCAAGGTGAGTGCGCCGCTCTATTACTCTGTCAGTCACGAGGAGGTGCGCCCACGCTATAATCCGCTCGATTCGGATATGCGCCTGAGTGATGCCCTGGAAAGTGCTGCCAACCAGCACGAGCGCGACAGTATTGAGAGTGTTGCCATCACCAAGACCCGTAACACCAACTTCTCGCTGTCGAACCTCCGCTGGGGCCTGAAGACCAAGCGCCACCCCATGCCTTACGACCCTGCCAATTTCTCGCTGTCGTACAGTCATGCCCATCGTAACACCTCGGGTAAGACTACCGTCTATGAGAAGGAAGACCAGTGGCGTGGCGCCCTCAACTACAGCTACTCGCCTGTCTATAAGACGTGGGAGCCGTTTAAGAAGCTGAAAGGCAAGTCGAAGTGGCTCAACTTCCCCAAGGCGTTGGGCTTCAACTATCTGCCTCAGAGCGTGACGTTCAATACGGAGATGACGCGCAACTACTACGAACTGCAGGAGCGCGACCTCGAGAGTCTGGAGAACCAGAACCTGCCGCTCACCTTCTCGGAGCAGTTCCTCTGGAACCGCGACTTCTCTTTGCGCTGGGATTTCACCAAGAACCTGCATTTCTCCTTCCAGTCGGCCACCCGTGCTGAGATTGAGGAGCCCTATACGCCGATTAACAAGGATCTCTATCCCGAGCAGTATGTGGCTTGGAAGGACTCTGTGAAGCAGAGCATCCGCAACTGGGGAACGCCGCTCGACTACCAACAGCAGGTAACCGCCTCGTACCAGTTGCCGCTCAACAAGCTGCCCATCTTCGACTGGTTGACAGCCGATGCCTCATACACAGGCCGTTACACCTGGGTGTGTGGTACCGAAATGGAGGATGGCACCAGTCTGGGTAATACCATCACCAGCAATCGTCAGCTCAATATCAACAGCGCCCTGAATCTTGAAACACTCTATAACCACATCCCGTTCCTGAAGAAAGTCAACGACCGTTTCAAACGCACACAGCGGGCGACGGCTAAGAACGCGAGGACTGCTGTCAAGCGGCCTGCCGCAACACAGAAGCCTGGCGTCAAGGACTCTGTCAAGGTGAAGCGCGACATCGAACAGTCGTGGTGGTACAAGCCTGCTCAGAGTGTGGCACGGCTCCTGATGATGGTGCGCAGTGTGAACATCAGCTATCGCACCCAGTACTCGCTGCTGCTGCCAGGCTTCATGCCGAATGTGGGCGATATGCTGGGACAGAACAAGTCGGGTGGCGCCCTGGCACCAGGCCTCGACTTCGCCTTCGGACTGATGGGCGATGGCTATATCGACAAGGCGATGGAACACGACTGGCTGTTGTGTAACGACAATGTGTCAACACCGGCTAATATCAATATCAGCAAGGATCTGCAGATCAAGGCGGTGGTCGAGCCTATCCGTGATCTGAAGATAGATCTCGCGGCCTCGCGTACCGATAATCGTGCTAAGAGTGTGCAGTATATGTATGCCGGCATGCCCACCACCCTGAGTGGCACTTTTAATATGACCACCATCTCGCTGCGGGGGGCTTTGGCAGGTATGGGCAATGCCAACACCGGCTACCACTCGGCAGCCTTCGACCATTTCCGTGAGCTGATACCTGAGTTCCAGCAGCGGGTAGGGCAGGAGTATTCGGCCGAGGTGCTCATCCCCGCCTTCCTGTCGGCCTACACCTCAGGGGCTGGCAAGTCGCTCAGCATCTTCCCCGCACTCACACGTCTGTTGCCCAACTGGAGCATGCGTTATGGTGGTTTATCCAAGTTGCCTTGGGTGAAGGATCATCTGAAGAGCCTGAACCTCAACCATGGTTATAAGAGCGTGTACAGTGTGGGTAGCTATGTCAATACCAGCTACTCTACGGTGAGTATCAACGAGGCGTTCTCGCCGCTGCTGGGTGTCGATGCCACCTTCCAGAACGATCTGACGGCTAAATTGGAGTATCGTACCACTCGTGTGCTCAACCTCTCGATGACCAGCATCCAGCTCAACGAGTCGCTCAGCAAGGACTGGGTGGTAGGTCTGGCCTATAAGCTACGTGATTTCAATCTCTTTGGCGCTAAGGGCAACCGCAAGGTGGCTAAAGCCCAGAATCCCCGTAAGAAGTCTGCAGGCGACAGCAATGTTCAAAGTTCAAGGTCTAATGCTCAAAGCCGCAGAACCGGTGTCAACCACGACCTGAATCTCCGTCTCGATGTATCGCTGCGCAAGCAGGCTGCCATCACCCGCGATATCGCCACAGGCGTGTCGTCAGCTTCGAGTGGCAACTCTGCCTTCAAGTTCTCGTTCATGGCCGATTACACCCTCTCACGCCTGCTTACGCTGACGGCCTATTTCGATAGTCAGACCAACACCCCGTTGCTCTCCAGCAACAGCTATCCCACCACCACCTACGATTTCGGACTCTCCATGAAGTTCTCACTGACCCGATAACCCCCAGAATAACCACATCAGCCCTTATACACACGTTATACATTCGAATGCCTTTGCGAAAATGCTATGGTTGACTAACTGTTTGAATGTTAGTGCGATAGTAGTCTGCCTGTATGCGTGTTTGTATGAAATACCATGATACAAACCATATATGTCTTGTGTAGTTAAGCCGATTGCCATATCTTTGCACCGTCATAACTTAAATGGCTAAATTATGAATATAAACTATCTAAAATAGACAAATGATGAGAAAACTACAGTGTGTTTTAATCATGCTCGCCTGGCTTCTGGGAATTCAGGCGTTTGCAAAATCGGGAAATCTCAGGTTCGAGGATTTCCTGCTGAGAGATACCTCCCAGGTTATTCATGGTACGCTCGACAATGGCTTTCAGTATTACATCGTCAAGCGGGCCGACGATTGTTTTCAGATGAGTCTGCTGCAGAAGACTGGGTGTCATGATGATGGCGAAACAATAGAGATTTCGCATCTATTGGAACACATGTTGTCAACTGCGAATCGACCGATTGCTACAGGAGACACCCTCATCCAATATCTGAAAAAGCTCGGCAAGGATTACGGCACAGGTTTCAACGCTTTCACCTGGGCAAATTTTATGAAATACGAATTGTATCGACTCAAGCCCGAACGGGCCTATGCCGATTCGTGTATGGAGATATTAGCTGAAATTGCCGGTGATTCCAACATCTATTCCGCTGATTTGGAAAGGCAGAGAGAAAGGTTATTGAACGAGGTTGCTAACCGGAAATACGTATTGAACCGAAGAGTGCTGGATGCCGGCATGGCAGTTTATTGGTCCGGGCATGATCCCGACAAATGGCGTGAAATGCGATTAAACAGTGCCAGGAAGATCACGCAGTCGCAGCTTGAGGCATTCTATCGGAAATGGTACCAACCTCAGAATCAGTGCCTTCTGGTTACAGGTAAAATCCCTGATGGCATTGAGGATATGATAAAACGCAAATTCGGCAATCGACCCCGTGTTCCTACTCCTTCGCCCACCATCTTGGATTTTGGTAAGAGGGATATGCTTGTCGAGAGATGCGGAAACGCATCCTGTACGTTAACGCTGAATTTTGCGCTGCCACATCTGACACAGGCGGAAAAGGAGAGCCCTCAGTTCATCAGAGATTACTATGCATTGAAAAAAATCAATCACGCCCTCTATGAAAAGATGAAGGAGCGTAAATTTGCAAGCAACTGTTTTACACGTTATCAGGTTGAAAACCGCATGATGCTGACTACAACCTTTGCTTACAACCTCAATGAAGAACTACCCGGTGGAGGCTTGCCGGCTTTCGTGGATAGTGTGGCTGCTTTACTGAATGATGTCAGGAACAACGGTGTTCAGATACAAATGCCTAAGGACACGCTCAAAAGAAATGTGATTGAACAGCATCGCGCTCTGGCAATGAAAAAACTGCAGGAGGGCGACGGTAAGGGCAATACTATCGACCCATTTATGCAACCCGATGTATGTTTCACTTATGCTCTACCGTTATTTAAGCAGGAGGATTCTGATGCCTATTGGTCGTTCGTGCTCAGTGGCAAGGATCTCTCGAATTTCTGTAAGGAGCTTGTCCGCAAGTCTGTGCTCAAGATCGACTGCATCCTCCCGTATGGCTATCCTGAGAATGAAATAACTGAAAAACTGAACGCCCTTCTGCGGCACTAAAATTGATATAATGATGAAAACAAAACTCTTATTATTTACGATGGCTTGTGCTTTCGCCGTCCAGACATCGGCACAGTCGGAGACTGTTAAGTACGAGGATTTCCTCGTTACCCCTTCAAATATCTCTCAAGGCGTTCTTGACAATGGTTTCCGCTATTATCTGTGCGACAACGGTTTTACAGGTAATGGGCTGGAAATTCGACTCATCCAGAAATCTGGCACTGGTGACGATGAGGGTACCTCTGGCATTGCGCTCTTATTGAGAAGGATGCTTTTCTCCGAGAACCTCACTGTAGGATCAGTCGGCGTGGTAAAGGATCAGCTCGATGCCCTGAATATGCAGCGCATCCCCAGTTTCCGTGCCCTTAATGGCCTTATACCCGATATTCCCGCTTACTGTTCAGAGATGGACAACGGGTGTACGGAGTTCAATCTGTTTCGTTTGAAGAAAGAGCGTGCCTATGCGGCGTCGTGTGTAGAGCTGTTGTCCCAGATAGCAGGTCATGCCCGTTTCTCGGCTTCTGAGTTGGAGCGCCAGAAGACGTTTCTGGTCAACGAGATCACTAACAGCAGATACGACCTTGCAAAATCCGGAGAAAACAGCCTAAAGGCCACATTTGTGGATGGATGTACCCTCGATGAGTTGATTAACAAACAAATCAACAGTATCCGCAGCATTACGCTCCAGCAGATTGAGGCGTACTACCAGCGTTGGTATGTGCCACAGAATCAGTGCCTGTATGTGTTTGGCAAAGCGCCAGACGATATCGTTGATATCATCAAGCAGCAATTTGGCTGTCGTCCCAATATGCCCGCTCCCGAAAGGGGTGTGAATAAACTGAACCACCAGAAGCTGCTGATGTTAAAACACGACGTTCCGGCATTTTATCTTCAGTTCTGTTTCGTGCAACCTCGTGTAGCGGCATCGGCGACCAAGAATCTGGACTATCTTCGAAAAAAGGCGGTTTACGGCCGACTTGGCGAGATTCTTGGTACTTCTAAGGATGCACAAGTAACGGTGTCGATGGATGAAGACGCTCCGTTTTTCCGATGCCCCGTTTTTGAATTGAGAATGATGATGGCATTAGACCTCTATGCCGACGAGCGTCAGTTGAGTGACTTTGTCGATGATGTCACGAAGAAGCTGGATGACATCATACACAACGGGGTGCAGACTCATATAGAACAACTAACGATAGAAAAGCAAAAGGAACTCCAGCAACAGGCGTTGACCAATATCCGTGACTATAAGGTGCTGGATACCCATTCCTGTATCAAGGCTAATTTTATTCATTCCAAGCCACTCGTCAAGGAGGAACCGACGTACCAGTATTTCAAGCACGAAGTCAGCGAACAGGATATTCAGGACTGTTGCAAAGAGCTATTCAAAAATTACGATTTGCGAATCGTGTGTACAACGCCGTATGGCTATCCCGATGCCGACATCAAGGCAAAGCTGGAATCAATGATCTACCACCTATCTACACCCCCGAATTAATAAATCTATCTGGAGCGATGCCGGTCTATGGTCAGTTCAATTTTTTATCTCTGATGCTTGTAAAAACTTTTTATTAGAGTTTCTGGCTTAAGTAAATTCGGTCGATTTTTATGCTGAGTTAATTCGATTGATGATTTGAGCCGGCTCGATTAATCGTTTGAATTAATTCACGGTTTTTAGGCACTCCAATTAACATCGGGGGAATATATACAGAAATATGCGAAAAAAATACCTAAATCACTCAATCGTCAATACAAGTGATTTAGGTATTTGATTTTAATATATATGGAAAACTATTTATCGTAAGCGTGGACAGGATAGTCAGTGGTGTAGTGCAATCCGCGGCACTCCTTGCGCTCCAACGCCCAGCGGGTGATGAGATAGCCCACGTTGATCATGTTGCGCAGCTCGCAGATGTCGCGGGTGGCGCGTACACGTTTGAAGAGGCGCTCGGTCTCCTCGTAGAGCATATCCAGACGGTCCCAGGCGCGATGCAAGCGCAGGTCGGAACGGACGATGCCTACATAGTTCGACATGATGAGGTTGACCTCCTTGACGCTCTGGGTGATGAGTACCTTCTCCTCGTTGGTCATCGTACCCTCGTCGTTCCATTCGGGTACCTTCTCGTTGAACTCGTAGTAATCTACATGCTCCAGCGAATTCTTGGCGGCTGTCTCGGCATAGACCACTGCCTCGATGAGAGAGTTAGAGGCCAGACGGTTACCACCATGCAGACCTGTGCAAGAGCACTCGCCCAGGGCGTAGAGGCGCTCGATGCTGGTCTGGCCATTCAGATCGACCTTGATGCCGCCGCACATATAGTGGGCTGCAGGGCGAACGGGGATATAGTCGGTGGTGATGTCGATACCCATCGACAGACACTTCTGGTAGATGTTTGGGAAGTGTTTGCGGGTCTCGGCAGGGTCCTTATGGGTGACGTCGAGGCAGACGTGATCCAGTCCGTGAATCTTCATCTCCTTATCGATGGCACGCGCCACGATATCACGTGGTGCTAACGACAGACGGTCGTCGTACTTCTCCATGAAGGTCTCGCCATTGGGCAGCTTCAGGATGCCGCCGTAGCCACGCATGGCCTCGGTGATGAGGTAGGCGGGGTGGGTCTCCTTGGGATTATGGAGCACAGTGGGGTGGAACTGCACAAACTCCATGTCGGCCACTGTTCCTTTGGCACGATATACCATGGCGATACCATCGCCAGTAGCGATGACGGGGTTTGAGGTGGTGACATAGACGGCACCGCAACCGCCGGTACACATCACGGTCATCTTGGCCAGATAGGTATCCACCTTCTGCGTCTCGGGGTTCAGCACGTAGGCACCGTAGCACTGGATGTTGGGCGAGCGGCGTGTGACGCGTACGCCCAGGTGGTGCTGGGTGATAATCTCTACGGCAAAGTGATCTTCCTTGATGTCGATATTAGGATTGCTGCGTACAGCCTCCATCAGCCCGCGCTGAATCTCAGCGCCCGTATCATCCTTGTGGTGCAGGATGCGGAACTCTGAGTGTCCGCCCTCGCGATGCAGGTCGAACTTGCCCTCGTTGGTCTTATCGAAGTTAACACCCCAGTTCACCAGTTCCTTAATCTGTTCTGGTGCCATTCTTACCACTTGTTCTACGGCTTTCGGGTCGCTGATGTAATCGCCAGCAATCATCGTGTCTTCAATGTGTTTCTCGAAGTTATCCAGTTCGAGATTGGTGACCGATGCCACGCCGCCCTGAGCAAACGAGGTGTTGGCCTCGTCGAGCGATGTCTTACAGATCATACATACTCTGCCTTTGTTGGCGCGAGCCACCTTCAGTGCGTAGCTCATGCCTGCTACGCCGGCTCCTATCACTAGGAAATCATACTTGTATACCATACTACTGATAATGTAATTGTCACAAATCTGCTGCAAAATTACTTAAAATTTCGAATATTCTTTGCATCTTGACGTTTTTTTTGTATCTTTGCCATCGTAAAACCCTCAATAAATACCACAATGAAACGACTAGTGCTTATATTCATGCTGATGGTCCCGATGGTGGTGCTGGCACAGCAGACAACCATTGGCGGAACCGTTTTAGACGAGAAGACGGGGAGGCCTTTGCCTCAAGTGAGTGTTTCCGTGGGCAGAGTTTCTGTCGTCACCAACGAGGATGGCGCCTTCCTCCTGAAACTGGCTGGCGCGCCGCAGAGTGTCACGGTATCGCATCTGGGCTACAAAACCAGAAAGGTGGCTCTACAGGCAGGGCAGACAGAAGGGCTGAAAATCAAGTTGCAGCCCACTGTCATCCAGTTGCGCGAGGTGGTGATACATACGGGCGACCCGCGTGAAATCGTTGAGATAGCCATTCGCAAGATTCCTGAGAACTACAGCCGACAGCCTGAGTTGCTGAAGGCGTTCTATCGCGAAACGGCCATGAAGCGTAAGCACTTCATCTATGTGGCAGAAGGTGTGGAGGATATGTATAAGACGCCTTATACGCGTGGCATACTCCGCGACAAGGTGGCTATCGTGAAGGGTAGGCGCCTGCTCAGTCAGAAGCAGGGCGACACCTTAGGACTGAAGGTGATGGGTGGACCTGTGCTGCCTGTGCAGCTCGACGTGGTGAAGAACAGCGACCTGCTGCTGAACAAGGAGGATATGGATGCCTACAGCTACAGCTGGGGCACACCGGAATATATCAACGACCGCCTGCAGATGGTGGTGCTGATGGAACCGCAGTTCCCGAAGCCCTATGCGCTCTATCATGGAAAGCTATATATCGACAACGAACGTCTGGCGTTCACCCGTATCGAGCTGGATCTTGATATGAGCGACAAGGAGAAGGCCACCCGCACCATGCTGGTGCGTAAGCCGATGGGCGTGAGGTTCAAGCCGCGTGAGCTGTCGTGCGTGGTCGACTATCGTTATGCCGATGGCGTCACCCGTATCAGCTACCTGCGCAACACGTTCAGGTTTAACTGCGACTGGAAGAAGCGCCTGTTCAGTACCTCGTTTACCGCTACCTGCGAGATGGCCGTCACTGATAGCCAGTCGGAAGGTGTGACACCCATCCAGAGCCGCAACTCGTTCGACTCGCGTGAGGCCTATTACGACAAAGTGGAGTACTTCCTGGATCCCGAATACTGGGAGCATTATAATATCATAGAACCCTCTGAATCGCTCGATAAGGCGATACGTAAGCTGGTTTCAACGTACCAGCGCAATTGATTAGGAAACAAAACATGAAGCTGAAATACAGATATTGGATAATAACACTCTTATGGATATGTTCGCTGGCCACGCTGCAGGCGCAGACCGATAGCATCAAAGTGCGTATCGACTCGCTGCTGTGCGACCCGCTACTGAACAGTACACAGTTAGGACTGGTGGTGTACGACCTGACGACCGACTCGACGCTCTATGCCTACAATGCGCGTCAGACCATGAGGCCCGCTTCGACCATGAAGCTGCTCACGTCGGTTGCTGCCCTCGATGCATTGGGCGCTAAATACCAGTTCCACACCTCTTTGTATTACACAGGCACGGTGAAGGACAGTGTGCTCACTGGCAATCTGTATTGCGTGGGCGGCATGGACCCTCTGTTTGATATCGCCGATATGCAGGCCTTTGCCGCCAGCGTGAAGGCGCTGGGGCTCCATACCATTCGTGGCAAACTGGTGGAGGTGAGAAACTTCAAGGATAACGACCTGCTGGGCGAAGGCTGGTGCTGGGACGATGATAACCCCACGCTCAGTCCGCTGCTCATCGATAAGAAGGATGTGTTCATCAGCAGACTGGTACAGCAACTCGATGCCCTGGGCATCTTTGTAGATGCGCCTGCCGACTATGGTACGCTGCCCAAGCAGGCCAAGCAACTCTGCGTGCGCACCCATCCGTTGACGGATGTGCTTGGCCCGATGATGAAGAACAGCGATAACCTCTTTGCCGAGGCAATGTTCTACCAGTTGGGTGCCTCGACAGGGGCTCAGCCTGCCAAGGCTTCGCACTGTAGGCAGGTGATGCTGAAAACACTCCAGAAGGCGGGTGTCAGAGGCCAGTATAAGATAGCCGACGGCAGTGGATTGTCGCTCTATAACTACGTGACGCCCGACCTGCTCACCCGACTGCTCGTCTATGCCTATCGCCAGTCGGGCATCATCCGGCATCTCTACTCGTCGTTGCCCGTATCCGGCGAGGACGGCACGTTGAAGAGTCGCATGAAGGACACGCCTGCCTATCTCAATATCCGCGCCAAGACAGGTACTGTTACAGGTATATCGTCGTTGGCTGGTTATGCCCTGTCGGCCGATTGCCATATCCTGGCGTTCAGCATCATCAATCAGGGTGTGATGAAGAGCGACGATGGGCGCAATTTTCAGGATAAAGTATGTACAGCTTTGTGTAAGTGAATAGTGATTAGTTAGAAATATGAAACAAGAACAGATATTAGTTAGAATTACAGGTCAGGATCGCCCAGGACTCACGGCATCTGTGATGGGTATCCTTGCAAAATACGATGCACAGATCCTGGATATCGGTCAGGCTGATATCCACTCTACATTGTCGTTGGGTATCCTTATCCGTATGGACGAGACCAACTCAGGTCAGGTAATGAAGGAACTGCTCTTCAAGGCCACCGAATTGGGGGTACAGATAGGTTTCTCGCCCATTGGCGACGATGAGTACGAAGACTGGGTGGACCATCAGGGTAAGAACCGTTATATCCTCACCGTGATGGGACGCCAACTGGAGGCCCGCCAGATAGAGGCCGCCACCTCGGTTATTGCCGAGCAGGGATTGAATATCGACTCGATTATCCGTCTTACAGGTCGTAAGAGCATCAAGAATCCAGCCAAGCACACCCGTGCCTGCATCGAGTTCTCGCTGCGTGGCGAGCCCAAGGACCGTCAGGATATGCAGTCGAAACTGATGAAGCTATCGAGCGATATGGAAATCGACTTCTCGTTCCAGAAGGATGATATGTTCCGTCGTATGCGTCGCCTCATCTGTTTCGATATGGACTCAACGCTCATCCAGACCGAGTGTATCGACGAGCTGGCAGAACGTAATGGGGTGGGCGATCAGGTGCGTGCCATCACCGAGAGTGCTATGCGTGGCGAGATCGACTTCAAGGAGAGTTTTACACGCCGTGTGAGTCTGCTCAAGGGCCTCGACGTGAGTGTGATGCAGGAGATAGCTGAGAAACTGCCTATCACAGAGGGTGTTGATCGACTGATGACCACCCTGAAGCGTTATGGTTATAAGATTGCCATCCTCTCTGGAGGTTTTACCTATTTCGGCGAATACCTGCAGCGCCGCTATGGCATCGATTATGTATATGCCAATGAGCTTGAGATTGGCGATGATGGCAAGTTGACAGGTCGCTATGTAGGTGAGATTGTGGATGGTCATCGCAAGGCCGAGCTGCTGAAGCTTATTGCTCAGGTTGAGAAGGTGAACCTGGCACAGACTATTGCCGTGGGCGATGGTGCCAACGATCTGCCTATGATTAGTGAGGCGGGACTGGGTATCGCCTTCCACGCTAAGCCTCGTGTAGTGGCCAATGCCGAACAGAGCATCAATACCATCGGACTTGATGGTGTGCTCTACTTCCTTGGCTTCAAGGACTCATATCTCGGCGATCAAGGCGTGATGTAATGGCGTTCGCATCTACTTTATTAGCATGGTATAAGGAATATGGTCGCGATCTGCCCTGGCGGCAGACGCGCGACCCATATCCTATTTGGCTCTCAGAGATTATCCTCCAGCAGACCCAGGTGAAGCAGGGGTGGGACTACTGGGAGCGCTTCATGCATCGCTGGCCCACCGTTGAGGCGCTCGCTGCTGCTACTGAGGACGAGGTGCTCCGCGAGTGGCAGGGACTGGGCTATTACAGTCGCGCCCGTAACCTCCATTTCGCTGCCAAGCAGATTGTATCGATGGGACAATTCCCTGATACCTTAGAGGATATCAAGAAACTGAAAGGTGTTGGCGATTACACTGCCGCTGCCATTGCCAGCTTTGCGTTCGATATCCCTGCCGCTGTGGTCGATGGTAACGTGTATCGTGTGCTTGCCCGCCATTTCGGTATCGATACCCCCATCAACACCACCGAGGGCAAGAAGGTGTTTGCGGCTCTCGCTCAAGAGCTGTTGCCCCAGGGGCAGGCAGCTGCCTATAATCAGGCCATCATGGACTTCGGGGCCATCCAGTGTACACCCGCCTCGCCCAATTGCATGTTCTGTCCTTTGGTCGAGTCGTGTGTTGCCTTTCGTTCAGGCACGGTGGCCCAGCTCCCCGTCAAACTCAAGACGCTCAAAGTTACCGAGCGCCACTTGTCTTACGTGTATATCAGATGTAACGGCGAGACCGCCATCCATCGTCGTGGACCAGGCGATATCTGGCAAGGACTTTGGGAACCCTTGTTGCTCAACGATGAGCTCTATTCACTATTCACTCATCGCTATTCACTACGGCTTGTGAAAAAAGGCGTCCGCCACGTGCTTACCCATCGGGTACTCTATGCCGACTTCTACCTATTAGAAATCGGAGAGAAGCCTGCGCTTCCCCCCGATTATATCTGGATAGCCGAGGCCGACATTGAACAATATGCCTTGCCTCGATTGATTGAGAACCTACTGCTTGCTCTTTAGGTAGTTGGCAAAGATGCGGGCGGCACTCTCTACCTTCGCGGCACAAGGGCGCGACTTGTAGTATTCCGCCGTGCGTTCCGAGGCTACATAGCTGGCGTGTGCCTTTTCATAACCTTTCAGGCCTAAGATCTCTGCACAGATCACACTGCCGTTCTCTGCTTTCGACTGTGCCAGCAGGTCCTGCACCACCTTGTAGCAGGCCGACTTTCCTTCGCGGTCGCTGCCCTCCGTCTGTCCGCAGTCCAGTCCTACCAGCATCACGATGCCCGATACGGCGCCGCACATCATGCGCAGGCGTCCCACACCGCCGCCAAAGCCAGCGGCTATCTTCTTAGCCAAAGTATCGTCCAATCCATACAGGTCAGCAAACGCCGCCACCACACTCTGGCAACAGCCATAGCCTGCCATAAAGTTATCCACCGCACGATTCACGCGCTCGTCTAATTCTTTATCTGTCATCATCTTTACCTTTTTTGCCTGCAAAGATATATGTTTTTTGTTCAAAAAAGCGTATTATATGATTTTTTTTTTGTATTCGACCTGGTACCATAATATCATTTCCCCATTTGGTAGATTTGACAGCCTGCTAAGAGGAAGGCGCCAACGCCATAGACCTCGGTCATGTCGCGTGTCACTTTACGTGGGTCGGCTCCGATAGGTTGAACATATCCTAACTTGCCTGAGGGGTCAACGGCTTTAAGCATCCCCTGCCACCCCTTGATGACTACGGGCAGGAACTTGGTCTTATCAAGCAATCCGGCATTGATACCATAAGCTAAAGCATAAGTGATGAGGCCTGTGGCGCTGGTTTCTGGCGATGGATAGGATTCTGGATCCAGCAAACTGGCGTGCCAGTATCCATCTGCACATTGTAAAGCAGCTAAACGTGTACAGTTCTCGATAAAGAACTCTTCATAGAATTTGCGGTTCTTGTCTTTTACAGGAAGGATGCGTAGCAGGTTAGCCGTACCTGCTGCAACCCATCCTGCTCCACGTCCCCAGAATATTTTCTTGCCATTGGTCTCGCGTTTGCCTAAATACCGTGTATCCCGATAGAAGAGATGTTCATTTTTATCGTACAGAAGTTTGTAAGTGGTGAGCCATTCCTGGTTCATGAAATCGATGTATTTCTTGTCGCCTGTCAGGGTGTACATGTGTGCAAATACCTGTGGAGCCATGAAGAGAGCATCGCACCATGACCAACGGTCGCAGGTATGGGGATGGCTCTCATCGAGTTGCATGCTGTAGTGAGACGGGTGAGTGATAATCCAGTCGAGTCGTGCTTGGATATGCCACAGCATCTCAGGAACCTGATACTTTTCATAGAGTGCCATATAGGTATGCCCCACAGCCATATAGTCGGCATGATAGATTTTGCGTCCCAGCTGGTAGTCATTGCGACGCCCAATGCTGTCAAGCCACTGGTAATAAACTTCGTACTGATCAACTTTGTCACTGAGTTGCGCCCAATCAGCCATGCCAATATAAAGAGCTGCATTAGCCCAGTTAACATCGTCGTGACGCTGATTCGTATTAAAATCCGCAATTTGCCAATCGGCAACCTGCCGCATCTTATTGTAAGTAGCTTGTTTACTAAAAGGCACCTGAGCCCAAACTGATGTGCTTACAGAGAGCACCATCATGAAAAATAAAACTGATATTCTTTTCATCTCTTTTTTATTAAAGAGTTGCAGAGAGAAAATCTCTCCGCAACTCAGCAACTAACTTTTAATAACCAACATTCTGAGGGAACTCAGTACTTGTATTTGAATCAATAACTTCCTGTGGAATAGGCCATAGTACATGATAATCCTGAATCAGCGGACCAGCCTCGGTGTTATATTTACGGCAACGTTCAAGGAGCTTTCCTGTGCGGCAGAGAGTGAATCGGCGTGACTCTTCTCCAACCAGTTCTCGGATGCGCTCATCGAGAATAACGTCCATCGTTATCTGTTCTGAAGATATTTCAGAAGCGTGAGCACGTCGCCGTACAACATTCAGTGCTTCTGATGCGCCGGTTTTGTCGCCTTTATTCAATCGCGCTTCGGCAAGAAGCAGATAGGTTTCTGCAAGACGGAACTTCATGCGATCGCGGTTGGTTCCCGTATAAGTAAGATTGTCTGCTTTGCCATAGAAAAATTTTACGAGAGCAGGATAGAGACGATAGGTTGTAAACCAGGTTTCATCAGTAATTTCACATCGTTTACCCAGTAGATTTGGTGTTTTCGGATTGTTATAATACCAGTTGCGTTTGATGTTGTATTCCGAGTTTCGGATGTCGTTGGCATCGAAGAAACCTGTGTTGTCACCAATCCACCACTTCAGAGGAACCAACTGGCAAAGACCACGACCGCCAAGAGTATCTGCAAGTGTGAAACCTTGAATTTCGAAGTATTTTGGTTCCCAAGCACGTCGTGTCCAATCGTCGTAAGCATCTCCACCTCCTTTGGTCTGGTATTCGAACTGCATAACCCATATACTCTCCATATTGCCAGAGGTGCGGTTCTGGTTATATTCTTTGAAAAGGTCAGAAAAAACATCACCGGGCTTATTCTTTTCAACGCCAAATCGATTACTCATAAGACGGAAATAGCCACAATTGATGACGTTGAGCGCGGATTTCTCAGCATTGGCATTATCACCGTTCATAAGATAAACCTCGCTGAGCAGATGTTCCGCAGCCCATTTGGTAAGCTTACCTACTTTAGAAACATTGTCAGGATCAATAGGGAGGTTTTCTGATGCATATTTCAGATCGTCTATCATGTGTTGAATGACTTCAGTCTTAGGCGTTCTTGTAAAATCTGTGTGGATTTTTTCCTGAATCTTATCAACATAAGGAACATCACCATAGAGATAAACCAAAGTGCGATATGCATATGCACGGAAAAAACGTGCTTCTGCCATATAGTTTGCCTGATCGGTTGGCTTATCCCAGTTTGTACATTTCTCTGCATAGGCAAGAATCTCATTTGCAGCTGCAATTAGGCTGTATGCCCATTTCCATGTTGAGGTAACAATCCCCGTATTGGATGTTAATGTGCAATAGCCGAAAGGCTGAATAGAACCATCCTTGGTCCCCATGACAGCTAAGTCAGTAGCTATCTGTTGTGATTCGTATGGACAGGCTGCACTGTGCATAAAGGCGGTCGATCCCCATGTGTTATACTCAGCACGCGCAATAGCATACATACCAGCAGAGCCTGTTTCGAAGCCATAAGAGTTGGTATAGGTGTTGTCTGGTGCAAGTTCGCTCTTTAATTTCTCATCGAGATAGTCAGAACAACTGGTAGCCATGATGGAGAGCGATACAAATAATGCTGATATAATATTTTTCTTTTCCATTGTTTTCATAATTTGTGGTTTTTAGAAAGTCAAATTGATACCTAATACATATGAACGAGCTGTTGGGTATGAAGCGAACCAGCTGTTGTCGTAATTGAGCATGGAGCGGATGTCGCAGAATGTCCATGCATTATTCACGCTGAGGTTGACGGATGCTCCTTGGAGATGCATGCGCTTAACGAGGCTGTGATCAAGGTTATAACCAACAGTGATGTTCTTTATCTGGATATAGGTAAAGTCGTGATAGAAGGTATGTCCATCAAAATTGCTGTATACAGGAGAACAATATTTGGCATTCGGATTCTCTGGAGTCCAGTAGTCGGCATCTTCCAGATAGTTATAGAGATTGTAAGCCCAAGAACCGATATTGGCTTCGTTCAGTTCACGTGTAACCTTAAAGGTACCGCTAATCAGACTTGAGAAATAGAAGTTTCGCCATGTGAGTTCGTTGGTCATCGCCATACGGAAACTTGGTTTCTTTGAGCCGATAATGACTTTATCGTTAGAGTTGATGACACCATCGCCATTGGTGTCTTGGAGTTTGGCAGAGCCAGGTTTGGCACCTTTCTGGATTTGTACGGTATTTCCATTGGCATCGGTAGTGGTATAGGTATCACCCTCTTGCCAGATACCTACAACATTGTAATCGTAGTACACTTGTATAGGCTGTCCGATAAACCATTTGTTGGTGATGTCGTCTTTCTTATCGCCACGAACGTCAATAATCTTATCGCGGTTGAGTGAGAAGTTTATACCTGTACGCCACTCTAAATCGTTTTGCTTGATGTTCACTGTATTTAAGCTGATTTCTATGCCTTTGTTTCGTGTACGGCCGATATTGTCCATGATGGTGCTATAACCGTTCATAATAGGTACGGTACGCTTCATGAGCAAGTCCTTTGTATTGGAAACATAGGTATCAATACTACCATAGATACGTCCATTGAGGAATGAGAAATCGATACCAAGATTGAAGGTGTGAGTTGTCTCCCATTTGAGGTTCGGGTTTCCTGCACCGTCGTTAGGCAGGTAGACAGCGTTGGCAGTAGAGCCATTGTCGCCCCATACATAAGTACCAATGTGAAGACGGTCGAGTGTTTGATAGGGGTTGATGGCCTGATTACCATTGGAACCATAGGAGACACGGATCTTCAACTGATCGAGCCAGTCATGTGTATTAGCCAAGAATGCCTCCTGATGGATGTTCCAACCTACTGCTACAGAAGGAAAAAATGCATATTTGTTGTTCTTTCCAAAAGCAGAATAGCCATCTGTACGGCCAGTAAGTGTGAGCAGATAACGGTTTGCATAATTATAGTTGGCGCGGAACATGTATGACAACATCTGGGTTTCGCGGAGACTTGAGGTCACAGTCTTGTTCTTCTCGCCAGCACTCAGGTTATGGAAACTGGAGTCATCGTTGATAAAACTCTCAGCCGAGCCACCAGCCTTGTTGCTGCATGTCTTCTGCAAAGAGAATAAACCTGTAAGGTCGATGGTATGTTTCCTAAACGTACGATTATACTTCAGGATATTTTCCCAAGTGTAATCATAATAGTGTGTGTTGTTGATAGAGGCTTTACCGCCTACGCTTTTACCGGTGAAGGTGTCGCGACCGTAATAAGTTCCTGTAAAAATAGTACGGTTGTTATATCCGAAATTGGTTCGGAAAGAGAGCCCTTTGACGGGGAATACAATATTGGCATAGGAGTTGATGATGAGGTTGCGGCTGGTGTTGTCTTGATCGGCATTAACATCCACCATGGGATTGCGGATGAGCGACTGGTCCATAGGCTCCTCATAATAGTTACCATTCTCCTCTTTGAAGATGCCATAAGGACTCTGCTTGACGGCATGCTCGATATTTGGGGTGATGCCACCAGACTGTTTCTGGATATACTTGGTATTGACACCAATGGTGAGCCACTTGTTGAGTACTTGAGTTACACCAAGGTCGAGGTTATAGCGCTCCATGCGGGAATTAAAGACTACCCCCTGCTGATTGAGGTAGGCAAGAGCGGCATTGTAAGTAGTTTGTTCGGTACCACCCGAAAGACTGATCTGGTGGTCGTGAGAAAAGGCTGTGCGGAAAATGATGTCCTGCCAGTCGTTAGTAATACCCTGATAATAGTTGCTGAGCTCGCTGGCACTGAGGATGTTCTCTGGTCTGAGTTGCTCACCTTCCCATCCATCCTGAAGGCGGGCAATATCTTGTTTGAATTTTAAGTATTTTTCCGGACTCATGACGTTAACACGATGCTGTGGCTCTGAGATGCTGAACTCACCCCTGTAGGAAACATGCGGTGCACCAATACGCCCTTTCTTTGACTGGATAAGGATAATACCATTAGAACCGCGTGAACCATAGATGGCAGCTGCTGATGCATCTTTCAGCACACTCATACTCTCTATGGTATTTGGATCAAGGTCGGCTAAAGAACCATTATAGGGAATGCCATCAAGAACCACGAGAGGAGCATTGTCTGCCGTAAGAGAGTTCTGACCACGGATGAGGATGGACTGGTCTACACCTGGAGCAGCATTGCCAGTTGTGATATTTAATCCAGGTATCTGGCTTGCTACTTTATCCATCAGGTTAAAACTTGCCACACGATTCAGGTCCTTTTCACCAACGTTGACAACGCCACCGGTTAAATCGGCTTTCTTCATGGTACCATAACCTACAACCACCACTTCATCAAGTGCTTTGGTGTCTTCTTTCATCGTGATATTATAGCTGTTTCCTCTGCTGATTTTCTGGAAGAAAGGATTGAAACCAATGTAGGTCAATTTGAGCGTTTCACCCTCTGTTGCCTTGATAGAATAGTTTCCATCCATATCGGTTGTTGACATGCGATTAGTGCCTTCAATCGATATGGCTACGCCTACAAGGGGTTCACCGTTAGAGTCAAAGACGCGACCTTTAATCGTCTTGGTGTCACCCTTTTGCTGAGTACTGGTAGCAGTTCGTCCTTCATTCTCCAGTTTTAACGCAATGTGATTGCCACATAATGCGTAGCTGATGTTCGTTCCTTCAAATAGTTTGTCTAATAAACTACTGGTAGGTTGCTGCAATGATGACACATTGACGAGGCGATTGACATTAATGTCTTTGCCGTAAATAAACAGATAGTTCGTTTGCGATTCGATGTCGTTTAGAACTGTTTTTACAGTAACATTGTTTCGGTTTACTGTTACCTTTGCATTCTGTCCATATGTTTGAGCTGGAAGCATGCTCAAAGTGAACATAGACGAGAATAGAGATACTTTTAAATAAGTTTTCATAAATAAACTAGGTTTGGTTATTTGATAAATAATGTATTGTTGTCGCTGCTACGGTGATAACTGAAATGAACTTCAGATTTCAAAACGTCCAAAGCATAGTTCAAGCCTTCGGCTATACGGAATTTTCCAGATAGAACGACCTTTTTAAGGTTTTCTTCTTGAACTACGATTTTTATACCATAGTATTTCTCGAAATCGTGCATAATGTCAACGATAGTTTTGTTATTGAAGCAATAGAGTCCATCACGCCACCGATAAACCTCCGGGTCGGTTATGTCACTTATAACTACCTGATTTTCTGTTAACGATAACTTTCTGCCAGGTTGCAATATGTATTGAGGAGATACGCCATCCTGTTTAGGAAGTGTTATCTGTACTTTGCCTTCTATGAGTGAGGTCTCTGTGAGTGGCTTGTCAGAATAGGCTTCTACATTAAACTTCGTGCCAAGAACCTTCACATCCATATGCGGGGTATGAACAATAAAAGGCCATTTATCATGGTGCTTCACCTCGAAAAAGGCCTCTCCTTCAATGGATACCTCACGTATTCCTTTGGTAAAGGACAGAGGATAAGTCATGCGAGTATTGGCGTTGAGCCATACATGTGAACTGTCTGGCAGGATCAGGTCAACACTCTGCCCCGAAGGTACATGAATAGTTTGCATGGCAAGTTGTGTGTCGGAGTGCCCTATGAAAATGGTAATGATGCTAATGCAACAAATGGCTGCTATGCAGGCTGCCATACCGACTATCCGTAGCCATATCCTATTAGTTGGCCGATATGTCTTATCATTGTTGATAGGCATAGGCTTCTTAACAGACCCAGCCATGATCATTGCGTTAAACAGTTTCCTTTCACGACGAAGCAGATTTTGATTCTCATCTGACTCGTCGCTCCATGTTCTGACTTGATGTATTTCGTTGGCAGAAGCATGGCCAATAAAGTAACGATATAATAGATTTTTGTCCATCATTGCTTAAGTTCATAAAGTTAACGTTACTATGAAACTAAACTCATAGTAAAGTCTTGATTATTTAACAAAAATAAACAAATAGCACCATGGCTGGTAAATAATCCTTTAGTGATTGTCTTAACGCATCCTTGGCTTTATACAAGTGGTATTCTACGCCTCGAAGGGTGAGGTTGGTTATAGTTGCTATTTCTTGATGAGTTTTATTCTCATAGGTAGATAAAATGAATATTTGTTTCGCCTGTGGAGGTAAGGCATCGAGGGTACTGTCGATGATATTGCGTATCTCTTGGGTGAAAATCTCATGAGGGTCGAAATCCTCAAGAGCAGTAATACGTTCATCAAGTTCCCAGATAGAATCGTTATAGTCGTTTGAACTTTGTAGTCTTCTTTCCTTTCTTAAATAATCAATGCACTTGTGCTTAAGTATAGTAAGAACCCATGCAAGTATATTGGTATTGTCGGGAAGCCTTTGTCGTCGTTCCCAAAATTCCATCATTGTTTCTATGACGCAGTCTTCTGCAACCATGTTGTCTCGTACATAGACCGAAGCAAAATGAATGAGTCGTTGCTGATTTTCAATGAAGAAACTATTATACTGATATAAGTCTATGATCATGATGAAGTGGACGACTTCTGGAGAACAGAAAAAAGGAGTCAGCCTTATAGAGTATAAAGCTGGCTCCACGAATAACAATATATTACAGGTTTATAGTGCCTTTTAATGGCAGATTGTCTGATGAACCGCCTACCATAATATTGAAAAGACCTGGTTCGAGTACGAACTGGTGAGTATCGATATCGTAGAATTTAAAGGCGTCGGATGGTAGAGAAATGGTGATATGTTTCTGCTCGCCTTTCTTGAGCATCACTTTCTCAAAACCTTTGAGTTCTTTCTGGGGGCGGGCTACTGACGACTCTATATCGCTGACGTAAACCTCTGTAACTTCGGCTGCATCGCATTTTCCAGTATTCTTGATGTCGAACGATACTTCAACCCCATCGGCAACTGGCTTCAGAGCAAGATTGGAGTAAGCAAAAGAAGAATAGGACAGACCAAAACCGAATGGGAACAACGGCTGGGTATCCGACTCATCGTAGCCGCGATAACCAGTAAAGATGCCTTCGGAATAGGTGATTGATGTTGACTCATGATTCTTGTCGTTGGCATAATAGCTATCATGACAAGGGTTGTCTTCCCATCGACGCTCAATGGAAATGGGCAGTTTGCCGCTAGGCGAGAGTTTGCCTGTGAGAATTTCTGCCAGTGCGGTACCGCCTTCCTGACCTGGATACCAAGCCATCAGAACGGCCTTTGCAGATGAGAGCCAGCGACTCATGTCGACACCACCGCCTGCATTGAGAACAACTACCAGATTCTTATGGATGCGCCCCAGACGCTGAATCATACTTTCCTGATACTCGGTGAGCGCAAAGCGACGGTCGAACCCTTCGCCTTCAATGTTTGAATTGAAACCAGTAGCATAGACCACATGATTGGCTTTCTTAAGTCCTGCCATCAGGCGTTGCTCGTTGAGCAAACGTATGTTACAATTGATATAGGCATCGCTGATATTATCGAAATATTCCAGTCGGAAGCAGTATCTTACACCTTTTTTTACCTTGATAGTCTTCTCACGGCTTGAATAGGAGTGGTTGCCCCAATCGCCGGTCAGCAGACTGTCATTAACAAAGATACGGTAGCCATCGTCGCCTCCTAAGGATACACGCAGCAAACCATCAGCTTGGGGTTGATAGTAACAAGTCCAGCGGGCGGAGAAGTGGTCGGCAGGGAAACCTGCACCAATGGCAGCAGCACGCCAGGTATGGTTGATATGCTGTTCGATTCCGGTAGAATCAGGCTGCCCTTCCATTTTTTGATTTTTGAAATACTGAGCCTGATAACCATGTTGTGTCATGTCTTCGTCGGCATACACCTGAGTAGAGATATCATCAAAGATGACATTGTCGGTCAGTTGGATGATCTTCCTTCCAGTTGCCTTCAGACCATCTGCGAGGGTGGTTGAACGGAATGGGCTGACATTTCCACTGCCGCCACCTGTGGTTATCTGATCGGCATTCTCGCCTATGATGGCAATGCTACCACGGAGTGGCAGCACATGGTCTTCGTTTTTTAACATCACGATACCTCCACGTGCAATGTCGAGCGCCATTTGTCGAGTGGCTGGATTATCGAGTGGTAGTGTGGTGTCCTTCTGCTCGCGGTCTAGCAGTCCAAAGGCAATGAGTGACTGCAGGATATGCTGGACTTTCAGGTCTATGGTCTTTTCGGTGACGAGACCTTTCCTGATGGCTGGCATCAGATTGTCGTAGTTCATATAACGGCCTTTAGGCATCTCGAGGTCGAGTCCGTGATTGGCAGTGTTGACTACGCTATAGACAGAGGTCCAGTCGGACATGAGTAGTCCGTCGAATCCCCAGGTATTGCGTAGCACATGGACGTTGAGCCATTCGTTTTCTGTGGCGTGAACCCCATTGAGTAGGTTATAGCTGTTCATGACTGCGCCTACATGTGCCTCCTGGATAGCTTTGCGGAACGCAGGGAAATAAATTTCAAAAAGGGTACGCTCGTCGATATTTGAACTGGCGTGATGACGATTCCACTCCTGATTATTCGCTGCAAAGTGTTTGATAGTAGCCATGACACCCTTCGATTGTACACCCTGAATGTACTGACTGGAAATCTCTGAGGTCAGGTACGGGTCTTCGCCAAAATACTCGAAATTTCGACCGCACACTGGTGCACGATAGATGTTGACACCAGGGCCAAGGAGAATTCCAACGCCACGGGCTCGTGCATCAAGGCCAAGTCCTTCGCCCACTTTGCGTGCCAGTGTACGATCCCATGTGGCGGCTGTGAGTATGCCTGAAGGATAGAGTGTACTGTGTGGGGCATGATTACGGATGCCTTGCGGACCATCGGCAAGGAGAATACGTGGTATGTTCAGTCGTGGAATGGCACGTAAGGAGAACGAGGTCTCACCGCCGAGGTAGTCGATTTTCTCGCGGAGTGTCATCTGGCTGACTAATTGTTTGGCCCGTTGCTTGGCTGACTCATCAATGATTTGAGCCTTAGCAGGGCTGAACGCTGAGAAGCATAAAAGTAAATACAATAATTTTTTCATATTCTGTCAATGTTATTTTGTTATCAGTGTGAATGTACAGGGGGCTATGCCATCTGCTTGGGCGGTAAATCTGATGGTTCCCTTACGGCCCAGGGCTGAAACGGCAGCCATCAGCTGACCATGGAAAAGTGGCATCTGGGGCAGGTGATACTGGTGGAGATCGGTAGGGTCTCCATTGGCAGCTGCCACATATCTGCCTACACCTGAAACAGAGAAACTGACCAAGCGGTTATCATCTGGACAGAGCTGCCCCTCCTTGTCAACCACTGACACCCGGAGGAAGGCCAGGCTTCCATCGCTTTGGCTGATTGTATCGTTGATGGTCTCAACAACAAGATGATGAGGTGCACCTGCGGTCTTGATAGTTTTGTTCAAGGTGGCACGTCCCATAGAGTCATAAGCAACAACCTGAATCTGCCCTGGCTCGTATTTGACGTTGTCCCAGATGAGCCGGTAACGGCGTAGCAATGCCAGTGAGTCATGCAGCGAAGTGGCAACTTCTGTCGCCGACAGTTTACGCTGTCGTCCCATGCTGCGGCCATTGACAAAGAGTTCGGCTTCAGGATAGTCGGTATAGACCATGACTGGTGTGATGAGGCCTTCGCGTCCTGGCCATGTCCAGTGGGGGAGTACATGAAGTGTATGCGCCTGACGATTCCATTTGCTGCGATAGAGATAATAGCGGTCCTTAGGGATATTTGCCAGATCGATGATGCCGAAAACAGAACTATGACTGGGCCAACTGTCATTATTATAAGGTGTCGGCTCACCAAGATAGTCGAATCCCGTCCAAACAAATTGTCCGGCATACCATGGGTTATCATCTGCAAGCGCGAAGTCGGTATCAGGTGTGTTGCTCCAGCTACAGTACTCTACATCGTAGCTTGATGATTGGTGATCATCATACATAGCCATTTCCCGTAGTTGTACTGGAAATTTATATACACCACGTGAACTGACTGTTGAGGCAGTTTCTGACCCTAAGATGATATGTTGTCGCCATTGGGCATAGGCTTGGGGGTAGTTCTGGGTGTTGTAGTTGATACCAGGAATATCAATCTCGCGCTCGAATCCGTTTTTCAGTACATAGGGAATCTGGTCCATACATACTGTAACGGAACGGCTGGCATCTTCTTCGTGGCATATCTGCTGGAAATGCTGAACAAGTTTCCAACCGTTCTCATCGCGCTGGTTGGGTACTTCGTTGCCGATGCCCCATAGTACTACGCTGGGGTGATTGCGAAAATGGCGTACCATCTGGCGGACGAGGTCATCGGCATACTTGTCGAAGTATCGATGAAATCCATTCTCGCATTTGGGCGTATCCCATTCATCAAACGGCTCGATCATGAGCATGAATCCTAACTCATCGCAGAGCTGAGCCAGAAGCGATGATGGGAGGTTATGCGATGTGCGAATGGCGTCGCATCCCATATCCTTGAGTAACTGCAGACGGTAGCGAAGAGCCGACTCGTTGACTGCCGTTCCAAGCATGCCGTAGTCGTGGTGGAGGCATACGCCTTGAATACTGTGTCGCTGACCATTGAGAAAAAATCCTTCGTATGGGCGAAACGCTACCGAACGGATACCGATAGACTGTACCTGTTTGTCAACGACCTTGCCTCGCCATATAACCTGTTGCACCAACCGATAGAGATAAGGACTTTCCGGGCTCCATAACTGCGGCTTGTCAATAACGATCCTCTGATGGCATAGGGATGAGTCCTGTTCTTTCAGCTTGTTTATGGTCTGAGCGACAACATGACCTTGCGCATCTAAAAGCTGACTCTGAAGCATGACCTCCTGATTACCTCCGCAAATACGGGTGGTCAGATTGATAATGCCTTGTTCGCCTTGCAAGAGGGGAATGGCATGAGTCCCCCATAAGGGGATGTAATGACTGGCAGTATGTAGTAGTTCAACCTTGCGGAAAAGACCTGCGCCAGGATACCAGCGCGAAGAGTGTGCTTTGGCATCCAGTTGGACAGCTAATATGTTTTTCCCCTGATGTACATGAGGAGTGACATCTATTTCAAAGGCTGCATAGCCATTTGGCTGAAACGCCACCTTGGTGCCGTTGACAAAGATGGTAGCTTCGCTCATGGCGCCGTCGAAATAGATGAACCAACGGCCTTTGCCTTTTACCGTGAATGAGCGCCGATACCAGGCTTTTCCATAGTAGGGCAGACCACCAGTGCGCCCAGTCTTGCGGTTTACTTGTGTTTCACCATTCTGAATGTTACGTACGTCCTGAAGATCGTTGTCGCGACTGAATGGTCCAAGGATGGCATAGTCATGAGGAACGCGTACTTCCTGCCATGCTTTATCATCGTAGTATGTGGCTTCGGCTCCTGCCCTTTCGCCTAAAGCAAAGCGCCATCCCGTACTGAGTTCGGTTACTGTGCGCTGAGCAAAAAGAGTGGCTATGCTAAAGCAGCTGCATAGTAGAAGAGAAAGCCTGATATGTTGAAAGAATAACTGCATTATTTGATTGTGAACTTAAGTTTCTTATCACCAACAAAAATCATGATGTCGCCCGGCTCAACAAAACGTTTCCCCTCGCTATCAACATAACCGAAGTCGCGATTGACATTCACATGGAATACGAAATCAACGGTCTCACCTTTCTTGATCAGTTTCTTTTCAAAATGTTTCAACTCCTGTGCAGGACGTGTAATCTTTCCATAGGGGTCAGAGACATACCAGAAGACGGTCTCCAAACCATCACGCTGACCAGTATTGGTTATTGGTATGATGACATCGAACTTGTCGCCAGCTTTTACTTCATGTGAAGCAGTCTTGGGCTCACCATAAGCAAATGTGGTGTAGCTGAGACCATAGCCAAACGGATAGAGTGGTTCGCTGGTCTGATCTTTATAGAAGCCCTGATGTGGACGGGCACTATGACGACGTCCATAGTAGATGGGAATCTGTCCTTGAGAATAGGGAAAAGTCATTGCCAGACGACCTGAAGGGTTTATGCGACCAGACAGAATACCTGCCACTGCCGAACCTCCATAAAGGCCAGGTTGCCACATCTCAATAACGGCATCGGCCATGGCAACTTCATCTGTAATAATCATAGGCCGACCATTGGCAAGTACCAGTACCAGCTGTTTGGCCGAAGCTTTGACACATTGGATGAGATGACGCTGGATTGTAGGGAGCGCAATGTCTGCATGCGAATTATTCTCACCACTCCATGAGCCTTTTTCGCCCACACACGTGATAACAATATCTGCCCAACGAGAGAGTTTCTCTACCTGTTTGAACTGACGCTCATCAGTGCCATCGAAATCGCACCCTTTGATATAACGAACCTCTGCCTGCGACCCAAACTCTTTCTGTATACTCTCGTTGAGTTTTTCGATGTCGCCATCCTCACCATGTCCCCACCAACAGCCCAGTAGATCGTGAGTCGCATCGGCAACAGGACCTGTTACAAGAATCTTCAATCCCTGCTTCAAAGGTAGTACTTGGTGCTCATTCTTCAAGAGGACCATCGACTCGGCTGCCATCTGGCGGGCTGCCGCTACACTCTGTGGACGCAGAAAACGATCTTCTGCTTTTGATACAGGCGTGTAAGGATGTTCAAATAATCCCAATTGGAATTTAACTCGTAGAGTACGGCGAACAGCCTCATCAAGGGTGCTTGTTGAAATCTTTCCCTCATCGACGAGCGTCTCAAGATAGGTGTCGTAGGCATGCGACATCATGTCCATATCCACACCGGCATTGAGTGCGAGCTGACCAGCTTCCTTCAGGTCGCGAGCCATGTTCTGATGGACGAGCTGTTCAACAGCGCCCCAGTCGGATACCATGAGCCCACGGAATCCCCATTTTTTGCGTAGCACTTCAGTCAGTGTGTAGTGATTGGCCGAAGAAGGAATGCCGCTGATATTATTGAACGAACTCATCAGCGTAGCTGCACCTGCCTGTACGCACTTTTCAAAGGGAGGAAGATAAGTATCCCAAAGTGACTGTCTGGAAATCTCGGTATAGACGTAATCACGACCAGCCTCGGAAGCACCATAGCCCACATAGTGTTTCAGACATGCTGCTATTGACAGACTATCTGACATGTTCCGGCCCTGATAGCCACGCACGGCAGCACTGCCAAAGGTGGCGTTGGCATAAGGATCTTCGCCAAAGCTTTCTGCTACACGTCCCCATCGAGGATCGCGACTGACATCAATCATGGGCGAGAATGTCCAGTCGACACCACTCATGCGACATTCCTGTGCAGCTACGCGGCAGCCCTTTTCAAATAAGGGCACATTCCAGCTACAAGCCTGGGCTAATGGAATAGGGAAGATGGTACGGAATCCATGAATGCAATCATATCCGAAAAGAATGGGAATCCCCAACCTTGAATCGTTCATGGCATGACGCTGCATACGGTTGCGTAGCTCTGGGTCTGTGGGGAAGTAGATGAGCGACCCGATCTCGGCAGGAATCTGCTTCACCTCAACACCTTTGTTGTTCTCAATATTGTTGGTACCAAGGGTGTATTGGTTGATTTGCATGATCTTTTCTTTCAGGGTCATGCGAGAGAGAAGGTCGTTGACACGGATATCTATCGGTATGGATGGATTCTTGTATAATACATCGTTTGGTTTCATGTTGCTGAGAATGGTCACCTCGAATGGCTTAAGCACTGCAGCATGTGCAGCCTGCTGACACACATTCACAATGTCGGGATGCATACCCTGAGGCGCGAATCTGTTGCCAACTACGTTTTTATGGAAGATGGCTTCATACCATGTGCAAGCTGCGGTATAACGGCCATAGGACAGATTCAGATGGTAACCATCACGGTTCATGTTGTCGTCCAAAAACGTGGTGCGTGCATTCTGAATCGCAGTACCCGAGGGAATAACCATGTAAAGACCATTTTCCTTAATGGCGCGTTGCGAGCAGTCCATGATTGCCTGATACATACGCATCTGCTGATGTCCATAATCCTTGAATGCACCGTGTGACGAATCGATGGAGTAGGCCCATGTCTGGTGCCAGATAATCTTGCACCCCTTTGGTGCTAACGATTTTACATAAGTCAGCAACTCTGGGAAGTAGGGGGCATAGGTTTCATAACGTCCAGACAAACCACTGGCTTGTTGAAGAGAGATGTAATCCCATTTCTCATCTGTTAATGCATGCTGGAGGGTCATGTGGTCTGACTGTTTGCGAATACCGTCTGTCCCGATCTTTCGATAGCGATAGTCAGGGGTGTTATTTCGTGCGTTATTCAGATGGCGTTCCAAAGAACAGCCTCCAATATACAGGTTGGCTATAATGGTCTGATGACCGTCGGAAGCAGCCAACTCATGAAGGTTCTGCTCGACGGCATCCTCAGAGAAACTGTTACCGATGGCCAGGATGCGGACAATGCCGTCTTTCGCACTGACTGAGGTTGCTAAAGTCAGGATAACGATGAGCAGTAGCTGTTTGATTCTTATCATAGGATTGTGTATCATTGAAAAGTGGTTTAAAATTCGTATTTCATTTTCATCTGGTTGTAGAAATCATGCATGATATACCATGCTTTCTTTCTCTGTCCCTGATCGGAGACAAGTCCTTTGCGGTTCCAGCCTTCCTGATTGCGTGGATGGAAACGAGTGGGGGAACGGAAGTCGAACAGAACCCATGGTGAAATACCAACGAGGTTAGGAATGCCCTCGAACATGGTGAGATTGTCGTGATAGAGCTTGGCTTGATAGTCTTCGCTCCATGAAGAGGCTACTGTTTCGTCGCCCGACTGTCCATATAAGGCCTCGCCTCCAAATTCTGAGATGAAGAGTGGTTTGTTTTCGGCTACTTGCCAGATGCATTTCTCAGGAGATAGTGGCCAGGCTGCGTACCAGCCCATATATTTGTTTACACCAATCATGTCGAGTTGGTTGATAAACGCGTCGTGCATCTCGAAGTGTTGTGATGACTGCTGGAAATACACGTTGTCAAAAGCTCCCACAAAGAGTCGGGTGGTATCTATGTCTTTGCCAGTCTCAAGCAGTGTCGTGAGGAATACATGGCGTGCTTCTGAAGGGCGGGTTTCGTTGGCAATGCCCCAGAAACAATCGGCACAACGGTTGCGATCCCGTTTGATGGTCTCAAGAAGCATCTGCTGAGCCTTGGCAAGAGTCTCCTTGTTGGTGAAATCGATGGCTTGCCATACAGGAATCTCCTGCCAAAGCATGATACCCATCTCTTCGGCACGACGCACAATATACTCATTTTGTTGATAATGTGCCAAACGTACCATGTTTACTCCTAAAGCCTTGGCCTCGCTAAGCAGAAACTCGGCATCGCCAAGCGTGCAGGCACGTCCCATGCGCTGAGGAATCTCTTCGTGGAAAGAGACACTTCGCAGGAAAACCTCTTTCCCGTTCAGCATGATTTTTGTACCTGCCGTTTCAATGTTTCGGAATCCGATGCGCTCGCTGACTTGATCCGTATTTGTTTCTATCTCTACATCATAGAGCTTAGGAAGTGTTGGTGACCAGCGTTGTAATTTGTTTATCCTGAAGGTTTTCTTTGCTTTCCCAGATTTGTCGGTTTTCATCTTGATGCTCGTTGATAAATCAGGTATGCGTAGCGTTATCGTCTCGTCAGCTTTCTCGTCAGAGAGACTGACTTCTGCATGAATCACGTTCGGCAGATGTTTGTCTAATTGAATAAAGTAATCGCTGATATAGGTCTGAGGAAGGGTAACGAGCATCACATCGCGTGTAATTCCACCATAGTTCCACCAATCGAACGACAATGCGGGGATGGCATCTTGCTGGCGACGGTTGTTCACCTCAATTATGAGATTATTATCACCATCCTTCAGTTTATCGGTGACTTCAAACTGAAAAGGCGTAAATGAACCTTCGTGTGAACCGATGAGCGCACCATTGAGGTAGATATTGCAGCGGTAGCTTACCCCGCAGAAATAGAGAAAACGTCGTTCTGTACCAACTTTTCGGACATTGAAATGGCGTGAATACCAAATCGTCCCTTCGTAATACTTCAGCTCTGTGTTTTGGGAGTTCCAGTCGCCAGGAACATTCAGGCGCATGCCATTTTCAAAGGCATATTCATAAAAGTCGCTTTTCCCTGTGGGCTTCTGATTTAAGAAAATCCTGGCTCCACGTCCTGCATCGTAGGGATCAACAATCGCATCCCATTTGCCATTGAGTAGTTGGTAGCTCCTACCATAGACATTGGAGATGTACGTATCGGCCGCCATGACAGCCACAGTTGATAGGGAAAAAAGTAATAAAGATATGATCTTCTTCATTTTATAATCGTGTATTTATAGATTGCAAACTGATTTTTCTGAGGGAGTTTGAACAACAGTCTGCCCTCGTCATCTGTATGTGCCTTAAACGAACTACCTCGTCCGGCAATAAGTTCTAAGCCAATGGTGGCGCCCTTCTTGAGATATGTTGACAGTTCGGCTTGGGGACGCTGGTTGTCTTCGCGATAGACGATGAAATAGCCTGTCGTTTCTGACGTCATCGACTGAAATCCCGTCCAGGCACGTCCTGAAGGTTCTTCACCAATGGGTAAAATGATACCTTGATGAAAGGCATGCTGGATAGTCTTGTATTGACTCATGAGTGTTGCTAATGCAAATGCCTCTTGGGGTAGATTGGCGGCCTCCATCCATGCCAGCGGCTGGGCTGCCATGGTGATGGCAAACAGGTAGTCAAAATCATAGTGCGCAGGGGCGAAACTATCATTGGCAGGATATTTCTCAGCATGACGCCATTTGTTAAGAAACTCCACTTGCAGTTTTTCTGCAGGCACATAGCGGGTGAGTTGCCATAGGTTACGGAGTGTGCGGTACGGATAGTAGTTCCCCCAATCGGTGTAGCGATTCTCGAGGAAGATGTTACCATACTCGTTGAACAGATGGTAGCCGCCACGACGACCAGCCGTCGCATCGAGGTTGAAGATCACCTGATGATTGGTTTCGGTAGAGACGCGGTCGAAAAGCTTCCGTAGGTTTGTCTCTGCCGTTTTGTTCGGTATCTGTAAACCGTCAATCTTGAAACACTCAATACCATATTGCTGATGGAGCTTAATGATGACATCTGCATCTTTCTGCCAATCGGCAAAGTCATGCTGTATGCTCGGATTAAACCAGAGACCTATGCGGATGCCGAGTTTTTTGCCTTTCTTCACGATAGGTTCAAGACCATGAGGAAATTTGCTTTTATTGGGTGTCCAGTAAAGATTGTCTTTCCAGATGTCATTAAACGAACCGCCTGAAGTTTTGGAATTTGGACTCTTTCCCGTTTGCCAGCCATCATCGAGCTGAAATACGGTGATACCCAGACGTTTGGCACGGTCAAGCTCTGCCAGACAAAATGCCTCGTTAATCTTGGCGTCCTGACTCCGGTCGCCCCATGTGTTAAGCATAATCATCTCGTCTCGCTGGGATGCGGCGCTCCGTAACTGTTTCTGATAAGAGCGAAGGGCAATAAGAGCATCCACTTCTCGATCATTCCATACGCCTATCACACAACCATAGATACGGGTCCATGTGTCAGGACTGATATCCTGATGAGTAAAACCAGGACTCACAACCATGAAATCATTGAAATCTGTGATGAAGTCAGAGCCGGTGTAATGTAACTGTGTACTTGAACTTGGTGCCTCTTTCAGAAAGAAAAAGCCCTTTCCTGTTAGTTCGTCTTTCGAAAAGAGAAGGTTCCCTCTATGACCTGTACGACGATATGGGATGAATTGGCGTTCTACTACAAGATTATCGTTCCAGTCGGTATAATCAAGAAACTCTACTACACGTGTCTGCCAATGGTTTCCATCAAGCTGAATCCTGTCAATTGTCGGTGTTTTCAGTTGTATACCCATATCGGCGGTCGACTCGATGTTCTTGCGGTCGGCATGATTGACCACTGTACTTTGATGCAGCGGATTGATACGTCCTTTGAGATAATAGTCACAGGCAATTGCTGGACAATCATCGTAAACACGGAACTGACGTAAGCACTCAAGTGTACCCTGACGTGACCATACACTGACTCTTAGATACGCTGGATGAACCCCATTAGCGGATAGCCACTCGGTTTTTATCCAGGCACTGTCAACCTCAGCCTTGACCATAGCGAAATCAGGCATAGTTCCTTTCGCAAGGATGGCTGTTTTATGTTGCTTATTAACCAAGCGTACAGTCTTCAGAGCGCCACCATTCCAAAGGAAGGTGCGCTCCACAAGACTGTTACCCAATTTTAGTGTATCTCCGTGCATGACGGCATAACTCTGTCTCTCCGCATGAGCGGGTGACAGAGCCATGGTGCTTAACATGATGAGGTGTATGAAAAATCTATTCATAAAGGTTTCTTGTCATGAAAGCCCTGGGAACCGATAGTAACTGATTCGGGCCGTTAAAACGTTGATTGTCTGGCGCGTCATTGCGTCCAACTCCTTGCTGCATGAGTGCTTGCAACTCAGGGAGATAGTGATGATATACATCACGTGGAAGTGCTCGGTGTTTGTTGCATATGGCTGCAGCCATGCCAACCACTTCGCCCATCATGCCTGTTGTACGCATCACACGGACGGTACCAAGTGCGATGTGTGTGCAACTGATATTTCTTCCAGCCATAAACAGATTGTTTACATTGCGGGAGTAGAGACAGCGGTAGGGAACACCATAGGGGTAAATCCAACGATGTACAGTCCGGCTTTTAAACTCATTGCCAGGGAAATGGATGTGATTCATAGAATCTACGGAATGGACGTCGATGGCCCATGTCGTAGTGAATGAGGCATCCTCATGGAATACATTTTTATTAATATCCTCCTCTGACAGGATGTAGTCGCCCAACAAACGTCGTGACTCGCGCTTGCCTAAGACATAAGCAACCCAAGACAGTTGGTTGTTGGCGTAATTCTTTTTTGAGTGATCATGATTTTTGAGCCAGCTCCAGTTGGAGTAGATAACCATCATGCCGTAGTCACGAATACGTTCTGCTTCGGTTATCTGGTTGCGGTTCATACCTGTTTCCCATTTCCACTCGCCTTTGTCCACTCGCTCACAATTGTTAGCATTGAAATCTACACCATATGAGAATTCCGGGAATGTGGATGGATGAGAACGCTTCTCTGAATACCATTGGCATGATGCACCCTGAACAATTGAATCAGTCGTTTCAGGTGCTAAACTCTCACCATATTCGGCTTTGGCCTCGCGACCCATGCGGTAATGGGCATTGGCCAGAAAACCCAGAGTACCATCACCTGTACAGTCGCTGAACAGGCGTGCTTCAAGTTCATATTGCTGGCCATCGTATATGTTCTGTATGGTTACGGATTCTATGTTGCTGTTAGCCTTCTTGACACCTACCAGATGATAAGAAGGATAGAGTGTAAGGTTTGGTTCAGCTTCAAGGAATGCTTTCTTTTTGTCATCCTCGTAGGTTTTTGCGGGGCCTGCATTCCCTTTGTTTGAATGACCAAACTCTCGGATGAGGCGACCAAGACCTTTATATTGACCGACCTCAATGATACCGCTTAGGTGGACACGTACCTCTGATGAGTTGTTGCCACCCCATAGTGGACGGTCGTTGATCAATGCTACCTTGCTGCCTAATCGGGCTGCACTAACGGCTGCGCACATGCCTGCAATGCCACCACCGACAACCACTAAGTCAAATCGGCCAGCATGGGTCACCTTGTTGGGATTTAAACGTTGACGTAGTTGTTGGGTTGTTGTCATGTTTGACAATGAGTCTGTCAATACAGGTGAGGTGGTTATATACACAGCATCGCATCGCCCGTCAAAACCTGTCAGGTCATGTAGGGCTATGGCGTTGATACCTTTTCGTAGTCTGGCTTTGCCGGCAAATTGCCATTGCCATCGTGAGCCTGTGTCGCCAAGTCTTTCGGACAGGTATTTACCATTGACCTTCAGTTGGAAACTGCCAGGACCACGGCGTGAGGTCCAAGGCGATGTCCAATTGTAGGTGCGTACATAAATATAATAGGTGTCGGATATAGATACTTCAAAATCCGTGGTTGCATCTGCTACAGGAACTCCCATACCATGAGCCATGATATAAGGTGAGCCCATTTGATCCATGAACTGTTGATCGACAACCCAGCCACCGTGGCGGCTGAAGCTCTCGGTCTCTAAAAAGATTTCCGAGGCTTCTGCCGTCAGGCAACCAATTACAACTATCAACAACGTGATGAGTCTTTCTATCATAGCTCAATGAAAACTATTTAATGGTTACATCAGAGAGTTTAACCCATCCTTCTGGCGTCAGATCATCGTCGCGTACGGAGAGGTTCAAACCAATCACATCATTACCTTTTGATGAGTCGATAATACCTACAGCCCACGTGTAGCTACCTGCTGATACACTCTGTAATGAGAAATCGGAGGTGTATGTCTGTGGGTTACCATGCAACCAATCCGAAATCTTTGGTGTCTCGTCAACAAATGTCTGGACAGGTTTCTGAGTATTCTTGTCGAGTAAGGCAAATGCTACTTTATACTTATAGTTCCACTGTGGAATGTTATTGGGACAATAGCCCCAACCAAGGTTTGACCAACGGTGTGTAATCTGTACCTTGGAACCGATGTTGGCCGACTGTGGAATGGATACCTTGTCGGGATATAGACGGTAGCCGCCTTCCGAGATAAACTCGTTGAGGTAGGTGAAACCATCGTTGAACCATGAATGCGTCTCTCCTGTCTTAACTGAACTTGAGTAACGAAGATCCATCATATTAACATGGGCTACTTTGCCTTCGTCGAATTCGCCTTTGCGGACTTCGGCGAAGTTTGCATAGCCATCTCCTTTGATAGAATTACCATGTGAAGACTCTACCCAGCCGCCTTCTTCGATGATGGGGCGAATACCGTAGAACTTAGCGGCGATGCCACGTTCCCACGTGCTATAGTAGGTCTTCATACCAAATGCGTCGTGACGCAGAGAGAATCCCTTGTTGACAGCCTCAGTGATGAGACGCTTAGAATCATCACTTGGCGAACTCTGATACTCCTTGGTAGAAAGAAGGCAACGGTGGTAGTTAATGAAGATAGGCACTTTGGTGAAGAGGCTCGACATCAGGTCGGTAATCCAGTCGAAAACAGCTTGTTTAGGACTCTCGTCGCCAGTAGAGTAGATCAGTGAATGGGTCTCTCCCCACTTGCCTAAGCCGAAACCGCTGACATAGGCTGTGACGTCGGGGTCGTTGTATTTGGCAGCGAATGCTCTGAGAAACTTCTCATACTTCTGCTGGAAAATAGGATCGTCAGGGTAGGGGGACCATACTTTCATTGTACCAGTAACTGTTTCATAGCATTTGGCGCCTGCATCCTTAACAAACTGGGGGGTAAAGAACTCATGTTTGTCACGGCTGTCAACGACAAATGTAAATGCCAACTTCAGGTTGCGCTGTTTGGCACCTTCTGCAAGCATACGGAAGCGTTGTGCATAGATGTCGTTGTTATTTTCGTCCCAGATATACTTATCCTCCTCTGGATTAAAGTAACTCCATGCACCGCGGATGTAGAGTGTAGTTCCATAATCGGAAACTTTTACCTGACCGATGCGTGACTCGAAATGATCATACTTCTCCCAGAAATCACTAATGAGTCCATCGCCAAGACCTGTATAGATGTTCCAGCCCTGAAGTGGATTGCGAAGTAGCTTGTTGTATTCTGGCTTGATATTTACAATAGTGTTACCAGATATATTCCAATTGTTTGTTGAGGTCTCAGCTACCTTATCACTGGAACACGAGGTTCCAATGATGGGCAGTGAGGTTAAAAGGACCATTGACCATGTTGTCAACTTGCTTTTGAAATTATTATGCATTGTTCTTTTTCTATGATTTAAAGATGATTATTTCTGATCAAATACGACGGTGAGTTTGTCGATGTTCACTTCTACATAGTTGCAACCCTCAGGAATGACGAAGTAGGCATAACGGTTGTCGCCCTGACCTGCAACAAGTGTTTCTGATTTGCCTAACTGTGCCTCTACATATCCGTTGTGGTCGTTACGTTTGGCGCTTGCGGTCGAACCGTAGGCATAGATGTTGTTGTTCTGATTATCGGTACAGAACTTCACGGCAGCCTTTACGTCATTACTACGTTCGTCCTTGGCTGTCTCACGTGGCAGTGGATCGCCTTTGTAAACGAATACGTATGGATTGGCAGCGCTCTGGATGAGGTTGTATTTTGATTGGAAACCAGTAAACACGCCTTCATCATGGGCAAAACTGTTGAAAGTACCATACATATAGAGAACGTTGACCTCCTGTACATAAGGATTGATTTTGAGTGTTGTGTTATTCCAGCTAACTTGCTTTGGTTGCATGTCGGTGGCTGCCGAATAGATGGCAATTGTCTTCTCATTGGTGTTGACAACTATGCGGTAAGTTCCGGCAGCGGGAATAGTCCAGTAACGCTTTGACAGCGCTGTTGATGTGGCAGCTTGTCCGAATGCGGTAGGTTCGCCATCTTGGATGTCGTGACTATTAGCGTCCTGAGGTACAATCGACACTTCCTGTGCACCGTCAAATGACACTGGAATATAGAGATTTCCTGCAGCCAGCTCACCACGCCAGGCATATACGTTTTCGTTTTCAAGGGTCTGGGCCAGTTCAATTTGGCCTGCTCCAATAGCCGAACCAGCCATATACATCTGATCGACTTCTACTACGGCGCCTTCTTCAACAATCTTTACCTTGTGGGTATTCATGTTAACTGTAACACGGTAGTTTCCCGCCTTGCTTACGACCCAAGAATTAGTTGTTGCCTCATCGCTGATGATGGCTTCCATGTCGGACGTCGTAACGGGCTCATCCGCTGTTGCTGGACCAATAGCGTTTTGCTCATCAGCATTAGTAACAGGGAAGAATACCTTACCAGGGTTCAGAGCTCCGTTCCATACATAGAGCTCTGGCGAGGTCTCGTTGGCAGTCAGTTCCAATTTATCTTCGCCAACGGCGCTACCTGCGATGTACAGTTTGTCTGCCTTGAACTGTTTGGGACCATAGGTCTTGATCTTCAGATAGACGGTTGAGATATCCGGTACGATCAGTTTCGGTCCCTCGAATGTGGCTGTAACTGTGACAAGCACATTACCCACCGTAGAGGTCGTTAATCCGAAATGATTCACCAGGATATCCTGAAGTTCCTTATTGGTATAAGTACGCTGGAATTTACCGTCGTCCTCATATTCCTTGAGCTCGTCAGCTTTTGAACCTATCAGCTGGAATTCGTATTTGTAGGTAGTGATATAATCCTCACCGAAATTGTGAGCTGCGTCCCAGTCAATGGTTAATGCCGTTGCGTCGGGATTACTTTCATCAAGTTTGATGTAGTCGCTCGAGATATTCAACTGTATTTCCGATTTATTCTTCGAGTACAGGTTGTCAATAGTGTCACTGCAAGAGGTTGACAGCATGGTCATAGAGACCATGGCTGTAACCGTAAGTGTTTTGATAATATTCTTAGTTTTCATAATGATTCATCAGTTGCTAAATGAAATTAATACCCTGTTTAATAACCTTCATTATTGGTGAGGTTTGGATTCAGTTCCATGTCGTGCGTTGGGATGGGCCATAGGTATTCACGATCAGGGAAGATGCGTTTGGCCCCGGTAGTGCAATAACCGCCATTAAGGAGCGCAGAGAAATCTGCCAGTCCGTCTTCATCAATCTGTGGTGTAATTGCCCAGAACCAGAGACCTTTATTCACTACATCGTTCAATAAATCCTGTGGTTGAAGCATGATGTAGTTATAGCCGTTCAGCGCTTTTGAGGCTAACTTCCAACGCATCAGGTCCTGTAGACGCTGATTCTCCATGGCAAACTCCATACGGCGTTCGATACGGACTGCCTTACGCAAGGCTGCTTGGCTTGTTGCAGTTACAGCTGGATAGGCGTCGGTTTGGTTATAGCTAACACCATAGGCACGTGAGCGCACCATGTTGATGGCCTTCAGCACACTGTCGTCAATCTTATTCTGTTCAATCATGGCCTCTGCATAGATGAGCAATACATCTGCATAACGCATGATGATATAGTCCTGTTCAACTTTCAGACCGTTTTCCATCCAGGTGGCATCAATGCCTTTCTTCCATAGTAAGCCTGTGTATGAAGCATACTGGTTGACGATACGTGAGTCGTTGTTCGACTGCATCTTACCAGTTGTATAGTTCATAACCTGTTTCGCTGCTGGACTTGGATCATATTCGAAACCGCAATGTTCGGTATTGAACTCCACGATAGTCATGGCGCAGCGTGGGTCACGATTCTCGAAAGGCTTCTGAGGATTGAATAGGGGAGATTCGTCGATGGGCAGACCGTCGGTACAGAGATAGGCTGCAAGCAGATCCCATGAAGGGTTGTACGAACCATAGCCATTGGCATTGCGTGGTAATCCGTTCTTGACAATCCAATTGTCAAGTATCACATTGTTCTCTATAGAGCGTGGTATGACGAATACCTTCTCAGGATTAATCTTGGTACTCTGTTTGAAGAGTTTTGCAAAGTCGGGTTCCAGTGAGTAAATGCCCAGGTCCATACATGCTTTGGCAGCTTGTGCGGCAATGTCGTAATCGCCCATGTAGAGCGCAAAACGGGCTTTCATAGCCATGGCTGCACCACGGGTGGCATGGATGGTTTGATTAAGACCATACTCAACAGGAAGATATTCGATGGCTTTATCGAAATCGGCGTATGTCTTTTCTTTCACTTCAGCCTTGGGCATGCGTCCTTGACTTTCTGCCTCAGAAATGGTCTCTGTCCTTTCGAGATATGGTATATCGCCATAGAAGAATAGCAGATCGGCGTACTTGCAAGCACGACAGAAATAAGCTTCACCAGCATAGCGGTTCTTGACTTGTGCGTTCACCTTACCTTCGGCCTTGTGGATGTTCTCTAACATGGTGTTGCAACGGGCAATCAACTTATAGCTCTGCTGCCAGAGTGAATAAACTTCCCATTGCTGACCATTCATGGTGCCGTCGAGGATAGTTCCGTTACTACCTGGGTTACGGTTCTGAAGACGATAGGTTGTATTGTCGCTCCACTGCTCTGACGAGTTGAGTGGCTCCTGCCAGTAGCCAAGGATGTAGAACTCATTCGCTGCCAACTGCAGTTCGGTCTCTGAGGTATACCATGAGGCGGTATTACCCTGATAGTCTGGCACCAGGTCCATGCTCTCACAAGATGCCATTGCAAGGCAGATGCCTGCTAAAAATATCTTTGTTTTCATTGTTTGTCGTATTTAGAAGTTTACTTGTACACCTAAGATCAAAGAAGTTGTGATAGGATAATCCGTTGCACCCATCTCTGGATCCCATCCTTTGGGGAAGTTGCTGATGCAGAAGATATCCGATCCGCTGACGTAGAAACGTGTCTTGTTGATACCGATAGCGTTTGTCCACTGCTGTGGAAGTGTATAACCTATAGTAAGATTCTTCAAACGGAAGTAAGAGCCATTGAACATCCAGAATGATGATGTGGCGTAGTTGTTGTTCTTTGATACGTTTGATAAGCGTGGGTAGCTGGCTGCTGCGTTCTCTGCATCGGTGTTGAATGCACTCCAGTATTTCCCCTCAATGATGGCAGGTATATTTCCATAGTTGTCACGTAGTGGCTGAATCTGAACTGTTGACAGATATGCGTTCTGCTTGCCAATGCCCTGGAAGGCAATATTGAAGTCGAATCCTCTCCAGGAACCATTGATGTTGCCACCATATTGATAGCGTGGCAGTGAATTGCCCAGAGGTACACGGTCGTACTCTGGCGAGATCTTTCCATCAGGAACGCCGTCAGGACCGCTGATATCGCGATACTTCAAATCGCCTACGGTGACAGTAGTACTGGTGGTGGCTGAATTGTTCACCTCTTCCTGTGTCTGGTAGATACCATCGCAGATATAACCATAGTATTCGTTATAGAGAATGCCTGCACGCTTGATAGTGCTGCCGCTAATGATATCGGCGTTGTTCAGATAGTCGATTCTTGACAGATAGTCTGAGAAGTTCAGACTGATGCTGTAGCGGAATTCGCCAATCTTGTCCTGCCAGGTTACATCGATATCGTAACCATGTGTCGACATCTTTCCTGCGTTGGTGCTTGGATTGCTGTAGCCCATAGAGTAGGGTATCTCAATAGCCAACAGCATGTCGGTGGTCTTCTTCCAATAATAGTCGAAATTGAAGTGCAGACGGTTGTTGAAGAAGTTGGCATCAAAGCCTAAATCAGTGCTGGTGGTTGTTTCCCATGAGATGTCTTCAACGGCTAATACGCCAGGACGGGCTGTCTTGCTTGATGTAACTGATCCATCAGCATTGTAGAACAGACTGTTTCCGAATGACATCAAGGCGATGTATGGATAGTAGTTGCTACCGATACGCTCATTACCTAACTTACCCCATGAAGCACGAAGCTTCAGGAATGATAGCCAGTTGATGTTTGCCTTCTGCATGAAAGGCTCTTCAGAGATGACCCAGCCGGCAGAGAATGAAGGGAAGGTTCCCCAGCGGTAATTCTTGGCGAATCGCGAACTGCCATCATGTCGGACATTGGCCTGAAGGAGATAGCGGTTGGCGTAAGAGTAGAGCAGACGACCAAAGAATGAGTTCGAGGTATATTTGGAACCAGAGCCGCTGTTGGTCTGGAAATCCTCAGAACCGATATTCAGGTATGGATAGTTGGTCAGTTCATACTGGTCGCGAGCAGCAGTGAGGCTTTCGCTCTTCATATAGTAATTCTCAAAACCTCCCATGAGAGTGATATCATGTTTGCCGAAACTGCGTATATAGTTGGCCAGCAGCTGACTGGTTACATGCCAGTTGTCATTACGTCCTTCGGTCAGCTTATTGGTTGCATAGAGTGAACCGCCATCCAGATAGCCACCTATGGTTTCCGGATCATCCATCAAGGTGTACCATGATGCTAAGCGGAATGCCTTTGACTTCTGATAGTTGATAAACGGAGAGACAATGGCAGAAAGACTCAACCCCTTGAATGGCTTATAAGTGAGTTGGCCTTTACCAGCTATCTGGGTGCTGTGAGAAATCGAACTGCCTGTTGTGGTCAGCAGTCCATATGGATTAGCGCCACTCTTACCTGATGCTATGCGACCATCATCCCACAGGGCAGGGTAGATGGCTGGCATCTTACGCATGTCGCTGAATGGGGTGTAGTTTGTTCCTTTGCTCTTGGCATGACGGATGTTTACATCGAGTTGGGCACTCAGCTTCTCATTGATTTTGAAGTCGTTGTTTGAGCGGAACATATAACGCTGGAAACCACGTCCCTGATACAGTCCGCCAACCTCATCGTACGACAGTGTTGCGATTGATTTTACAGCTTTATTGCCGCCCGATACGCTCAGAGTGTGGGTCATTCGTGAGGCGCTGTTCTTCAGCATCATCCCCTGCCAGTCGGTGATAGGATAGTTGTTGGGATCGGTAGCGTTGTATTTTACCCAGTTTTTGACCTGGTCGGCAGTATAAACTTGGAAGAAACCTCCTGAAGGATTGTCGTTATACATCAACTCGTTATTCATCTCTAAGTAACGGGTGACACCTACCATACTTGGCTGGCGGGTCGGTATCTCCCATCCGAACTCTGCGGTGTATTTCAAGTCAAGTTTGCCTGTATCATTTCCACGTTTGGTGGTGACAAGGATCACGCCGGCAGCAGCTTTCGAACCATAGATACTGGCTGCTGCAGCATCCTTCAATACAGAGATGCTCTCTACATCGTTGGCGTTTACATAATCAAGGGTGCCCTCGACACCATCAACAATAATCAAAGGACTGCTCTCGCCAATGGTCGTGATACCACGTACACGGATGCTGCTGGCACCTGAGCCAGGTGAACCGTTTGTGCGGTTAACGGTGACACCCGAGAGGGTTCCCTGTAAAGCACTCGAAAGCATGGTGGTGCGTTTGTTTACCAGTTCATCTCCTTTAACGGCGGCAACAGCACCAGTCAGGTCCTTTTTCTTAACGGAACCATAACCAATCACAACGAGCTCTTCCAGATTGTTGGCACTCTCTTCGAGTATGATATTGTAGTTTGCTTTGTTGCTTACGTGTATGTGCTGGTCGATGAATCCGATGTAGCTGATTTCAAGATCAGCTCCCAGAGGAACGTCAATGCTGTAGTTGCCATCGAAATCGGTAACAGTTGCTTGATTAGTACCCTTTATTTTGATGGTTGCACCGATGAGTGGTTCGCCGTTTGCGTCTTTGATGGTTCCGCTGACTTTGGTTGTTCCTTTCTTCGGCTGCGCTTGGTTGCTGGCAGTTTTCGCCCCTGCCGTGATAGAGACCTGTCGGTTGTTGATGCGATAAGATAGGCCTACTTGGCTACACACATCAGCAAGAATTGCCTCAATACTTCTTCCCTTGGTTTCAACGCTCACTTTACTTCCAAGGAGACTTTTTACCTGTTTGTCGTAAACGAATACATACTTGCTATTGCGTTCAATGTAATCGAATACTTGTTTAACTGTTGATTGATCAACTTTAAGGACATAAAAACCATTCTTCTCTGTCATTGAAATGTCAGAGGCTTGAATAGAAAAAGAGGGAATGGTCATCAGTCCAGCCAGCAAGATGGTTTTTGTAGATCTTCTGGTGATAACTGAAAATGATGTTAGGTTCATAAACTAATATTTTGTTAAATGGATAATATTCTATTTGATTGTCACTGTTCCAGCTTTCAGCCAGCCGTTAAATTGTTTGTCGGCTGCAACCGCCATCTGTAGGCCTGGCTGATTGCCCTTGGTCGTATCAACCAGTCCGATGAGCCAGATGTATTTGCCTTTTTCTACCCCGTCAAGCGATACGGAGGTTGTATATGTAGTGTCATTGCCTTTCAGCCATGTCGAGAGGTCGGAATCGGTTACAACAATGGTTTTTACAATTCGGTCATTGGGGGCCTTTAATGCTATTCCCACCTTGTATTTCTGATGCCATTGCGGAATATTGGTAGGACAATAGCCCCAGCCGATGTTTCGCCAAGTGTGTTGGATGAGTACTGTCTCATTGCGCTTGGCCTGATCAGGCATTGTCAGTGTACAGGGATATAGTCTGTATCCACCTTCATGAACAAACTTTTTCACAAGGTCGAAGGCTGTGTTAAACCAGGAATGCGTCTCGTCGCCCACACGGAGGTCCATCATGTTCACATGCGCCTCGCCACTTAAGGTGTATTCGCCTCTTCGCACGTCTTCTGAATGGCCCTGCCGGTAGGCATTGCTGGGATCTATCCAGTAGCGATGATGAGCCCCTGTAATCCATCCGCCTTCCATGATGATAGGGCGCTTGAAGTTCCATTTTTTTGCAAACTCTTTTTCCCAATCCTGATAATAGCCTGTCATCCCAAAGGCATCGTGGCGAAGACTGTATCCCTTCTGGATAGCTTCTTCCAGCATGCGACGGCTATTGGGGTTGGGTGCAGCCCAACTCACGGTGTCGGCAACCAGACGATGGTAGTTGATGATTAATGGAATACGTGTGAACGTACGTGCGTACAAATCTGTGATCCACTTGTAGACTTTTCCCTTGTTCTGGTAGTCTTCATAAATCAGACCATGTGCTTCGCCCCATTTGCCCAATCCGAAGGCATCAATGAAATCCACCTTGTCAGGATCGTTGAATTCAGTAGCGAAAGCTTTCAGAAACTTGGCATATTTCTCTTGGAAAACAGCATCGTCGGGGTAGGGGCTCCAGTTCTGAGGGTTGTTGGGGTCCTGAAACCCTTTGGCACCAGCCTCTTTTACATAAAGAGGTGTGTTCTGACCTTGGTCGCGGCTGTCAACCACAATGCGGAATGCTAATTTCATGTGGCGGTCAAGACAACTACGTAGCAGCTTCATCAGTCGGGAATGAGGATTCTTCCAGATATATTGTCCCTCTTCCGGTTCAAACGAACGCCAGCTGGTGCGTATGTAGCAGGTGTTAGCATAGTCCGATACTTTTACTGTGGTTTTGTGATGGTCTGCTGGCATGGCATCATAGCCTTGGTTGGTCCAGAACTGCTCATCCCAGTTGCGCCCCAGATACATCACCCATCCGTTCAGTGGATTGCGGAGCACAGTTACCGTATCGGGCATGATGCTTACCGTCACATCCTTTGCCTTGATGGATGTGGAAGCAACAGCAAGCAAAATGCTACTTAAGAGTGTTGTTTTGTTTAGAGTCATATTATAATAATTGAATATAAGGTCCCCTTACCCATTGAAGGGATGTACCAGATGTTAATGTAAAATCAGATATGTTAGTTCTTTGAAACGAGATGTATTACGTGATCTTTTTCTACCGTCTTAACGCCGGCCATGTTGTTGATCACATTGAGTATATCAGTAAGTGCGCCTTGGATGGATAACTTTCCATAGAGCGGCGTGTCGCCACCTGCATCGCAAACAATCTTCACACCATAGTGCTGACTGAGCCGTTGGGTTATTTGTCTTACTGTTTCTCCGTGTAGGTTGATAACGCCATTCATCCAACTGATATAATCATCAGGATCAACCTGTGTTTTCTGAGTGATGGCACCATCGCTGATATCTACCTTATCTGAGGGCTTCATGCGTACCACGTCTGTATTCTGTGTCGTCAGTTCAACACTACCTTGTACTAATACCACGTTCGATGTCGTGGCATCGTAACTTGAGATGTTGAATCGGGTGCCCAGTACCTTGACATTGAACTTGTTGGCCTTCACTATAAACGGATGTTCTGTGTCGTGAGCTACTTCAAAGTAGGCCTCGCCATGAACGGTCACCTCGCGCGTGTCACCTTTGAAGTTCTTAGGGTAGAGCAGTTCTGTGCGCGAGTTGGCTACCACCTTGGTACCATCAGCCAGAATGATGGTCGCTTTCTCGCCTACGGGTACCTTTATCATCTGCATCACCTCTGTCTCGGTTTTCTTGGAAAGAGCAGCTAACTGGTGGTTCAGCTCATGGTCGGCAGTTGTCAGGCGACCAATACCAAAACCAACAATCAGCAACAGACTCGCTGCTGCGGCAGCGATGGTCGTCATGCGGCGGCGTTTGTTTTTACGCTCTTCCTCATGAATCTTCTGAAACGTCTTCTGCTTGATGGCTGCTATATCCATATGCTGTTTGGGTTTGGAGTCTTCCACGAACGACTTGATTTTACAGTCCTCCAGGCTTTCTCCGTATTGATATGTTTTTAAATCTTCTTCCATGTTTATACAGGGTTCTATATTGTAAGACGCAATTTATTGGGATATATATAGGTCGTACCTCGTTTTTTTTCTATCCTGACGACATTTTCTTTCTCAAGGCTGTCATGGCAGCACTTATGTGGTAGTTTACCGTTGCCAGTGAAAGGTCGAGTACTTTGGCAATCTGTGCATAGGGCAACTGCTCAATCTTAGCGAGGAAAAAAACATGCTTACACTTGGGAGGCAATTCTTCTATGGCTGCATGTAGGGCTTTAACCTCTTCATTATTAATAATGCCATCAACAGGCGTTTCAGTTTCAGGGAAGTTAAAGTTGTTCAGGCTGTCGATCGAGACAACTTTTGTGCTGTTCTTTTCTTTCCTTAAGTAAGATACAGCCTTGCGAAAAGCAATTGTGTTGAGCCACGTCTTCATGTTGTCTATCTCGGATAGTATCTTGCGATTGCGCCAGGCTTCCAGAAAGACATCGCTCACCACCTCTTCTGCCATCTCCTTATTCGACAAAATACCGAATGCATGGTAGTATAATCCTTCCATGTATCGGTTCATGAATTCGTTAAAAGCAAGCTCATTACCATTTGCAATTAGTAACAGCTCTCGAGATAGGTCTTCCATTATTCTGGTCATTTAGATGTGGGCAAATCAAAGTTTTTCCTTACATAGGAGATTTCTCCTCATTACCTTCTACAGATAATGTCGCAAATATATAAAAATACTATAGGTTAAACAAGTAATTTTTTGTTTTTTTAGTATTATGGGCGTGCTTTTCTTCAGAATGAGCCCATTAAAACGCCTCTAAGTAGGGTTTCATGGCGTTAAACCATACCTCTGCCATACGTTCGCGCCCCAATTGGTTAGGATGCACCTTGTCTTCTATTGTCATGGTTCGCCAATCGTGCGTGGCATTCTGGTCAACCAGTATAACCTGTTTGTTTTTGAGTGCTTTGACAAACCTTTTAATCTCTGTGTTAAGCTTGGGGATATAACCATATTTGGGCAGTTTCCCGCTCTCTGTTACGGTGGCGAGGAAGATATGTGCTTGAGGGTTGATAGTCAGAATCTTCTGGATGATAGAGCGGTAACTCTGTATGATTCCCTTGACGGGATTCTGGTCAATGTGATGATTATGTCCTGCATGTATCAATACGAAGTCGGCAGGATATTCCCTGTAGATACTATCGGTTATCTGGTCCAGATATTCTACTGGTTTTCCTCTGAAACCACTATTTGCAAGCTTACCTATCTCACATTCGCTTTTGTTAGGACCGATGAAGTCGAACTCATAGCCAGCTGCAATGAGTCTTTCCCATAAAGGATAGAGGTAGGAAGAGAAGTTCTCACCGCCTTCGGTAATGGAATCGCCGAATCCCATGACGGTGAAACGTTTCTGCTGCCCGGCATAAGTGAACATGCCAGTCAGCAGAAGCAGCATCAATATATAAAGTCGTTTTTGCATGATTATACAATACTCTTTTTATAAGAGTCGCAAATAAAAAAGAAACCAATAGGTCGTATATTTACTTTTTAATTGTTTTATCGCAGTTTTTTATGAGAAATTGCGAAAAAAATCGATGAAATCTGCTGAAATTAACAAAAAAGTTGTACTTTTGTCGCCGTTATTATTAACCAGAATACGGTTTTTAGTCCGATATGAACGCGTTGGATAATGCTAATATCAAGGATAAAAATAGCTTAGGACTTACCTCCTATGCCCTCCCCGAAGTCATAAACTCAAAAACCGGGGTGTCGGTAGGATATATCCCTGATGATAACAAAAAATGGTTTGTTCTCCGTATCAAGTATGGTCAAGCTCAGGCAGTAGCCGATGCTATGATCGAAGACGGCACCTACGTCTATCTGGCTAAAGTGTGGAAAGACGTTCGAAACAGGGAGACGGGCAAAAAGCAGCGAAAACTCTTTCCTTTCATGAATCTTCTTTTTGCCTATATGACGGCGGAAGAGGCTGAAAAGTATGTCAAGAGTTCTGTTATGTCGAAGTTCATTACCTATTATTATAATCATTTCGTGACTGACGTGAACGGCTATAACCCGCCGTTGACAGTTAGTTGCAGGGATATGGAGCCCTTAGTCAAGGCCACGGCTTTGCTCGACGAGCATGTAATGGAGGTAGATTTGAAAACCTGCCATTTTGTGTCCGACGAGCTGGTACGTGTCACCGCCGGCCCCTTCGAGGGTATCATAGGTCGTGTCGCCCGTGTTGCCCGCCAGAAGCGTGTGGTCATCCACATCCAAGGCCTGCAATCCGGCATCACCACCGCCTATATCCCACCATATTTTCTCGAAAAGGTCGAGGGAGATTAGTTTGCGTAGCATAGGCGTAGCATAGACCGAGCCAAAAAAGCCAAAAATTGTAGCAAGGGAGAAGGAAGGTCGTAGGAAGTTCGTAGCAAGGTCTGGTCTTCGAAAAGTAAAAAGAATGGATAAAATAGGCAAGATACAACGTCAGCGGGCTTGGGAATGTGGTTTGCCGGCCTATCTTCAGCACGATTTGGATGCGTATAAGGAAGGACTCCGCACAGGTAGCACGTTGATTGACTGCCTGTGGTGCGAGTTGTATGGGAGCATCAATGGTGCTGAAATCGACGATCAGGCCATTACCCACGAGCATGCACAGTATCTGCGTGACAAATACCTATGGCATAAAGACGTATGACAGCCATTGATTTTACATCATGCCCCCGCATCCCTGTTAGGGCTTATAATGGAGCAAACGGTAAGAAAATAGCCGTTCTGTTTCAGGGCGAGTCGTGGATTCTCAAGTTTCCGCCCAATGTCACGTCGCGTCCCAATGAACAATCCTATTCCAATAGTTGCTTCTCCGAACATCTCGGAAGCAGTATTTATCGGTTGTTGGGTGTTCCTTGTCAGGATACGGTTTTGGGTACATTCTAAGATCGAGTTCACTTAATAATGAATATGATTTGACACGTGACGGGACTCATTGTGGATATGGACTGGCGGAATATACGGTAGCCTGTTGCTATTATGAATCACTCATTGCACCGCGTTGTGGTATTTCGGTAGTAGGTAATTCTGCCCGTATAGATGTATCTGATAAAAAGTCGAAGTATCCACCAGTTAATGTGACGGATAAAAATGCCCTCATAGCTCAGGAGGCGGTCTATTTGGCAACAAAGGTATGTATCATTGCCAAAATCCTGAAGATTACACTTCTGCAGTAAATGGCGTAGTTAATGATTCGTCAGGAGCTATCATCTACGATATGCAAGGCCGTAGAATAGGCCATCCTCAGAGGTGCTTGAACATGATTCGTATGAGTGATAATAAAATCAAGAAGGTCATAGCGAATTAGTTGGGAAGTAGCGATTGACGATAGATTAGATGGAAAAGATTGTTGAGAACAATAAAAGGATAGCGAAGAACACCTTGATGCTCTATATCAGGATGTTCCTTATTATGGCTGTAACTCTGTACACCAGTCGTGTTATCCTGAAGGTTCTTGGTGTAGAGGACTTTGGCATCTACAATGTTGTGGGAGGCGTCGTGTCTATGATGGGCTTTTTAAAAGGCTCTATGTCGGCAGCCACCACCCGTTTCATCACATACGAGTTAGGACGAGGTGACTATGAAGAGTTGCACAAGACCTATTGTGTGAGTATCATGATCTATGCTTTCATTTGTCTGTTTTTTGTTGTAGCGGCGGAAACCATTGGGTTATGGTTCCTCAATACTCAACTTGTTATCCCTGACGAGCGCATGACTGCAGCCAACTGGGTTTATCAATTCACTATTGCGTCATTGGTGGTGGAGATGATGGCACAACCCTACAATGCCGTTATTATTGCTCATGAGCGCATGTCATTTTTCGCTTATGTTAGTATTGTCGAGGTAATCCTACGTCTCATTGTTGTATATGCACTTTTTGTGGTGCCATCAGACCACTTGGCTACTTACGGTTTACTGATGTTGTGCGTATCTGTGTCTATACGCCTTATCTACAGCATCTATTGCAAACGGCATTTTGTTGAGTGTCACTTCCGTATATATCGTGACGGATTACTTTTTCGCAAAATGTTGTCATATTCAGGTTGGAACCTTTTCGGCTCACTTTCTGCACTTGTAAAGGGGCAAGGATTGAATATTTTGCTCAATATGTTCTTCACACCAGCAGTAAATGCCGCCCGTGGTATCGCTTTTCAGGTAAGCAATGCCATCTCGCAATTCAGTCAGAATTTTTATACAGCCGTTCGTCCACAAATAACAAAGTATTATGCTCAGGATGACCTGACAAACATGTTTCAGCTTGTATTCCGTAGTAGCCGATATTCATTTTATCTTAATCTTCTGTTCTCTGTACCTCTTTTGTTGGAAACTCCATATATAGTAGCTCTGTGGCTGGGGCAGGTACCAGACTATGTCGTAGAATTCTCACGTCTCATCATTGTCATTTCGGCTATCGGATCCATGGAGCATCCCATCATGACAGCAACGCATGCGACAGGTCGTGTCGCTCTCTATCAGTCTGTCGTTGGTATGATGAACATACTCAACATACCCATATCATACGTGTTTCTGCATATGGGTTTTCCTCCATTGACTGTGTTTTGGGTATCACTGGTTATTTCTGTGATATGCATTTTTATTCGTTTGGCCATCATTAAATATCTTATACCACAATTCCCTGTTGTGACATACATTTATAAAGTGTTGGTTACGTGCCTGCTTGTTACTGTTGTATCCTTTGTCATACCAGCATTAGTCCATTATTATTCACGACCTAATGGACTTCTGTCTTGTACTATCGTAGTGATACTTAGTTTAGTCTCTGTATTAACAACGGTATCATTATTAGGGATGGAAAAAGGTGAACGAAAATATGTCTTATCAATAGTCAAGAAGAAAATTTTTCACAGGAGATGAAGAAAAAAGCACTTATAGTTACAGTTTATAACTCGCAAAACAGTGGAAGCTTTCTACAAGCTTTCGCCATGCATGCTATTCTGACAAAGTTGGGGCTTAATGTGGGTTTTTACAAGCGTAAAGACAGTGAGTCATCACATAGCAAAAGAATAGTGATTGCTAGATGCATAAAAAAAATACAAAGTTTCAAGTTCGCTGAGGCTATCAATGAACTTAGCGTATGGTTTACTTTTAATCATCTTCTTAAACGATTCTCAATATACGACAAGAATTCTAGTTTCTATAATCAAACAGAATATGTCATTCTAGGTAGCGATACGATATGGAATTTTGATAAATCCTATTTCCGCAGTCATGCAGCTATATTTCTTGGTAGTAGCTTTGAAGGGAAGAAGGTGTTTAGCTATGCAGTTTCTGCGGCAAACACTTCAGCTGACATATTCAATTCTGTCGTGGAAAAGTATGGCTTGCAACACCTCTCAACCATCTTGGTGAGAGATGCATACACAAAGGATTTGGTAGAGGGAGTAGCTGGAAGAGAGGCAAAAATAGTGACAGATCCGACTCTTTTGCTTGACAAATCCGACTATGCTCCACTATATCAGACAATTGATATTAGTGTGCCTTATTTGCTTCTTTATTATTTTGGGGACATCTCTACCGAAATACAAAATGCTATCATTTCATACGCTTCGAGTCATAATCTCAAGGTTGTATCCATGCCATATGTGAGGAAATGGTGTGATATGTCGAAAAACCAGGATCCACGCAATATGGTTTCCTATTTTCTGCATGCTACTGCAGTTATTACAAATACTTTTCACGGATGTGCTCTTTCGTTAGTATTTGAGAAACCTTTTGCAGTCCATAATGAGGGTAAAAATAAGATAACCAGTTTCCTAAACCTCTATCATGAGAGAGATAGATATTTTGAGTCTGCTGATCAAATCTCAATATTGCTGGAAAAACAGAATACGGTTAAGAAATCAAATATCTATAAGGAGGTACAGGAAACATCGATAAACCTGATTAAGAAAGAAATAAACATTTAAAATAGTATGATTAAGACAAAGGCTGATCTGCGCTTCTATTTGGAAGAAGACCGTAAGCGAAATCATGTGCCCAAAGGCATAGGATATTATATTCTTCTTGTTTCTGGTTCTGATGCAGCATGCATTTTCAGATATATAAAATGCTTACGTAAACGTGAGTACCATTTGAACAATAGCAAAAATAGTCTATACCATAAACTGCTATGTCATTATTATAGGCTTAAACAGTCCCGTTTGGGATTAAAATACAGCGTACGCCTTGATCCAAATGTCTGTGGCTATGGATTGAGAATCATGCATCTCTCTGGTGGTGGAGGAGCTCGTATCCGTCCAAAGAAATGTGGCAACTATTGTGGTTTTAATGCAGGAGTAATTATTGGCACTAAAGATGGTGAAGCCAATCGTCCCACAATAGGCGACCATGTAGCTTTTGGGCCAGGTTCAATGGCTTTTGGAAGAATTACGATAGGCAGCAATGTGTTTGTTGCTCCCAATGCTGTAGTAACGAAGGATGTGCCAGACAACTGCATTGTTGGTGGAATACCAGCAAAGGTCCTGAAATATAAGGAAGAAAAGGAATGAACATTATACACAAAATTATTGTCCACTTCAAGAATCCACTAAAACTGAAAGAATTCATACTCTACAGATTTGCACCTTTTATCAAGAATGACGCAACATTTTTGAAATTGAAGTGGAGACTCTATATGGATAGTCCGTTGGATTTGGAACATCCAAGGACATTTTCTGAAAAGTTGCAATGGTTGAAGTTGCATAACCACCGACCAGAGTTTTCATGCATGGTTGATAAGGTTGAGGCAAAGAAATACGTAGCATCAATCATCGGAGAAGATTATATCAACCCTATTATAGCTGTCTATGACAGAGTAGAAGACATCGATTTCAACAAACTCCCGCAGCAGTTTGTTTTGAAATGCACACATGACAGTGCAGGTCTTGTTATATGCCGAGACAAAAACAAATTAGATGTTATCGCTACTAAAAGGAAACTGGCTAGTTCGCTAAAGCGCAACTTCTTTTGGCAAACTCGTGAATGGCCTTATAAGAACGTAAAACCACGAATCCTTGCTGAACCATTGCTCGTTGAAAAACAGAAACCTAATAGTGACTTGACAGACTACAAGTTCTACTGTTTTAATGGACGAGCAGAATACTGCCAAGTAATAGCAGATCGCTCAACAAACGAGACAATTGATTTTTATGACCGCCAATGGCGACATCAGCCATTTGTGGGACTAGTAAGTTCTGCGCAAAATGCGCCACAGTCACAAAATGTGCCACAGTCACAAAATGCGCCACATAACTATTCCCTAATGGTAGATATGGCTGACAAGATTGCGACTGACATACGTTCTCCTTTTGTCAGAATAGACTTCTACAACATAGACGGAAAAATTTACTTCGGTGAAATCACTTTCTTTCCATTGTCAGGCAGAGGCGTATTTCGTCCGCAAGAATGGAATGGCAGATTAGGTGACATGATTATAATTGACGCAAAGGCATAACGGATGGGAAATCGTACTGCGGCGAAGCTTTATATTGGCTTCTACATGTTATATCTGCTAACCATGACCATCATGGGTAAGTCTAGTTTGGGTTCTATGGAACTCATCATCGTAGCATGGTCAGCAGTATATATGGCGAAGGTTCTTTTTAGTTCCTATGCCAAGCCATTGTTTGTTCGGGGCGTTACCCTTCTTTTAACTCTTTTCTTCGCCTATACTGTCCTGGCACTAATGGAAGGCAGAATCATATATAACGAGAAACATGGCTTCAATATAACAGGCATCATTTACTTCCGTAAGATTGCCCTTTCGTTGATGCCAATATTTGCCTTTTATTATTTCTCCATGAAGGGATATATAACTAAGCGATTTATGCTTAGCTACCTTTTCCCATTTGTTGCTTTAATAATCCTGAGTTTTATAAAACAACGTAATTCCGCTCTTGCTGCAAAGGAGGCTGACGAGGCAACGGTCAATTATGGTTATGAAATTCTTACCATTCTGCCTCTAATGGTTTTTTATAAATACCGGACTATACGTCAGCAAATGCTTATGTGGCTAATGCTATTTTTAATACTATTTTGCGTGAAACGTGGGGCAATAATATGTGCTGGCCTATCAATGAGTATCTATTTCTTCTTCATGCTCAAGCATGATAACCGAAGAAAGAACTACAAGGCTTATATTCTACTAATTGTTGCAGCTTTAGTTGCTTACTTTGCTCTTGACTGGATGTTTCAGAGCAGCGAATATTTCGTAGAGCGTGTAGATAAAACTATGGAGGGTAATTCCAGTGGGCGTGACTTTATTTATGAGTTCTTCTGGTATTACTTTCTGGATTCGACAACAACAAAGCAGTTCCTTTTTGGCGGCGGAGCCTTTGAAACACTTTTCCTTTACGGTTTATATGCTCACAACGACTGGTTGGAGATAGCCATCAACCAAGGTGTATTAGGATTATCGATATATGTTTTTTTCTGGTTAACATTCTTGCAACTTTGTTTGAAATGTAAATCCGATATTCTTGTAAAGACAGCTTTATGGATGTTATTTGTATTTTTCCTATTGAAATCGATGTTCTCCATGTCATACGACCAGTTTACGCTTTACTCCAATATAGTTTTAGGTTACTGTATGGCTTACAATACGGATATTAATAAAAACAATAAGCATGCAAAAAGATTATCAACAAGCATGAGACAATGGCGAAAGAGAGATTAGGTTATATTGATATATCAAAGGGAATCATGATTCTTTTGGTTCTCCTTGCGCATATACCTCTGGTGTATGCTTCTGTTGACCATGTCGTATTAGATTATTTACGCAAGTTTACAATTTCATATATTCCTCTTCTTATGCCCGCATTTTTTGTTTTGACGGGCTATTGTAGCAGTTTCAACAAATCTTTCAAAGAAATTTTTATTTCGTCTTTCCGGACGATTGCATTACCGGGCATTACTTTTACTATATTTTTTTTCTTGCTCAAGATGAGATTCAACGCAGAATCGCTGAGCACATTGATGAATGCGGTGTTCATAAAGGGAGGGAACTTTTGGTTCTTACCTGCTTTATTTGTGGGAAGATTACTATTCTGGTTTGTTCACCATTATACAAAAGGGATTCCTTATTATCTTTGCTTGTGCTTGTCTTTCTTCATAGGTCTTATCTTATATAATCTAAGTCCAGGAATAGAATTTTGGAGAATGTATCATGGTATGATGTTGATGCCGTTCATTGGTTTAGGAAGTCATCTGAAAAAGATAGGATATCAGTTTAATCATTTCTGGACAATCTTTATTTTGTATGCTTTAACATTTGGGTTAGTGATATTTCTGTCGAGCAAAAATAATATAGATGCTGACTCAAACTACGCAATTCCATTTATAGCGGGCAAAATAACAAATATGAATCCCATTACGTTAATCCCATTTTTGGTTATTTCTGTATCTGGTAGTTTAATGATAGTTACCTTATGCAGGTATATCAGTTCGTGTCCCCTGTTGGAATATTTTGGCAAGAATAGTCTCACCATTTATTGCCTCCAAGGCTATACTCTTCATGTTTCCTTTTTGTGTTCTGCCAGATTTCTATCTCACGATACACCAATAATTATAGCATTTCTTATTATTCTATTTGGTTTTTTACTGTCGATAGTTGCATGTGGTGCTGTGGCCTATGTCGTAAATACCAAATACTTGAGATTTATGATCGGTAAGTTTTGAGGAATATGAAAAAAGTGATATACACGGTACTCGTAGGAGGTTATGACAAACTGTTGCAGCCACTTGCAACGGATGAAAGTTATGACTATGTTTGTTTCTGCGATAATCCTATGTCTCAACGAGCGGGTATATGGGAGTTGAGAGACATCCCATATCGTGACGCTAAGGGTGATAATACTCGTACATCACGGTTCCCCAAACTTCTGCCACACAAAGTGTTGGCAGAATACGATTATAGTCTCTATATCGACGCAAACATACAGATAACATCATCATATATATACAACAAAATAGAAGAGCGTATCAAAGAGAATGTCCAAATAGCTCAAGTTCCTAACACATTTCGTGACAGTGTCTATCAGGATATTCGCATAGCATATCGCTTAGGAAAAGTCTCATTGAGAGAAGCTCGCCGTCAAATGCAACATCTGCGTGAAGAAGGTTTCCCAGAGCATTATGGCCTTTATGAGAACAATGTCATTTTGCGCCGGCATAATGACCCTTTTGTGGTCAATATTTCGAATGCATGGTGGCAGGAATACAACGCCTATTCTCACCGAGACCAGTTTAGTTTGATGTATGTGTATTGGAAATGTATTTTTAAGCCCAATTACCTCATAGATGAACAACATAATGCTCGTAACTGTGACTGTATGCGTCTTGTGAAGCATTCACATAGGGAAGGAATGTGGAATACTTACATCAAACTACGTTCAGGAATAAGGAAACCTGTTGCTTCTTTAATATTACGATAAATTATAGACAGATATGATATTTTGTAAACAAACAATTGCTTATTGGTGGACTATTGTAAAGAGCCATTGGTTTATTTCCAATGTGCTCCATGGTTCAATATACAAGAAAAACAAGATAGTAGGAGAACTATTGCGAAATACACATAGCATAGAGAAAGACATGTCGCTAGAAAATGTCCGATTAGGTTTTGGAACGTTAAAGATACTCGCTGCACTTAGATTAGTAGAAGAGTATCTCAAATATGGCGAGTTAACAGACGAACCAGTCATGATGTTTTTGGATGCCTTAGATTCTTACCTCAGATTTCATGAAGAAAGGAATTTTTGTAATTCCACCATAGAGAATATTCGAGGAAGAGCATTGGAATTGAATGAGAAAAGGAAAAAAAGTCCTCAGGATAGTTCGATTGTTTACGGAGGAACAATTATGGTCGAACATCAATACTATACAGATCAAGAGCAAACTTTTTTTTCAAAATTGTTCTATAACCGTCACTCTGTGCGCGATTTTGCTGATGGGGCTGTTGATAGTGAAGCCCTTAGAAAGGCTATTGAATTGGCTTTGCACTGCCCCAGTGCATGTAATCGTCAGGGATTCGGTTTGTATATAGTAAACAAAATAGATTTTAATTTGTTAGATGGCTGGTTTGATGGAATTGGCGGTTTCACAGATAGGATAGACAAAATACTTTTTATCACTGGCAAAATAAGTGCTTATCGTCAGTCGGAAATGCATCAATGGATAGTCAGCTCTTCTATTTTTGCAGCATATCTGTCGTTGGCTCTTGAAGTGTATAATATTGGAGCATGTTTTATTCAAAGGCAATTGTTGTACAATTCGAAAAGACAGAAAAGTTATGATAAGATAGGTATTGCGCATGACGAGCAAGTTATTTGCTGTTTGGGAATAGGAAACTTGAAGCGTAGCTATGCCGTGCCGATTAGTCATAGGATGAAGCCCGAAACAATTATTCATAATGTAAACGTCAATAAATGATGATAGCAATACTTCTGTCTGCATATAATGGTGCAAAATACGTTAGCGAACAAATAGATTCGTTAATGATACAGACTTGTCAGAACTTTAAACTATATATTAGGGTAGATGGATCTGCTGACGGCACAAGTGAAATAGTGGACGATTACGCTAGAAGATTTCCGAATAAGATTTTTAGAGTAGATCGTGACGGAAACAATTTGGGTTGCGGGCAATCGTTTATGTGGTTGTTGGAACATACAGAGGCCGATTACTATATGTACTGCGACCAAGATGATATTTGGTTGCCTACGAAGATAGAGGAAACCCTGCATAAGATGCAGGAACTGGACACTACTGGTCATGAAAAAACTGCCAGTGTAGTCTTTACAGATGCCATCATTACAGATGAAAACATGAATGTTACAGCTGATTCTCTATGGAAATCGAACCATCGTAACCCCGAAGATGCTCGTGATGTTTATCGCTATGCCGTTTACCGTCAAGCAGCTCTAGGTTGCACAATGATGTTTAATAATGAGGCGCGCCGATTGGCACTCTCGGGCAAAGCATATCCCGCTGAGCGTGGCTTGCATGATCGCCTTGTAGTGTTCGTTTGTGCCAAATATGGAAAGGTGGGCTATGTGTCAAAGCCACTTATAAAGTATCGACAACACAGTAAGAATGTTACTTCCTTCCAAAAGATCACTAACGAAGGTCAGGGAACTGTCGCACGCAAAGTTCTGAAAAATCCTCTTCGTGTTTTTAACGTATTTGAAATTAAATTCGGGTGTATGAATAATCTTCCATTTCATATAAGCAAATCCCGTCTGTTTTTTATGCTATGTTGGAAGTGGATTATGCCAAATAGATGGAATTAAGACTGCATTTATACAGCTGAGTATAATATACCGTCTATTATGTCGTATAGGACTGTATTTCCATCGCCTCCGATACACGACGCCGCTTGGGCCTACAAACCATAGCCAAACAACTGATAGAGATTTTTGAAGAAACAATAATACGATAAAATATGGACTTAAGTTTCAGACAACTTTTGAATCGTTACCTTTGTAAAACAATGGTGGCTTATTATAGACTTCGTGGCTACGACATCGGAGAAAACTGCCGTATCAGTAGGAGCGCTATATTAGACCGTGCTCATCACAAAGGAGTACATATTGGTGACAACACTCGCATACTGATGGAAGCTATGATTCTTGCACATGACTTCTCGCGTGCTGCGCTTGAAGGACAAAGCATGTGGTGTGACACTCGCATAGGCAATAACTGCGTCATCGGAGGAAGGACTATGATTATGCCTGGCGTAACAATAGGCAATCATGTGTATGTTGGTGGTGGTGCCGTGGTGACCCATGATGTGCCAGACCACTGTCTCGTGGCGGGCAATCCTGCACGGATTATCAGACGAGGCATGGTTCTCAGTGATAGAGGACAGATATTGGAGAGGGGAGAGAAAGTAAAGCAAGAAGTATAAGCATTGCAGAAAGTGACACAAATGAATCAGAAGCGAATAGAATACATCGATTTAGCTAAAGGATTGTGTATCACGCTGGTGGTGTTCTACCATTTTTTTACCATCCAACATGACTGTCCACCAATCATCCGGTCACTGTCCGTGTTCCGAATGCCACTCTACTTTTTCCTTTCTGGCCTCTTCTTCAAAGAGTATGAAGGCTTTATAGGGTTCTTTCTCAGGAAGGTGAACAAACTGCTCATTCCCTTTGCCTTTTTCTATCTGGTCACTTCGTTTGCCCTGCCAAACATATTGCATAGCGTATTTGGCTTCGCGGTAAGAAATACTGAATCACTGGGTATCAGCGGACTTTGGGCTTTTATTACACAGGAGGATTTTTCTAACAACCCTATCTGGTTCCTCTGGGTATTATTCCTTGTTAACATCTATTTCTATGCAATACTGGTACCCGTGAAAAAACTGACCTCTAATCCAAGAAACATTGCTGCTATCATTACTGTGATATGCTTTGTCATTGGCTGTGCGGGGTCTGTATGGTTAGGCGGGAAGCACATAATGTGTGCGTTTCTGGATTCGGCGATGTCGGCCTTGCCATTCTTTGTCATGGGATATCTTTTCAACAGGTTTACAGACATTCTAGTACCCAACCGATGGGACAAACTTCTCCCCATACTCGTTGTGGCATGTTTTGCCTTGACATTCTATGTTGGAGGAAAATGCAGTTATCGCGTCAATAGTTATCAGATTCATCCGATACTACAATATGTCTGTGGTATGACGGGTACACTGGGTATCATCTTCACAGCCAAAATTCTGCGCACATTGCCTTTCATCACCTATTTGGGACGTTACTCAATTATGATTCTCTGTACGCACGGCCTGTTAATCCACTTTTTACTACCCTTGGTACGTCGGGCGCATCTGTCTACCATGATTACGGCTTTAGTTCTGTTGCCCGTTGTCATGTTCAGTTACCAATTGATTATCCCATTGATGAAGAAATATCTGCCGTATGTAACGGCTCAGAAAGATGTGATTAAGATAAAGAAAACAGATATAAAATGAAACAACTGATTATTATAGGAGCTGGCGGCATGGGCCGCACGATGTATAGCAATATCTTGGAGAGCCGAGGCTACGGAGAGACGTTTGTCGTGAAGGGATTTATTGATGATGACCTCCAGGCTTTAGATGGCTTTGATTATTATCCACCTATTGTTGGAACGATTAGCGGATACCAGCCAGAGGCAGACGATGTGTTTGTCTGTTCTATTGGTGGAGCTTCGCGTAGGCCTTGTATGGAAAGTATCATTAGCCGTGGTGGCGAGTTTATCAATATTATACATCGCACGGCACGTCTGCTTACGAATATGGTGATAGGTAAGGGAAACTTCATCGGAGCGGATACGGTGATTGGTAACGACGTAGTGATAGGTAACTACAATATGATTCAGTCATATACTATCATTGGCCACGACGCACGCATTGGTGACTTTAACCGTATAGATACACGAGTGACTTGTGTGGGAGGTATTGTCATCGATGATGAGGTGAATATTCACACATCGGCAGTGATTAATCATAACGTGACAGTGGAAAGCAAATCATGCGTGGCAGCACTGAGTTTTGTCATCAAGGATGTGAAAGCAGGGACAACCGTCATTGGGAATCCGGCGAAGAGACTGATTTAAAGGTAAAATGGTAAAAAAGTAAAATATAATGGAGATTAAAGAATTTATTGAGAAATTTGCAGGGCAGTTCTTGGATACAGAACTGAGCGAGTTTACGAAGGATACTGTGTTTCATGAGTTGGACGAATATACATCGTTAATAGCATTGATGATTATCTCAATGATTGACGAAGAGTATGGCGTGACAGTTGAGCCAGAGGATATGTCTGCTGCTGTGACTATCGAGGATTTGTTCAATACAGTGAAAAGACTGAAGGAAGAATAATGATGGAGGGGTACAATCCTTACTCACTTGCAGGCAAGACGGTATTAGTGACAGGTGCCTCTTCGGGTATCGGCAGAGCTACAGCCATAGAGTGCTCGCGATTAGGAGCGACTGTTGTGGCAACTGGTCGCGACGAGGTAAGGCTCGGTGAGACGATGGCTGCGCTGACAGGCGAAGGTCACGTATCGATACTTGCTAACCTGACGAATGCTGAAGACGTAGCAAGGCTGGTGTCGGAACTGCCGCAAATTGACGGTTTTGTATGCAACGCAGGAATTACACGTCGAAGACCTGTGAGCTATGTGAAGGAAGAGGAATTGCGTGAAGTGTTCGAAACAAATACTTTTGCGGTATTCACGCTGACAAAAGCCATCATGAAAGCCAAGAAGATGAACCGAGGAGGTTCGATGGTATTCATATCGTCGATGGCAGCACGCCAGGTGACACCCGGGAATGCTATGTATGCGGCCTCGAAGGCTGCGCTGGAATCATTTGCAAGGTCGTGTGCTCAAGAATATGCGCCGATGCAGGTACGTGCAAATGCTATACTGCCAGGCATGGTTGAGACACCGCTGAACAAACAGGGCGTACTATCTGCAGAAATGATAGAACGCGATAAGCAAAACTATCTTCTGAAACGCTATGGAAAGCCAGAGGAGATAGCATGGGCGGTAATTTACCTATTATCGGATGCTAGCGCATGGATAAGTGGTACGTCAATGATGGTGACGTGTTGATAATTGAAAATTGAGAATTGAGAATTGATGGGAAGATTATTACATAATAAGGTATGCATCATTACTGGTGCGGCTCAGGGAATAGGCAAGGGCATTGCGGAGCAATTTGCTGCTGATGGGGCTATTGTCTATGCCTGTGACTTGCGTGAGGGAAGTATGGATGAGTGGGCAAAGGATTGTTCTGAACGCAATAAGACACGTGTGATTCCGATGTACTTCGACGTAAGTGATGCGGCAGCAGTGAAGAACGCGTTTATGGTAATCTTTAAGGCTGAGAAGCGTATCGATGCGTTGGTTAACAATGCCGGTGTGGTATTCAACAAGAAAATAGGCATGATTGTGCGTCAGGAAACAGAACTGATGTTCCGCATCAATGTGATTGCTGTTATCGAGATGGTGCAGTTGTGCTCACGCTTGATGGCTCGTACTGGTGGCGGCTCGATTGTGAATATCGCCTCTGTAACGGCAGTTCTTGGTTCGCCCGGACAGAGCGCTTATTCTGCCACTAAGGGAGCTATCATATCGTTTACAAAGTCGGCTGCCAAGGAGTTGGCTCCGCAAGGTATCCGTGTGAATGCTGTGGCACCTGGTATCGTGAAGACAGAGCGCTTCGCCGAGCTGTACGAAAGTGACGGGGCTAAGATTGACCAACGTATCTCACGAATAGGACTTGGAAGATTGGGTACGCCAGAGGATGTGGCAAATGCCTGTGCATTCTTGGCATCAGATAGAGCCAGCTATATCTCAGGAGAGATACTGGGGGTTAATGGATGTGCGTCTATATAATGCATAATTCACAATGCATAATTCATAATTGAAGATGATTCTGAATTTGGATAGATGGCAGAGGGAAGCGATTGCGGCGGTGGATTCGCTGGGGGAGCAACTGACATACGGTGAGTTGCGAGACTTTGCGGATGGGACAAAGCAGTTGATGCCGTCGCGATCATTGCTGTTTCTGCTCGTAGAGAATAATGTCGGAGGCATAGCATGGACGATTGGGAATATCTGTGCGGGGAATGTACCGTTGGTACTGAATGCACATCTGGATGAAGGCTTGTATAAGAGCCTGTATGAACTCTATCAGCCACCATTTGTCTGTGTACCAGAAAAGATGGTTGAGAAATATCCGTATGAGATAGTGGCTACGTCTTATGGTTATGCTTTGATAAAAACTGGCAATGAGGCTTGTCCGATGAACAATGAGTTGTCACACCTGTTACCGACATCGGGTAGTACGGGAAGTCCGAAGCTAGTACGCCACAAATATGACAATATTGAGGCTGCAGCCCTGAATATATCCACGTTCTTTGAACTTACGGAGAAAGATCGTCCGTTGATGGTGTTGCCCTTGTATTATACGATGGGACTGTCGATGGTGTTCAGTCATCTGTATGTGGGTGCAACGGTGCTCATTACTAACCTGAGCATGACCGACCGCAATTTCTGGAAGTTCATCAAGGAAGAGCATGCTACGAGTTTTACGGGGGTGCCCTATAGCTATCAGATATTAAACCTAATGCGATTCTTCCGTATGGACCTGCCTGACTTAAACCTGTTGACACAGGGTGGGGGACGGATGCCCAAGGAGCTGAACCTGAAGTTTGCAGCGTGGTGTCGCGATAATGGAAAAAAATGGATTGCTACTTACGGCCAGTCGGAGTGTACCGCCCGCATGGCTTGGCTACCGTCCAAATGGGCAGTAGAGAAGGTGGGCAGTATTGGTATTGCTGTTCCAAACGGAGAACTCTCATTGATAGATATGGATGGTAATCCCATCACCACTCCACATACAGAAGGCGAGATGTGCTATCGTGGTAAGAATGTGACGATGGGGTATGCTCGTAGTCGTGAGGATTTATTGTTAGGCGATGAGTGTCACGGTTTCATTCGAACTGGTGATTTGGCTTATTACGATGAAGATGGCTGCTACTATATTGTAGGTCGCATGGGGCGTTTTCTGAAACTTTTCGGTATGAGGGTAGGGCTCGACGAATGTGAAAACATTATTAAAAGTAAGTTCTCTGGACTGGAATGTGCCTGTGTGGGAACTGATGAAAAGATGCTGGTATATCTGACAGATGAGAACTATAAGAATCAAGTGAAGGAGGAATTGGTTACCAGATTGAAACTCGTCGCTTCATCTTTTGAGGTCCGGATTATCAATGAGATTCCGAAGAACGAGGCAGGTAAGACATTATATGCAAAACTACAAGAAAAGTAAAAAGGTAAAAAAGTAAAAAATATGGAGAATATTGAGAAATATAACGAAGCGTTTGTGCATGTGTTTGGTGCACAGGTTGGAGATTTGAATGACAATTATGGCAAAGATACAGTGGAAGAGTGGGATTCTGTACACCAGTTGAGTTTGGTGGCAGAGTTGGAAGAGGCTTTCGATATCATGCTCGACCCAGAGGATATTATGGAAATGACCTCCTATGCCAAAGGAAAGGAGTTGTTAAAGAAATACGAGATTGAGTTGTAATGGCACGTTGGGAGATTAAGAACGTCAATATTGCTGGTGTGGCAATGGCGGTGCCTGAGCATACTGTTAAGACTGCAGAGATAGACCTCTTTACTAAGGAGGAGGCTGAGCTGTTTGACAATACGGTAGGCATCAAGTCGCGCCATATCGCACCCGATACGATGTGTGCGTCGGATATGTGTCAAGCTGCGGGCGAGAAATTGCTGGCAGAACTGGGCTGGGACAAGGAGAGTATTGATGCCCTTGTTTTTGAGAGCGTCACAGGCGACTATCGTACACCGCCTACCTCCTGTCTGCTGCAATACCGTATGGGACTGAGCGAGGACTGCTTCTGCGTAGATGTTCCGATGGGTTGTTGCGGTTGTATGTATGCTATTACAGTAGCAGGTAATCTGCTCACTACGGGACAGATTAAGCGTGCCTTGGTGTTAGTGGGAGATACGGCATTGAGGATGGGTTCGATGAAGGATAAGAGTCGTGTCCCCCTCTTCGGCGATGGTGGCACGGCTTTGGCTCTGGAATACGACGAGACTGCCAATGACATTATAATCGACTTCCATACGATGGGTAAGGGCTATGAGGCGTTGATGACGCCTCATGGCGGATTCCGCGAGCCAGCTACACCAGAGTCGTTTGAGTATGAGGACTTCGGCAATGGCATTGTCCGCGCGCCTTATCACACGATGATTAATGGCATGAAGGTGTTTACGTTTGCCATCAGCCGTCCACCGAAGAGTGTAGAGCAGTTTATGGCAGATTACAACATCAACCGAGATGCGGATATAGACTACTTCCTGATTCATCAGGCAAATAAGTTGATTGTAGATCGCGTGGTGAAAAAACTGAAACTGCCAGAAGAGAAATGTCCATATAACTTGGAAGAATATGGAAACCTCGGTGGTGCCAGTATCCCTTCGTTGATGGTGACGCGCATTGCCGATAAACTTCGCAAAGAACCTACAACCATTCTCGGTAGCAGCTTTGGTCTTGGCCTCAGTTGGGGAACCATGCTGTTGAAAACCAAGCCAATGGTCATACCGGAAATAATAGAGCTATCTTAATGAGAACGATGTATAGTCATTTTTTTAAACGTTTTATCGATTTTTGGATAGCTCTTGTGGCGCTGATATGCATCAGCCCTATATTGATAGTGGTGACTATCTGGTTGCACTTTGCCAATAAAGGTGCTGGGGCGTTTTTCTTTCAGGATAGACCTGGTAAGGATGCGAAGATATTCAAGGTTATCAAGTTTAAGACGATGACGGATGAGCGAGATGCCGACGGCGAGCTGCTGCCTGACGCACAGAGACTGACGAAGGTGGGAAAGTTTGTCCGCTCCACGTCTCTTGACGAACTGCCGCAGCTGATAAATGTGCTGAAGGGCGACATGGCGCTGATAGGGCCGCGGCCGCTATTGGTGAAATACTTGCCGCTCTACTCCAAGGAGCAGATGCGCCGCCACGAGGTGCGACCGGGCATCAGCGGATGGGCACAGTGTCATGGCAGAAACAATATCAGCTGGACAGAGAAGTTTAAGTTGGACGTATGGTACGTGGATCATTGTACGTTATTGACTGATATTAAGGTGATATGGATAACTATTAAGAAGGTTGTTAAACGTGCTGATATCAACAACGAATCAGGTACATCAGCCACAATAGAAGCATTTAATGGACATAATTAATATATCAATCATCATACCTGTGTATGGCGTTTCTGCCTATATTGGACGTTGTATCAGGTCTGTGATGAACCAGACTTATTCAAACATCGAGTGTATTATTGTGGATGATGCCACACCCGATGACAGTATTAAAAAATGTGAGCGACTCATTGCCGATTATCAAGGATCTATTCGGTTTTCTGTTCTTCATCACGAGAAGAACCGAGGGCTGTCTGCAGCCAGGAATACCGGGTTACAAGCGGCTACAGGTGATTATTTATTCTTTTTTGACAGTGACGATGAATTGACTGCAGATTGCATTGAGAAACTGGTAAGGCCAGTCTTGAAGGATACATCTATTGAGATGGTGATGGGAGGCTATGTTCGTTGTACGGAGGGCTCTCCTACACCCCCGAACCTGCAACCATGCAAAAAAGGGAAGGAAACAGAATTATCATCTTTTGAGGCTGTCAGAAAATATTGGTTTGGTAGGAAAGGCATAAATGTTTATACGTGGAATAAACTGATTAAGAAGGGCTTCCTGTATCAAAACCAATTATTCTTTAAAGAAGGTTTTTTGTATGAAGACATATTGTGGTTTTTCTATGCAGTGAAGCATCTTCGACATTTTTATGCCATTCCTGATGTGACCTATATTTATTATAGGCGTCCTCGCTCCATTAATACAGGTATGAACAAAGCTGAGCGGGCTAGACACTTTAGTTTTGTGTATGAAGAGATAGTGAATAATTTCACGGAAGGAGACAGTAGAAGAGAAGCAAAATACTATATGCGAGGTTTGTGCTTCCACTATATCAACAATCCGAAGATTCCTTCTTTTGCCCAAAGTACCAAAAAGTTCAGAAAGGAGTTTTCTACAAGAAAAGATCTAAACGGGATATTGCTCCTTACAGCCACGAGAACTCTGTTGAGGTATCGTGTGGGGGAGAGTTTTCTTCACTCCCTTATTGGCCTGTATTTAAAAGTAAATAGGAATAAAAGTAAGACTATAAGATTTTTGAAACATAATGGAAAGAAAAAGAATTTACCTCTGTCTGGCGCACATGTCGGATGAAGGATTGGAACAGAAGTACATCCAAGAGGCTTTCGATACGAACTGGGTGGTGCCTCTCGGACCTAATGTGGATGGGTTCGAGAAAGATCTCGAAACATTCGTATCGGATGTAAGAGGGGTGAAGGAAGAAGGAAGATACGAGTCCTTCTCTAAGAGAGTAGTGGCGCTTTCGTCAGGAACTGCTGCTGTCCACCTTGCACTGTTGAACTGTGGGGTAGGGCCGGGCGATGAGGTAATTACTCAGAGCTTTACTTTTTGTGCTTCAGCGCACCCAGTGACGTATCTTGGAGCAACGCCTGTATTCATCGATTCGGAACCCGATACATGGAACATGGATCCTGTGTTGATGGAAGAGGCCATCAAAGACCGCATCGCCAAGACGGGCAAGAAACCGAAGGCCATCGTGCCTGTGGCCTTGTATGGTATGCCATATCGGATTGACGAAATTATGGAAATTGCGGATAGATACGGCATACCAGTTGTGGAGGATGCTGCTGAGGGATTCGGCTCACGATATAAGGGTCGGGTGCTTGGGACCTTCGGAAAGTATGGTGTGCTGAGTTTCAATGGTAATAAGATGATTACGACCTCTGGTGGTGGTGCGCTGATTACTGCCAACGATGCTGAGTGGCGAGAGATTATGATGTATGCCACACAGTACCGCGAGAGCTATCCTTACTACCAGCACGAGAAGATAGGGTACAACTATCGTATGAGCAATATCTGTGCGGGCATCGGGCGTGGTCAGATGACAGTGGCAGAGGATCACCTGGCTCATCATAGGCATGTTCAGAAGATGTACGAGGAATTGTTGGCTGACGTGAACGGCATTCACGTCCACGCTCAACCAAACACAGGGGAATATGACAGTAACTATTGGCTGTGTACAATTACGCTTGATCCGGAGTTAAGAATAAAAGGGCAAGAAAATGCTTACAAGACTATTGTGACAGGTGCTGTCGGCGGAGCAGCAGGTGTGATTCATGTTGCATCTTCGCCTACGACTGATTGTCAGCCAAATGATAATGTAGAGGCACTGCGAGAATTTATGAATCAAGCCAATATAGAGGCACGTCCATTGTGGAAACCTATGCATAAGCAGCCGGTTTATGCATCGGCACCTGCGTATGTTAACGGCGTATCGGAAGCTTTGTTTAAGATAGGTATGTGTCTACCTTCTGGCCCGTGTGTCAGTGAAGATGACGTAAAGTATATTGTCGAGACGATTAAGAGTGCGATAGAGTAGGTGCCTGATTATAGGCAGTTACGATAAAACAAATGAAAAATGAGCATCCTTTGCGGGATGCTCATTCTTTTTAATATTGGGATTGCTTACTCAGCAACCTCTTCTTCGGCGGCGCGGAAATTAGCAAGATCCTCAACCTGGAAAGCCTTGATGTAAGCAGCCTTACCAAGGATATCCTCTTCGGCCATGCGAACATATACGTTAGCGCTCTTAGCGAACAGCTCAGGTGCCTTAGCAGCATCGCGGAGGATGAGCAGACACATCACGAGCTCGGCTGTCATGTCGTAGAGACGGCGAGCCAGGAAGTCGTGAGCATCCTGATTGTCGAGAGCCTTAACAGCAGCGAGAGCCTCCTCGTAAACGGGGATGAGCTTTTCGACACGGGCCTTGAGAGCAGCGTTAGCCTCAGCAGGCAGTGCAGCCAGCATGTCCTTGATGTTGTTGAGCATAGTGCCGTTGGTGATGTAGCGGATAGCAGCTACAACCTGCAACTGGGTGGTACCCTCGTAGATAGAGAAGATGCGTGCGTCGCGGAACAGGCGCTGGCTCTTGTACTCCATGATGAAGCCTGAACCACCGTGGATGCTGATAGCATCGTAAGCGTTCTGGTTAGCATACTCAGAGTTCATACCCTTAGCCAGTGGGGTAAAGGCATCAGCCAGGCGCTGGTACTTCTTCAGTTCCTGCTTCTCCTCGGGAGTGAGCTTGCGGTCGCGCTCGATATCCTCGAGGCACTTGTAGATATCCACATACGCGGCTGTCTCGTACAGCAGTGAACGACCAGCATCGAGCTTAGCCTTCATGCGAGAGAGCATATCGTAAACAGCGGGGAAGTTGATGATCTTATCACCGAACTGCTGACGCTCCTTAGCGTAAGCCAGACCCTCGTTGTAAGCCTCCTGCTCAACACCTACACTCTGTGCAGCGATACCCAGACGGGCACCGTTCATCAGAGCCATCACGTACTTGATCAGACCCAGACGTGTGCTACCGCAGAGCTCTGCCTTAGCGTTCTTATAGGTGAGCTCACAGGTAGGTGAGCCGTGGATACCCAGCTTGTGCTCGATGTGACGTACGTCAACACCGCCCTGGCGCTTGTCGTAGATGAACATAGACAGACCACGTCCATCCTTCGTGCCTTCCTCAGAACGAGCCAGCACAAGGTGGATGTCGCTGTCACCATTGGTGATGAAACGCTTCACACCGTTCAGACGCCAGCAGTTCTCCTTCTCGTCGAAGGTAGCCTTCAGCATCACGCGCTGCAGGTCAGAACCGGCATCAGGCTCAGTCAGGTCCATACTCATACCCTCACCGGCGCAAACGCGGGGGATGTACTTCTGGCGCTGCTCCTCAGAACCGAATTCATAGAGGGTATCGATACAGCTCTGCAGGCTCCAGATGTTCTGGAAACCGGCATCAGCAGCAGAAATCATCTCAGAGAGCATCGAGAATACTGCGTTAGGCAGGTTCAGACCGCCATAACGGCGAGGCATTGATACACCCCACAGACCAGCCTTACGGGTGGCGTCGAGGTTCTCGTAAGTCTTAGAGGCGTAGATCATACGACCGTTCTCAAGGTGTGGACCTTCGAGGTCAACGCTCTCAGAGTTTGGCTCGATGATATTGGCAGCCACGTCGCCAGTGATGTCGAGAATCTGCTTGTAGTTCTCGATGGCATCGCCCAGGTCAACGGGGGCATAGTCATATTCCTTTGCATCAGCAAAGCCTTTTTCCTTCAGCTCAACGATACGAGCCATCAGGGGGTGGTTCAAGTAGAACCCGATCTCAGGATGATCGCTATAATAGTTTGCCATAATTATTTGCTATTCTGCTTATAGTACTTAATTAACTTTGGAACAACCTCCTCAACGGTGCCAACGATGACGTAGTCGGCAATCTTGTTGATAGGTGCATCGGGATCGCTGTTGACAGAGATGATGATACCAGAATCCTGCATACCAGCGATGTGCTGAATCTGTCCAGAGATACCACAGGCGATGTACACCTTGGGGTGAACGGTAACACCAGTCTGACCAATCTGACGGTCGTGATCCAACCAGCCAGCATCAACAGCGGCACGAGAACCACCAACCTCACCATGCAGAACCTTTGCGAGCTCGAACAGCTGGTCGAAGTTCTCCTTGCAGCCCATACCGTAACCACCGGCTACAACGATAGGCGCACCCTTCAGGTTGTGCTTAGCAGCTTCTACGTGGTGGTCGAGCACCTTTACTACGAAAGCCTCGGGGCTTACATACTTGCTTACCTCAGGATAAACAACCTCCTTGCGGCACTCACCATCGTACAGAGCCTTCTGCATCACGCCAGAGCGTACTGTAGCCATCTGTGGACGGTGGTCGGGGTTAACGATGGTAGCTACGATGTTACCACCGAAGGCAGGACGAATCTGATAAAGCAGGTTCTCGTATGTCTTGTTGTTCTTCTTATCCTCGAAAGGACCAATCTCCAGTTCTGTGCAGTCGGCAGTCAGACCAGAGGTCAGTGATGACGATACACGTGGACCGAGGTCGCGACCGATAACGGTAGCACCCATCAGACAGATCTGTGGCTGCTCCTCTTTGAAGAGGTTAACCAGAATATCAGTGTGAGGAGCTGAGGTGTAAGGGAACAGGTCCTTAGCGTCGAAAACAAACAGCTTATCGACACCGTAAGGCAGAATCTGATCCTCAACCTTACCCTTGATGCCAGTACCGGCAACAATGGCGTGGAGCTCAACCTTGAGTTCATTGGCGAGCTTGCGACCCTTGGTCAACAGCTCCTGAGATACTTCCTGTACCTGAGTACCTTCAATTTCGCAATATACAAATACGTTGTTCATAATTCTTCGAATTATAGATTTCTGTCGCGACTCAGCCATTCAAGCAAGCTTGATGGCATTCGCTGCTCCAGAAATTCATATCAGCCAATGATTTTTTCGTCCAACAATTCTTTGATCATTCCCTCGATATCAGCATCAGAAGCCGTCAAAGTCTTCGACTCCTTAGCCTGGAACACGATGTTCTTGATGGCCTTAACCTTGGTAGGTGAGCCATTCAGACCACACTGGTTTACATCGCCATCCACGTCGGCCACGCTCCACTGGTTCAGTGTGAGCTCAGGGCGCTCGTCGTACAGATAGTCGTATGGTGTGCCCTCGGCAGGACGCTCCATAGGACAAGTAGCGCGCTTGTACTTCATCACCAGCTTAGCATTCTGGGGGCGACAAGGAGCAGCGCTTCCGTTAACGGTGATAACAACAGGCAGAGGAGCCTCTACAGTCTCCACACCACCGTCGATGACACGCTTGATGGTAGCCTTGCCATCCTTTACTGAGAGAACCTCCTCAGCATAAGTAACCTGGTTGAGACCCAGCTTCTGAGCCACCTGAGGACCTACCTGAGCGGTATCACCGTCGATAGCCTGGCGACCACCGATTACGATGTCGACATCGCCAATCTTCTTGATGGCAGTAGCCAACGCATAAGATGTAGCGAGGGTATCAGCACCAGCGAAGAGACGGTCGGTAAGCAACCAACCAGTATCAGCGCCACGATATAATCCCTGACGGATGATTTCACCTGCACGTGGAGGACCCATCGTGAGGATTCCTACTGTTGAGCCTGGGTTCTGCTCCTTCAGACGAAGGGCCTGCTCCAGGGCGTTCAAATCTTCTGGATTGAAGATGGCGGGCAGGGCTGCACGGTTTACGGTGCCTTCGGCAGTCATGGCGTCCTTACCCACGTTTCGGGTGTCTGGCACTTGCTTGGCCAGCACAACAATCTTTAAAGCCATATTTTTAATAATGTGAATGAAATTTCAAAATCGGCTGCAAAAATACACTTTTTTATGCATACAGCCAAATAAAATGCACAAAAATACACCGAATGTGCACAAATCGAGTGTTTTGTGCAATAAAAACCCGATGCTTGTTATAGCACCGGGCCGTTAACACTCTCTCTATGATACGTTTTTAAAGTGGATAATCTTCAAAGGCATAGAGCACTGTACTCAGATAGCGTTCACCTGTGTCAGGCAGTAATACCACAATTTTCTTACCTTTGTTCTCTGGGCGTTTGGCCACCTGGATGGCTGCGTAGAGGGCAGCACCTGCGCTGATACCTACCAGCAGACCTTCGCTCTGGGCAATCTCACGACCTGTGCGGATCGCGTCGTCGTTCTCTACATCAAACACCTCGTCGATCACATTGGCATCGTAGGTCTTGGGCACAAAGCCTGCACCGATACCCTGAATCTTGTGAGGGCCGCTCTGACCACCATTGAGTACTGGGCTCGACTTGGGCTCGACAGCGATAATCTTCACGTTGGGATTCTGTTCCTTCAGGAATTTTCCTGTACCGCTGATGGTTCCACCTGTACCTACACCGCCGATGAAAATATCTACCTGACCATCGGTGTCGCGCCAGATCTCAGGACCTGTGGTGGCATAGTGCTTAGCTGGGTTGGCTGCATTTTCAAACTGTTGCAGAATCACTGCGCCTGGGATAGAGTCGCGCAGTTCCTCGGCAGCGCGGATGGCACCTGGCATACCGTCTTTACCAGAGGTGAGGCGAACCTCGGCACCGTAGGCCTTCACCAGGTTGCGACGCTCTACACTCATGGTCTCAGGCATGGTAAGGATCAGATGGTAGCCTTTGACGGCTGATACCAGTGCCAGTCCTACGCCCGTGTTTCCAGATGTTGGTTCGATGATGGTGGCGCCTGGCTTCAAGATGCCTTTTGCTTCGGCATCCTCAATCATGGCCAGTGCGATACGGTCTTTTACACTGCCGCCAGGGTTAAAGAACTCTACTTTGGCAATGACGGGAGTCTCGAGTCCCTTTGCCTGTGAATACTTGTTGAGCTCAAGCAGTGGGGTGTTGCCCACGAGCTCTGTCAGTTGTTTAGCAATCTTTGTCATAATCCTTACCTTATTTTTTTATTAATAACTCATCTTTGTTTTATTGTGAACTAATCACGGTGCAAAGTTACAACTTTTTTCGCATACCCACAATCATCTTACTGTGGTATTTTACATACCATAAATAGGGTATAATGCTTAAATCTGGTCGAGAGCCTGCTTCAAATCGTCGATAATGTCGTCGATATGCTCTGTTCCGATGCTCAGACGGACGGTCGATGGGGTGATGTGCTGCTCGGCCAGTTCCTCAGGCGAAAGCTGTGAGTGCGTGGTGGTGTAGGGGTGGATCACCAGGCTCTTCACGTCGGCCACGTTAGCCAACAGCGAGAAGATCTGCAGGGCATCGATAAACTTCCATGCTTCTTCCTGTCCGCCTTTGATCTCGAAGGTGAAGATAGAACCGCCACCATTGGGGAAATACTTCTGATACAGTTTATGGTCGTGATGGCTCTCGAGGGCCGGGTGGTTCACCTTGGCAATCTTGGGATGGTTGGCAAGGAAGTCTACAACCTTCAGGGCATTCTCTACGTGGCGCTCTACGCGCAGACTCAGTGTCTCAACTCCCTGTAGCAGGATGAAGGCATTGAAGGGCGAGATGGCAGCACCGGTATCACGCAGGATGACGGCACGGATGCGGGTGACATAGGCGGCTGCACCTACTGCATCGGCAAACACGATGCCGTGATAGCTGGGATCGGGCTTGGCGAGGGTGGGGAACTTGTCGGGGTTCGCTTTCCAGTCGAACTTGCCACCATCAACAATCACACCTCCTAATGAAGAGCCATGACCACCTAAGAACTTGGTTGCCGAGTGAACCACGATATCAGCACCATGCTCCAGCGGACGGATAAGGTATGGGGTGCCGAAGGTGTTGTCAACGATGAACGGAATACCATGCTTGTGGGCTACGGCTGCTACACCTTCCAGATCGAGCACGTCGCTGTTGGGGTTGCCGAAGGTCTCTGCATAAACCACTTTGGTGTTAGGCTGGATGGCTGCCTCAAGAGCCTCAAGGTCGTTCACGTTGACAATCGTATTGCTGATGCCCTGTGTGGCTAAGGTATGGGTAATGAGGTTATAAGAACCACCGTAGAGGTTATCGGCTGCTACGATATGGTCACCATTCTGTACAATATTCTGCAGGGCGTAAGTGATAGCGGCAGCACCACTGGCAACGGCCAGACCGGCTACACCACCTTCGAGAGCTGCTACACGATCCTCGAATACACCTTGGGTAGAGTTGGTCAGACGACCGTAGATGTTACCTGCGTCGCGGAGACCGAAACGGTCGGCGGCGTGCTGACTATTATGGAATACGTACGATGTGGTCTGATAGATGGGCACGGCGCGTGCGTCGGTAGCGGGGTCAGCCTGCTCTTGGCCTACGTGGAGTTGCAATGTCTCAAAACGATAATTCTTTGTACTCATAATCTAATCCTTTCTATTTTTTATTTGTTATACATTCTTTTTATTAAAACTTTCTGGGTGCAAAGGTAAGTGGTTTAGAAAAATCTACCAAATTTCTTGTTTATTTCAGAAAATATACCTAAATTTGCGGTCGATAAAGAATAAGTTTCCAATTCGGGCTGTCTGATTGCCCACAAACAGAATAAAATTCCAAATTATGGCAGAAATCTTAGACGAAACTGACCTGCAGATACTGAAAACGCTGCAAAAAAACGCTAAATTGACCACAAAAGAGCTGGCTGATGCGGTACATTTAACCCCAACACCCGTGTTTGAACGCCAAAAACGTCTCGAACGTCAGGGGTACATCAAGAAGTATGTGGCCATTCTTGACCCTGAGAAACTGAACCAGGGACTGCTGGTGTTCTGTAAGGTGAAGTTGCAGATGATTAATCATGAGATGGCCGACTCGTTCACACGTCGTATCATGCGTATTCCTGAGGTTACGGAGTGTTATAATACCTCGGGTGCTTACGATTATTTACTAAAGGTACGCGCGCGAGACATGAAACAGTATCAGGAGTTTGTGCTCAATAAATTAGGTGATATCAGCAATATCAGCGCCATTGAGAGCACCTTCGTCATGAGCGAGATTAAACAGAATTATGGACTTAATATTTAAGTAAAAAGTGTGTTTTTTGACTGAAATGTTGTAACTTTGCACCGGTATTAATATTGAGATCATGAAGAAATTTGTGTTTTTTGTTCTTGCATGGCTTGCCGGAACTATTGTTGTTGAAGCACAGGAACAAGTTGAGGCTTCTGTCGAGGCTGATGTAGTGAGCCAGTATGTTTGGCGTGGTATGGATATGGGACATGTATCGATACAGCCTACACTGGGTGTAGGTTATAAAGGCCTTTCACTGAGTGCTTGGGGGAGTGTTGGTTTGACTGATTCGAATGATCCTCGTGAGATCGACCTGACGCTGAGTTATACCACAGGCCGATTCAATATTGGCATTACTGATTACTGGATGACGGAGGGACTTGATCCACAGAATCGTTACTTGCGTTATAACGCACACTCAACCAACCATGTGTTCGAGGCTAATGTGGGTTACGATTTCGGATTGTTATCGCTGCAGTGGTACACCAACTTTGCTGGTAATGATGGTAAGACCTGTTGTGACCATCGTGCCTACAGTAGTTATGTGGAGGCTGGCGTTCCTTTTAAGTTAGGGGGCTGTGATTGGCAGGCAACGGTGGGAGCCGTACCTTTCTATACCGACTACTATAATGCTGATGGCTTTATTGTCAACAATGTGTCGTTGCGTGCTGAGCGTGATATCAAGATGACTGATTCGTTCTCTCTGCCAGTGTTTGCACAGATAGCTGTCAATCCCAGTACAGAACATACTTATTTCGTATTCGGTTTTACTCTGAAAGCATTTTAAACAACAGATAATCATATGGCAAACGGAATATATACCATCCTGCTACTCATTATGAGTAATGTGTTCATGACCTTTGCCTGGTATGGACACTTACGATTGCAGCAATCGGGCGTGTCGTCTAACTGGCCGCTATATCTCGTTATCGCTTTCTCGTGGATGATAGCCTTCTTCGAGTACTGTTGTCAGGTTCCAGCTAACCGCATTGGTTTTGTGGATAATGGTGGTCCTTTCAATCTGGTACAGCTGAAGGTCATTCAGGAGTGCATCTCGTTAGTGGTGTTTGCTGTCATTGCCAACCTCATCTTCCAGCACGAGCAGTTACACTGGAATCATGCTGCCGCTGCACTTTGCCTGGTAATGGCTGTGTACTTTGTGTTCATGAAACCATAGTGTATGATTGACAGAGAAACGATTGACAAGATACTCGATGCTACCAATATCGTAGATGTGGTCAGCGAGTTTGTGACGCTAAAAAAGGCGGGCGTAAACTATAAGGGTTTATGTCCGTTCCACGATGATAAGACGCCATCATTCATGGTGTCGCCCACCAAGCAGATCTGTAAGTGCTTCTCATGCGGCGAGGGTGGTACGGCTATCAACTTCCTCATGAAGCATGAACAGATCACCTATCCAGAGGCGCTGCGTTGGTTGGCTAAGAAATACAACATCGAGATTCAGGAAAAGGAACTGACTGACGAGGAGAAACGGGAACAGAGTGACCGTGAGTCAATGTTCATTGTCAACGAGTGGGCGATGAACTACTTCAGTGACGTCCTGCATAACGATCCTGATGGCGTAGCCATCGGGCGTCAGTATTTCCGTAGTCGTGGCATCCGCGATGATATTGTCGAGAAGTTCAACTTGGGTTTCTCGCTCCCTAAGCGTGATGCGCTGGCCCTTGCCGCCAAGAAGGCAGGCTATCAGGAGGAGTACCTGCTCAAGACCGGTCTTTGCATCAAAGGCGAGAAGGGCGTGTACGACCGTTATGCAGGTCGTGTCATCTTCCCTTGGTTCAATGTCAGTGGTAAGGTGGTGGCCTTTGGTGGTCGACTGCTTGATGCGCGTACTAAGGGTGTGCAACAGAAATACGTGAACTCGCCCGACTCAGAGATCTATCATAAGGAGCGTGAGCTTTATGGACTCTATCAAGGCAAGAAGGCTATTGCTAAGGAGGACTGTGTGTATATGGTGGAGGGCTATACCGATGTGATTGCCATGCATCAGTGCGGACTGGAGAATGTGGTGGCTAACAGTGGTACGGCGCTCTCTAAACATCAGATTAAATTGTTGCGCCGTTTCACGCCTAACATCATCCTGCTCTACGATGGCGATGAGGCTGGAATCCATGCCGCGATGCGAGGAACAGATATGCTGCTGGCCGAGGGCATGAAGGTCAGGGTGTTGCTGTTGCCTGACGGCGACGATCCGGATTCTTTCTCTCGCAAACACACGGCTACGGAGTTCAAGGCTTATATCGAGGAACATGCTGAGGACTTTATCTCGTTTAAGACTAAACTGACGGTTGAGAACGTGACCGACCCCGTGAAGCTTTCCGAGGCTATCGGTGGTATTGTAAAGAGCATCTCGGTGGTCGATGATAACCTGTTGCGCGATCAGTATCTCACCCAGTTGTCGCGACGTCTGGGCATCAAGGAGGATACACTGCTCAACTCGATGAACGGTATGATTATCCGCGACCGCGAGGAGAAGGAAAAGGAATACAATCGTGAACAGGCCCAGAACGCTCAGCAGTTGGAGCGTGAGGCACAAGGTAAGCCGATGGCCATCGGTCTGCACACCATTAACGACCAGATGAAGCAGGTGGAGGATTTGCTGATGATAGCTATTGTGCGCGATGGCGAGAAGGTGATATACGAAAACGTGCCGACAGAAGACGGACAGACCGTTAACTTCACTGTGGCGCAGTTTATCAGTTATGATATGGAATCAGACAGGCTCAGCTTCCGCAGTAACCCTATTTATAACCAGATGCTGCATGAGGTGGTAGCACATTGTGGTGAAGAAGGCTTTAAGGCGGAGGAATACCTGACGCGACACCCTGATTATGAAATCAGCTCGATAGCTGCACACATGGCCGTTGACCGCTATCAGCTCGGAAAAGGTTTCCAGTTGAAAGAGCGCGAGGACGGCTTGCGCCAGCGTGTGGAGCACTTGGTGCTCGACTTCCGCTACTATTGTCTGGGTGCCAAGGTGAAGGAATTGAAAGAGGCAGTGGATACGTGTAAGGGTGACTTCAGGGCTGTCCTGAGGGAATTTCAGGAAGTTGACGCAATATATAAAGAGGTGGCAAAGAAACTGGGACGATGAGTTGGTTTAATATCATATGGCTCGTGTACTATGTGGTGGTGACTATCGCCATCGTACACGTCGTGATGGACAACCGTCAACCCGCCAAGACGATGGCCTGGGCCATGGTGATTTACTTTATCCCGGTCGTAGGCATTGTCTTCTATCTCTTCTTTGGTATCAACCACCGCAAGGAGCGCTATATCAGTGAGCGTTCCATGAACCAGCTCACCAAGCGTTCCATGCTGGAGTTTGTCGAGCAACAGAATCTGCGACTTCCTGATAAGCACAAACCGCTGATTGACCTTTTTGTCAATCAGAATCTGGCCCTGCCGTTCAAGGATAATCTCGTGGATATCTGTACGGATGGCTACCAGTTCATTGCCGAGCTGATGGAGGACATTGGACGTGCCCAGGATCATATCCATATCGGCATGTATATCTTTGCCGATGACCCGTTGGGTATGATGGTGGCCGATGCGTTGATCGACAAGCGTAATGAGGGTGTTGAGGTGCGTCTGGTTTACGATGATGTGGGCTGCTGGAATGTCAGTCACCGTTTCTTCGAGCGTATGCGTGAGGCAGGAATCGAGGTGCGCTCGTTTATGCCTGTACATTTCCCTTCATTCACCAGTAAGGTGAACTATCGCAACCATCGTAAGATTATCGTCATCGATGGTAAGGTGGGGTATATCGGTGGTATGAATATTGCCCAGCGTTATGTGAAAGGCACCAAAAATCTGGCTTGGCGTGATACGATGCTGCGCATCAGCGGCGGTGCTGTACATGCGCTACAGCGCGCTTTTCTGGTCGACTGGTATTTTGTGGATCGTACGCTGCTTTCCGATCGCAGATATTATCCGCGTTGCGAGGATATCACGAATAACTGCCTGGCTCAGGTGGTGACCAGTGGTCCAACCACGCCTTATCCAGAGATCATGCAGGGATATGTGCGTATCATTCTGGGTGCCAAGCGCTATCTGTATCTCGAAACACCTTATTTTCTACCCAATAATCCAGTACTGTTTGCCCTCAAGACGGCCGCTTTAGGGGGCGTCGATGTCAGGGTTGTTTGTCCCCGTCATAGCGATGCTAAATTCGTAGAGTGGGCCAGTTGTAGCTATTTGCGCGAGGTGATGGAGGCTGGTGTGAAGGTGTATCTGTATGAAGCCGGATTCCTGCACTCAAAACTGCTGGTATGCGACGATGCCATCACCACCTGTGGCTCTACCAATCTCGACTTCCGTAGCTTTGAAAATAATTTCGAGGCAAATATCTTCTTCTTCGACGAAGGGATGGCACTACGCATGAAAAACATCTTCTTGCGCGATATGGAGCATACCATATCGCTTGAGGAAGCCAAAGACCGTATGCACAACGGTTTCTTTGTGAGACTGTGGGAAAGTGTTACAAGGATGCTTTCGCCTCTTTTCTGAATATCGAAAAGTTGACACTACCGTAACAGCGATGCTCAACAAAGTAGGGGGCATCAGAAAAGTCGTGCTCCTTACCATGCTCAAACACCAAGATGCCATCATCCTTCAGCAGATCTTTCTCAAATATCAAACCAGGTATGGTGGGCAGCTCCTTCAGAGCGTATGGGGGGTCGGCAAAGATAAAGTCGAACTGCTGCTTGCATGATTTGATATAACGGAAAACATCACCACGCAACGGTAGGCAGACGTTGGTATCCAACTTCTTCAGACAGTCTGTGATAAAACGGTGGTGATCGCGGTCCATCTCAACACTCACCACGTGCTCGCAACCGCGCGATACCAGCTCGAGCGAGATGCTACCAGTGCCTGAGAACAGGTCGAGGGCATTGATACCTTCGAAATCGATATATCTGGTGAGCACGTTAAAGATGTTTTCCTTAGCAAAGTCGGTCGTAGGACGTGCCTTGAACGTACGGGGTATATCGAAATGACGCCCCTTATAGATACCTGTGATGATTCTCATGATTTGCTGTTTTTTTTATCGTCCTTTGGTGATGAGCGTCATCAGATCATAGGGCATACCTTTAATCTTGGTTGCGGGGGCCTCCTGGAATTCTGCCGAGGCATTGATGACGTAGGCATTCTGCAGATAGCGCTTCAGCTCCTCCAATAGCCATTCCTCTTCTGGTATGGCTCCTAAGATATGGAGTTCGTCGTGCTCAGGTTGCAGGCGCAACTGCTTCCATACGTAGAGCAGATAGTAGAGCGCATCATGGGCGTTGGATGTGTCGAAGGTATTACAGAACTTGAAACGGTTCTGCTGGAAACTGAAGATTTCCAACTGTTTGCCGTGGAAGTAACCATACAACTTGTTGCGATGGCCTGTGAAACTGCGCTGATGCAGCTGGCGCCATACTGGACTCATGGCGTGGATATAGTCCACACCGCCTTCGAAGCGGTCACGAATCACGGTGTCCAGATTCTTGTTGATGGCGAAGATACACACCGCCTTCAGGTCGGGCAGGACGTTATACAGGATCACTCGTTTCTCCTGACCAGCAGGGAACGAAAAAGAGAAAAGTGTCTCCATCTCATTCTCGTCAAACTGTTCGATAGGTACCAGGAGTGATGGGGTGTCGATCAGTATCTGAACCTTGTCGATCTTGTCGCTCAGAACGTCAGGCGTCTTGAAAGCCTCACGCAGATTGGCCGACATGGAGATGCCGCCGCGAACCACGTAGGGACGATACTGAATAGACTGCTCAGTGCCGGGGGCATCGAGTAAGGTGAATGAGAGCGTGTTACGCCCAATGCGAATAATCGTTTTCTTCACGTTCATCTATTTTGCGTTCATCACACTGGCTACGCATAGTGCAAGCAATGCTGCAGCAACCACAGCCAGAAGAATGGTGACTATTTTTTGATTCATCTGCATAACTGGGTGCAAAGGTACTATTTTTTTTTAAATGTTGAATATTAAATGTTTAATTTTTCGTAACTTTGCATCCGAAATGATAAGCGACGAGTTTAAATACCGTATCAGAGAGGCTTTGGGGGTAGTACCAACTGAGGAACAGGAACACGCCATCGACGTGTTCTCGCTGTTTATGGCTGATTCCGACGACCACGTAGTGATGATTCTGCGTGGATCAGCTGGTACAGGTAAGACCACGCTGGCTGGTGCCGTTGTGCGTGCGATGACATCGCTTAAGCAGAAGATGATCCTGCTGGCACCTACAGGGCGTGCAGCCAAGGTCTTTTCGCTCAATGCCGGTCATCCTGCCTATACTATCCATCGACGCATCTACCGGCAGAAGAGTGCTGGCGACATCATTCCCGACCTAAGGTCGCCTACCCGTAGCCTTTCGTCGTTTAATCTTAACTTCAACAATCATCACGATACCTTGTTTGTTGTCGATGAGTCGTCGATGATTGCCAATCTGGGGTATGGTGAGAGTTCGTTTGGTTCAGGCTGTCTGCTCGATGATCTGATGCAGTTTGTGTATTCTGGTACGAACTGCCGTTTGCTGTTGGTGGGCGATAAGGCACAGTTGCCACCTGTAGGCGAAGATGAGAGTCCTGCCTTGATGAGTGATGTGTTACGTGGCTACGGCATGCGTGTCTATGAGTGCGACCTGAATCAAGTGCTCCGTCAGAGCGAGGATTCTGGTATCCTATGGAATGCTACGCAAGTCAGGGGGATGATGGCTGATGGCGGATGGAGCCTGCCTAAGATCCGCTTTCATGGTTTCCCCGATATCGTCAATGTGACAGGCGATGAACTGATAGAATCGCTGGCTACCAGCTATAGTCGTGCGGGTATGGATGAGACAATGGTTATCACTCGCAGCAACAAGCGCGCCAATATCTATAATCAAGGTATCCGTAATATGGTACTCGATCGTGAGGATGAGCTCTGTCGAGGCGACCAGTTGATGATAGTCAAAAACAATTATTACTGGACCGAAAAGTCTAAGGATATATCATTCCTTGCTAATGGCGACATTGCCATCGTTCAGCGCGTACGCCATATCCACGAACTCTACGGTTTCCGTTTCGCCGAGGTTACCATGACGCTGCCCGATTACGACGACTACGAACTCACCGCTACGGTCATACTCGACTCACTCACCACCGAGGCTCCGTCGCTCATGCGTGAACAGCAGGATCAACTCTACAATGCTGTGATGGAAGATTATGCCGACATCCCAACCAAGCCCGAACGCATCAAGAAACTGAAGGAAGATAAGTATTACAACGCCTTGCAGATAAAGTTTGCCTATGCAGTCACTTGTCATAAGGCTCAGGGTGGTCAGTGGGCGCATGTCTATATTGACCAAGGTTATATGACCGACGATATGCTCACACCCGACTATATCCATTGGCTCTACACTGCCTTCACCCGTGCCACCGAACGCCTCTATTTGGTAAACTGGCCTAAGCCCCAAATCGATGAGGCTTACTGACAGATGGTATAGATATACCGCTGTTGCTCAACAGTAGTATATTGATATTTGGTGGTATCGATGAGTGTTTTTACATCGTGGGTGATACCGGTGCCCATGAGTTTTGAGGTGGCTTCTTTCATGGTCCACAGACGGATGAAAGTGGTTGCCGGATCAGACGATGATGAGATTTCTACTTTTTCTTCATCATTCATCGTGTAGTTTACCAGACTATCCTTAAACTCACGGATAGATTCAATATCCACACCAACGGGTTTGTTGCTGATAGCGCAGATGGCGGCCTCTTTGCAGTGGCTCAGGTTGAAGTATATCTCAGGATGACCTACGATGGTGGGTTTACCATGTTCGTTGTATTCGAAGATGGGATTGCCTGTTAAGCCGTACTCCTTCTGCAGTCCTTCTTTTAATAGTTGATAGGCCAGCACACAGAGTCGCTGCCCTTGTTCATGCTTGAATTTTAGGGCCTGTTCGCGCCGTTGCTCCGAAATATCCTTCAACGCCGCCTCCAGATCAAACTTCCATATATCCTCGCTTATATATATTCCCATATTCAGATTTTGAGTCCTGTAGTCCGTTGCTAAATTATTCTATTCCGATCTCGGGCATGGGAATCTTGCGGTTGGGATTTTCCTTGGCACCTAAGGTGATGAGCTCCTGGGCTTTTTGGGTGACGCTTTGGCGACCAGTGATGAGCTTATTGTTGGTGTTGTCGTAAGCCTTCTGTACTGCCTCAATCTTTGTACCCAGGTCATTGTAACGCTGAACGAAATCGCCCAAACGATCAAGCAACTGCTCGGCCAGACCGAATACCTTCTCCTGGTTCTCGGCCTGCTGGTTCTGTACCCAAGCAATATGAATCATGTGCAATATTCCTAATAGGTTCTGCTCACCTGTAACAAACACCTTCTTCTCAAAGGCCTCGCGCCATAGTGTGGGGTCGTTGGCCAATGCCAACTGTAGCGATGACTCGAACGGCACAAACATAATCACAAAGTCAATCACGTCGCGACCGTTCTTCACGTACTTGGAATAGTCCTTGCGTGCTAACTCGTTGACATGCTGACGCACACTCTTGATATGATCCTGCAGATAGCGTTCCTTCTCCTCGGGTGTCTCGGCATTCACATATTTCTCGTAGGCCACCAGCGATACTTTTGAGTCGATGATGGCATCCTGTCCCTGTGGGTAGTGCAGTATGACATCGGGCTGCATCTCGCGACCTGTTTCGTCGTGCTTCATCGGACGTCCCAGCTCATCGCGCAGACGTGCCTGCACCTCGTAGTGGATACCTTCGGTGAGTCCCTGCGATGTCAGCAGGTCGCCCAGTATGATCTCGCCCATGTTTCCGCTCACCTTATTGTCACGGCGCAACACATTGGTCAGGCTCTCTGCCTTCTCGCCCAACTGCTGTGTCTGCTGCATCATCATCAGCATCTGCTCGCGGAACGAGGCAGAATGGGCAGCTGACTCCTTCTGATTATCGTTGATGGCCTTCTGCATATTGGCTATCGCATCCTTCAGCGGTTGGGTGATGCCCGACATGGTCTCGGTATTCGACTCCTTCAGCTTGGAGGCGCTCTGTTCCAGCAGTTGCTGCGCCATATTCTTGAATCGTGCCTCGTTGCGCTGCAGTTCTTCGGTCATCTGCTGATGTAGCAGCTGCAACTCACGTCCCTGCGATTCGGCCTTGGCGTGCAGGTCTCTGTTCTCGACTTCAAGATGCTGTACACGACTGGTCTTCTCTGCCAGTTGTTCGGTCTTCATCTTGAGTTCGATATCAGCCTTGCCACCCGCTATACGCAGGGCATCCATACGGCGATCCATCAGCAGATAGAGCACCAGGGCACCTACTGCTATTCCAATAATCACATATATCACAACCATCATCTTTTTGCTAATTTTTCTGCAAAGGTAATAAAATTCTGCATAATGTGTACCATTCGCAGGAAAAAAACTATTTGATGAGGTTACCGAGGATGTCGCGTGTGAGTTCCTTGGTGATGGTACGGGTGGCAGCGCTGGTGGCATTCTTTACAACACGTCCCTTGGCTGAGGTCCTCGACTTGGTCTTCTTGCCTGTAACCTTATCGCTGACATAAGTTCCCAACATCGTGGCGAGGGTAGAGGTGATGGCGGTCAGGATGGCTTTGCCCACTTTGCTCCAGATGCCTGCCTTCTTCTTCCCTTTAGTCTCTGGTTGAGGTGCCTCTGTCTGTTCTTGCTCCTGCAGAGCCCGATCGGCTTCTGCCATCAGCACTTCGAAAGCACTCTCGCGATCCACAGGAGTGTCGTACTTGCCATAGATGCGGCTCTGCTTGATGATGTCTAATCTCTGACCCTCGGTAACAGCTCCAATCTGTGAGAGGGGGAACAGGATCTTGGCACGTTCCACCATGCTGGGAGCGCCCTTCTCGTCAAGGAAACTGACGAGTGCCTCACCCGTCTCGAGATTCATGATGGCTTCGTCGGTTTTGAAATCAGGGTTGGGACGGAAGGTGTCGGCAGCGGTCTTAACGGCTTTCTGATCTTTTGGAGTATAGGCACGCAGGGCGTGTTGTACACGGTTACCTAACTGACCTAAGATATTCTCGGGAATATCTGTTGGGCTCTGTGTGATGAAATAGATGCCCACACCTTTCGAACGGATGAGGCGGATCACTTGTTCAATCTTATCCAGCAGAGCTTTGGATGTGCCGTCGAACAGCATGTGTGCCTCGTCGAAGAAGAATACGAGTTTTGGCAATGGCAGGTCGCCTACCTCGGGGAGGGTAGAGTAGAGTTCGGAGAGCAACCACAGCAGGAAGGTGGAATAGAGTTTGGGTTGCATCATGAGTTTGTCGGCTGCCAGCACATTCATGATGCCTTTCCCACCTTCTGTCTGCATCAGGTCGAAGATATCGAATGAGGGCTCGCCAAAGAATTTGTCGGCCCCTTGATTCTCCAACTGGAGTAGGGCACGTTGGATGGCACCTACTGAGGCAGAAGAGATATTGCCGTATTTAGAGGTGTACTCTTTGGCATGTTGTGAGACATAATCGAGCATGGCGCGCAGATCCTTCAGGTCGAGAATCAGCAGACCGCGCTCATCGGCTATGCGGAACACGATATTGAGTACACCGTCCTGTGTTTCGTTGAGGTCAAGCAGGCGTGATAGCAGTTGTGGTCCCATCTGACTGATGGTAGCGCGCATGGGGTGTCCTTGCTCACCATAGACGTCGAAGAAGCGTACTGGACAACTCTGGAACTCAGGATTCTCAATGCCGAATTCGGGCATGCGCTTCTCGATGAAACCACTCAGCTTACCAGCCTGAGAGATACCCGAGAGATCACCCTTCATATCGGCCATGAAACAGGGAACGCCTGCTTGGCAGAATGTCTCAGCCATCACCTGCAGGGTGACGGTCTTGCCCGTACCTGTTGCACCTGCAATCAGACCATGACGGTTAGCCATCTTACCAGTGATACTCAGTGCTCCGTTTTTGCAGTGGGCTATGTAAAGCCCTCTTTCCTTATCGAACATACGCTTTTTGATTTAGGTTAGTAAAAAAAATCCCGTCGGCTTGACGGGATTCTATATGAGTTTTAATTGTATTTCAAAATTTGTCCAGGTTTCAAGCGGATTGTCTTGCCGATGTGGTTCAGCTGACAGAGCTTGGCAACCGTGGTGTGATGCTTGCGGGCAATAGCCTGCAGGGTGTCACCTTTCTTCACCTTATGGAAGTGTACATTAGATGTACGTGCGGGTGATGCAATGGCCAGTTCGTCGTCCTGATCGCTATCGCTGGTGCTAATGCCACCAACGCCGCGCAGACGTGTGGCCTGAGCCGACTCAGATGCATACTTATTACGCTTGAAATAGTAGAAGTCGCCTACAACATCCTGATTGCGGAAGTCGAACATCAGTGCTGGGTTCAACGCTACACCACAGAGACGGGTCTCGAAGTGCAGGTGAGAACCTGTGCTACGACCTGTGTTTCCACCCAGTCCAATAGGATCGCCTGCCTTGACCTCCTGATTCTCAACAACCAAGTGCTTAGACATGTGACCGTAGATGGTTTCCAATCCATTGTGATGGCGGATGACTACATATTTTCCATAACCTCTTGGCTCGTATTTCACGATACGGATTTTTCCGCTGAATGCAGCGCGGATGGTGTCACCGATATACACCTTGATGTCGAGACCTTTGTGCTGACGTCCCCAACGGGCACCAAAGTTTGATGTAAGCACACGGCTATCGGTAGGCATGTGGAAGCCTCTCAAGTCGATGCGGAATGAATCGGGGAGTGTAGTTTCGTTATGAGCATATACGTTGTTCCAGTCCTCGTAGAGGTCGGCTGAAGGGTTGTATTTCTCTTCCTGCTCGATGATTCTCTTCAGAACCATTGAATCTACAGCCTTCATTTTGCGGTCAACTGGAGCCTGTTTGGCTAACAGATCCTGAGCGGACACAGGTACCGCCACAAAAGCTGCAAATGCTATCAGAAAAGATTTTTTTATACTTGTAAAGTTCATATTCTTTAGTTGAGTTAATATCAAAATGTCAAAAATTCCGGTGCAAAGGTACTAATAATGTATGAAAATCCGGAAAATATTGGTGTTTTTTGTTCACTTTTAACATTTTACACCTGTTTTTTTTCTTTTTTTTGAGCCCAAAATAGAGAAACATCTCTATAGTTGAACTCGCCTTGCACCTATGTAACGCTTAGCGTAACCAGAGTCGGTAGAGTTGCTGATTTTGATGCCCTCGTTGGTGCTGGCGTGGATGAAAGTGAATGTGCGACTGATGGGGTTGACATCAACCACAATTCCTACATGACCAACGCCTCGACCTGAACGGGGACTGGTAAAGAATACCAAGTCGCCACACTGCAACTCGTCGCGAGTGATGGGGATATTACGTGCATACTGGTCTCTCGAAGAGGCACCAATAAATACATCTGTCTGCTGCTTGTAAACATAGCTGGTGAAACCTGAACAATCAAAAGCACTGGGACCTTTGGCGCCAGAACGATAGCGGGTGCCCAGATGAGAGAAGGCTTCGCTCATCAACATCTCTGTGCGCTCGAATGCCTCGTTCAGATTATCCTGTGGCCCATAAATGAAATCGAAATTGCCAATCTCAGCCTCCTCGCTGTTCTCATCGGGAGCCTGATCAGGATTAACCTTTCCAAGAGCAAGATCGCTCATAGAAAGCATCATCATCAGCGCAAAAATAAACAATTTCTTCATTTGACTACTATTTTGAAAAAGATTTCTGGGTGCAAAGGTATGATTTTTTTTTGAAATACGTGTGCGATAACAGCGCGAGTTAACATAGTTTTAGGAAATAGCCGCCCAATTAATATTTGTTTTACGTAATTGGCGCAGTCTGTTCCATAACATGCTGAATTTCTCGGAGTTACAATTTGGGCCCTCGTCAATAATCTTTTGTGCCTCGTCGCGGGCCATCTGTACAATCTGTCCGTCGCGGGCTATGTCAGCAATCTTTAAATCGAAAGCCATACCGCTTTGCTGGGTGCCTTCCAGGTCGCCAGGACCGCGCAGTTTCAGGTCGGCTTCAGCAATGCGGAAACCATCGTTGGTGTCGCACATGATGTCGATACGTTTGCGGGTGTCGTCGCTCAGTTTGAAGGGGGTGACGAGGATGCAATAAGACTGGTCGGCGCCACGACCTACACGGCCGCGAAGCTGGTGTAACTGGGCCAGTCCGAAGCGTTGGGCTTCGAGAATAACCATCACTGATGCGTTAGGAACATTTACGCCTACTTCGATAACCGTTGTGGCTACAAGTATCTGAGTTTCACCTTTTACAAACTTCTGCATCTCTTCCTCCTTGTCCTTCGGTTTCATACGTCCGTGAACCTTGCTCAGGCGGAATTCCGGGAACGCCTCTTTCAGTACTTCAAAGCCATCTTCCAGATTCTTCAGGTCGCTCTTGGCGCTCTCTTCGATCAGAGGGAATACGATGTACACTTGTCGTCCTTCTTGAATCTGTCGGCGGATGCCGTCGTAGAGTGAGGTCATGCGCGAATCGAAGACATGTGTGGTTTGTACTGGCTTACGACCAGGTGGTAACTCATCGATCACGCTCACGTCGAGGTCGCCATATAGGGTCATCGCTAATGTACGGGGGATAGGGGTGGCAGTCATCACCAAGACGTGGGGTGGATTCGAGCTCTTGCTCCAAAGCTTGGCACGCTGAGCCACACCAAAGCGGTGCTGCTCATCGACCACCACAAAGCCTAAGCGGGCAAACTGCACGGTGTCCTCGATGACCGCATGGGTGCCCACAAGGATATGGATGGTGCCGTCTAACAGGCCTTCGAGCACTTCTTCGCGTCGTTTGCCTTTAACGATACCTGTGAGCAGAGCTACACGAAGGTTCATATCCTTCAGAAATCCCATGATGGTCTGCAGATGTTGTTCAGCCAGGATTTCTGTTGGTGCCATGATACAGGCCTGATAGCCGTTGTCTATGGCAATGAGCATCGACATCAGGGCTACCAGTGTCTTGCCGCTACCTACGTCGCCTTGCAGCAAACGGTTCATCTGGCGTCCTGACCCCATGTCTTTGCGTATTTCCTTAATCACACGCTTCTGGGCACCTGTGAGTGGGAAGGGGAGATATTGGTTGTAGAAGGTGTTGAAAACCTCGCCGATGGTGGGGAAGACGTAGCCGCGGAACTTGCGGCGCTGGTCGCTCGCGTACCTTAATATATTAAGCTGGATAAAGAACAGCTCCTCGAACTTCAATCGCAGTCGGGCTCGTTCCAGGTCCTTGGCGTTCTGCGGATAGTGCACCGTGCGCAAGGCTTCGTCGCGACCTACCAGATGCAAGGGCTGGTAGATAAAATCGGGGATGGTTTCGGGCTGAGGCGGCAGTTTCTCAATCAGCGTTTTTGTCAATCTTTCAATGGCACGCGAGTTGAGACCGCTCTTCTTCATCTTCTCGGTGGTGTTGTAGTAGGGCTGAAGACCCATACTTGATAAGTCGACTTTCGAAGCGTCGTCCAGGTCGGGATGGGTGAAGTTGATACGGTTGTTAAACACCGTTGGTTTACCGAAGACCAGATATTTGGTTCCTATCTTATAATTCTGCTTAGCGTATTTCCCGCCATTAAACCATGTGAGGTCGCAGATGTCGGTGCCATCAGTAAAATGTGCTACTACACGCTCTTTGCGTGGGCCCATAGCGTAGGTCTCGAAACTCAGGATATGACCAACCACTTGTACAAAGGGCATATCGCCTGTAAGCTCGTGGATGGTGTACACCTTCGAGCGGTCTACATATTTGTAGGGGTAATACTCCAGCAGGTCGCCATAACTCTCAATGCCGAGCTCATTGCTCAGCATTTTCTTGCGGTTGGGGCCTACCCCAGGTAAATATTTTATATCCTGATCTAATATATCCATTAAATTAAAACCTCTGCGATTTTTAAGTCGTATGGGGTGGTAATCTTGATGTTTTCGCGGTTGCCTTCTACGAGGGTGATGTTATAGCCGAATGCTTCAACTACCGAAGCATCATCAGTAAAGCCATCGTTATATGGCTGTTTGTTTGCGGCCTTGACCTCCGGTCGAGACTGTTCACGCTCGGCAGAACCCAAACACGTTTGGTTCTGCGCTTGCTTATACGCAGCCTTGAGTAATTGAATATCGAAGGTTTGGGGTGTCTGCACCAGTCGATAGTCATCGCGAGGTACTGTTTTTGATTGCTTGCCTTCCAGATGGCGAACGGTCTCAACAACGGGGATGACTGGAATGACGGCCTTTTTTTCTCTTGCTGTCGTATAGCAATTACGAATCACCTCGATGCTGGGGAATGGGCGCACGCCATCGTGCACACCTACCACGCCGATGGCATCATCGGGCACCTTGGCCAGTCCGTTCTGTACGGAGTGGAAACGTGTCTGTCCGCCATTAGCTAAGGTGTAGTCCACGTCGAAATGATACTCTTCGCAAAGTTGATGCCAATAATCCTGTTGGGCCTCAGGCAATACCAGGATAATCTGGATATCCTTCGAGTACTCGCGGAATCGCTCCAGTGTGCGCATCAGCACGGGCTTGCCACCTATGGGCAGAAACTGCTTGGGAATATCGCTTCCCATGCGCAAACCCTTACCGCCTGCTACTATTATAATGTAGTCCATTATTTCTGCATTAAGTGCTTGAAACGCATGCCTTCGGCTATCTGGTCTGAGGTCTGCTTGTCGACCAGCTGAGCCAGCAGCTCGTAGGCGTATGGGAAGGCAGCGGCAGGCCCCTCAGCCGTGGTCACGTTACCATCAACGGTCACCAAGTCGGCAGTATAGGTAGCGCCATTTTCTGCAAGCGCTTTCTCGAATCCAGGATAGCAAGTGGCTTTTTTGCCTTGAAGGATGCCTAATGGCGCAAGCACCACACCTGGGGCGGCGCAGATGGCAGACACTTTCTTGCCTGCGGCAAACTGGGCTGTTACAGCCTGGCGCACGCCAGCGTGCTCAAACAGATTGCTGGCACCAGGCATACCGCCTGGCAACATGAGCAGATCAGCATCGCCAAACATACCCTGCTCGAACAAGATGTCGGCCTCGATATTCACGCCGTGAGCCGACGTTACCAAAGGAAATTCTGAGATGCTAACTGTAGTCACATCCACGCCTCCACGACGTAATACATCTATAGGAATCAAGGCCTCTACATCCTCGAAACCTTCTGCCAGGAAAACATAAACTTTAGCCATAATATTCTTGATAATTTGTTATTCTGACGGCAAAGATACAATTTTTTTTTGTACGAATTGCACGAATTACACGAATTTTTATATCTTTGCACCCAAAAGATACAAGAATGAAACAGCGTAAACTCAGGTTCGCCCTGTTGGGCAATATTTATCAGGCCCGTAAGTCGGCCAGTATCCAGAAGGTGCTCTCAACGATAGCCAACTATGGTGCAGAGCTCTATGTGGACATGGAATACTATTATTTCTTGAAAGATCATCAGCGTCTGGATGTGAAGGCCACAAAGGTTTTCTCGGATAATGACTTTGATGCTGATTTTGTGATTTCGATGGGAGGTGATGGTACATTCCTGAAGGCGGCTTGTCGTGTGGGTAATAAAAATATCCCAATCCTAGGTGTGAATATGGGGCGACTGGGATTCTTGGCCGATATCAGCCCCGATGATATTGAGCACTGTCTGAGGGCGCTATATAACGATGATTATGCGGTAGAGAGTCGTGCGTTGATACAGGTTGAGGTTGATGGTGCGCCTTTGGGCGAGTGCAGCTATGCGCTGAACGATGTGGCCATCCTGAAACGTGATACGGCATCGATGATTTCGATACGTGCCAATGTCAACGGACAGTATTTGAACACGTATCAGGCTGATGGACTGGTGATCTCTACACCAACTGGTTCAACGGCTTATTCGCTCTCTAATGGTGGTCCTATCATCGTGCCTGGCACCAAGGTGTTCTCGATGACGGCTGTAGCGCCTCACTCGCTGAATGTGCGCCCCATTGTGCTGGCTGATTCGTCGGTGATCGAACTCGATGTGGAGAGCCGCTCTCATAACTTCCTGGTGGCTATCGACGGTCGATCGGAGAAATGCAAAGAGGGCACGAAGATTGTGCTCCGTCGCGCCCCCTTTGATATCAAGGTTGTTAAGCGTTCTGATCATCGCTATTTCAACACCCTCCGCGAAAAAATGATGTGGGGTGCTGATACACGCTGATTACTTAACTACAAAATCGATGGTTCTCAGGTCCTTAGTCCCACCTTCTCCTCGGGCGTGAGCAGACTCAGCAAGTTTGGTATCGAACGATGAGAAAAAAGTTTCAATTCGCCTATACCCGAACGATCGTTTGCGTATAGGCGCACAATCGTTTGGGTATAGGCGAATAATCGTTTGGGTATAGGCAAACGATATTTTAATAGGCTCATTGTACCTGTTTACCTTACTGTTTGTACCTGCTAAGCTTAGTATTTGTACCTTGAAAACTAACTAGTTACATTTTTGCGAACAACAATTGCTATGCTTTTTAATTTATGTACGCGCGAGGGATGGGGTGCTAAATAGTGTTAACAGAATGAAGATTTTTGCATAAAAGCTTGGAGCGCATTGTTTTTTATTCTACTTTTGCAGTGTACTATTAAGGTGGTACACTATTACACATAACGTAAAACATTAAAATTACATAGGATTATGATCGAGGTAAACAACATCAGTTTTAAGTACGCAGGTGGTAAGAACCTGGTATTCGATGATTTCAGTCTGGAACTGAAGCAGGATAATATTTATGGTCTGCTGGGTAAGAACGGTACAGGTAAGAGTACACTACTTTACCTGATTGCTGGACTGCTGCGCCCCAAGAAGGGTACTGTTAGCTTTGATGGTATTGAGACCAAGCTGCGCCGCCCTGAAACACTGCAGGATATCTTTATTGTTCCTGAGGAGTTCGACCTGCCTGCTATGTCGCTCGATGAGTATGTGAAGATCAACCGCCCCTTCTATCCCTTGTTCAGCACCACTGTACTGGAAGGCTGTCTGAAGGATTTTGAACTGACCACCGACCTGAAACTGAATGCCCTGTCGATGGGACAGAAGAAAAAGGTGTTTATGGCTTTTGCCTTGGCTACCAACACCCGTGTGCTGCTGATGGACGAGCCTACCAACGGACTGGATATCCCATCGAAGAGTCAGTTCCGCAAGGTGGTAACACAGTATATGACTGGCGATCGCACTCTGATTATCTCAACCCATCAGGTGCACGATGTGGAATCGCTGTTGGATCATATCCTGATTCTCTCACCACAGAAGCTGTTGCTCAATGCCAGTGTGGCTGATATTCAGGATAAGTACACCTTTGAGTATCGTACACCTGCCGAGATGGACGATGTGCTTTATGCCGAACCTTCGCTTCAGGGTAATGCTGTGATTGCCCCTCGTAAGGAGGGTTACGCTGAGACTCAGGTGAATCTGGAACTGCTGTTTAATGCTGTAAACGAAGGTAAAATTTAAGAAGCTATGATACAGTTTAATATACATAGGTTTGCCAATGTGGCTCGTTGGTCGTTCACTAACGACAAGAGCTACTACGTGCGCACGCTGCTCCAGATGTTTGTGGTGTTGACATTGATATTCTTGTTTTTCACCACGAGCTTTTACTGGCTGAGAGGCGCTGATACGGGTTATAGACCTTGTTGCGTGGTTGTGGTGCTGATGTTTTTTATTCAAGTAGCTATAGGGCCATCGATGATGTTCAACAGTATGAAGGGAAAATACGACAAACAGGCCCTGTTGCTGTTGCCCGCCTCTAATTTCGAGAAGTACCTGATGCGCTACACCACTTGGATATATGTATTGGGTCTTACGTTTGTAGCTTTCTTAGGTGCCGACTTGGTGCAGTATGTGATTAACTGGCTGATAGGTAATAATCCGCAGTTTGTAACAGGTGCTCTGTTCAGTCGCTTAAATCCTTTCACAGTTAATTGGGAAGCCATTGGCTCAAAGAAGGTTACGGTTATTAATGCCCTGATTATTTTATTTCTTTGGACGCAGTCGTGTTTCGCCCTTGGTGCCACCTTCTTCCGTTCGCACAAGTACTCGTGGATTCTCACCTTATTGGTGCTCATCTTCTTGTCGATGGTACAAACATGGTTGTTCCCTATTTCTTACGAAAATCAGTTTGATATGATTCACGGTGATGCTATGACGCTGCTTCATATCTCTGATGCAGTTTACGGTATTTGGGGTATTGTTAACTACTGGCTGTCGTACAAGATCTTTTGCAGAACTCAGAACATTGGCAAATTTGTGAACCTGTGATGAATTGAAGAATTTAATAGTTGAAAAATTGGAGTTATGAACAGTTTCGATATTAATAGATTTGGAAGGACTTTACGCTGGGTGATAAGTGTCAACTTTCGCTCATCTTTGATGTGGGCCTTGGGATTAATGCTGGGTGTTTTTCTGGGCGAGATGATGATATTGGGCATATTCCGTTCTACAGAACCTGTAGGAACCCATACTGGTAGCCTGGCTGCATTCTTTGTGGTTTACATCATTATAGGTGTAGTGGTAGGTATTTGTAACCTGTTTGTCGAGCTGGATAAGAAACCAAATCGCCAGGCATTCCTGATGCTGCCTGCTACCAACTTAGAGAAGTTTCTGGCAGCCACCATATTCTCTACTGTATGTGGAATCCTGACGATGCACCTGTCGTTTATCGTTGGTGATACGTTGCGTGTGGTGTTCCGTGGCCTGTTCTATGGCGATTCGTGGAATTCGTTTGTTTTCCCGGAATTGTTTAAGATGATGACATTTGATGGTATAAGTTCATATCATTCATTGGGTTATCGCCTGATATCTCTGGCATTTTTGGTTAGTGGACTGGTGTGGCTGCACTCTTTCTATACCCTTGGTGGCACACTGTTCCGCAAGTATGCGTTCGTCATCAGCAGTCTGGTGTTGGTAGCTGGTTTTACCATGTTGGTTTGGTTTTCGAAGAATCACGAAATCAATATGTTCTGTAACTATTACGTAGAAGGTGTTGGCAAGGTTGAAAAGGTAGGCACCATCGCCTATATACTTACAGCATTCTTCACTGTATTCTCTGTGGTGAATTACTGGGTATCGTTCCATATCTTCAAAGGATTTGAATTAATTACTAAAAAGTGGATGAATTATGACTTTTACAAATGATAAACCGATTTACATCCAGATGGCCGACAGGCTGTGCGAGGAAATCCTCTCGGGTGTATATAAAGACGATGATCGCATCCCCAGCGTACGTGAGTATGCCGTGTTGCTCGAGGTGAACACTAATACCGCTGTAAAAGCCTACGAACAATTGGCTCGCGAGGAAATCATCTACAACAAGCGTGGACTGGGTTACTTTGTAACGCCAGGTGCCAAACAGCAGATTCTGAAGGCACGCAAACAGGAGTTTATGAAAGAGCGACTGCCAGAACTGTTCCGTCAGATGCAGCTGTTAGGCATTACGTTAGAGGATGTTAAAAATGCGTATGCTGCAACTTTTGGTGAGTAAGCTACGTCAAAAAGATGATTAATAAAGGTAATAACATATTGTATGATACACTTAAAAGACATCAACAAGACCTATCAAGGTGCTCAGCCGCTCCATGTGCTGAAGGGTATCTCGCTCGACATCGAGAAAGGTGAGTTCGTCAGCATCATGGGCGCCTCGGGCTCCGGTAAGTCAACACTGCTAAACATCCTGGGTATCCTGGATAACTACGATTCGGGTACCTACGAGCTGGCAGGCGTACCCATTTGGGATCTCTCAGAGCGCAAGGCTGCTGAGTATCGCAATAAGATGATTGGTTTTATCTTCCAATCGTTTAATCTCATCTCTTTCAAGACCGCCGTGGAAAACGTTGAGTTGCCATTATTCTATCAGGGGGTATCCAGAAAGAAGCGCCACCAGATGGCGATGGAATATCTGGATAAGTTAGGCTTGGCCGACTGGGCTGAGCATTACCCCAACGAGCTGTCGGGAGGACAGAAGCAACGCGTGGCTATAGCCAGAGCACTCATCACCCGTCCACAGATTATCCTGGCCGACGAGCCTACGGGCGCCCTCGACTCGAAGACATCTGTGGAGGTGATGCAGCTGCTGAAGAGGCTGAACCAGGAGGATGGCATGACCATTGTGGTGGTAACTCACGAGAGCGGTGTGGCTAACGAGACGAACAAGATCGTACATATCAAGGATGGTATCATCGGCAATATCGAAGAGAACCTGAACCACGACGCCAGTCCGTTCGGTATTAATGGAATGATGAAATAATAAATGCTATGCATGATATCCTAACTGAAATATGGCAGACGGCACGGCGCAATAAGCTGCGTACTACGCTCACAGGATTTGCTGTGGCGTGGGGCATCTTTATGATTATCGTGCTGCTTGGAGCTGGAAACGGACTCATCAATGCCACGATGAAGATGAGCGAAGACTACCTGACTAACTCGATAGAGGTGAGCGAAGGTGTGACTTCGATGCCTTACAAAGGTATGAAGGAAGGCCGCTATATCCAACTGAACAAGCACGATATGGAAGCTACGGAAACAGAGTTTACGGAGAACGTAGATGAAGTAGGTGCCTGTTACTATACCACCGCCATGGTTACCAATGGCGATAACTATAAGAGTATCCAGATAGCAGGCGTTTACCCTGTTCATACACAGATTGTGAAAACGCATATCATCTGTGGACGATTCATCAACGATATCGACCAGAAAGAGCGCCGCAAGGTGCTGGTGCTTGCCGACAGTCAGGCCAAGGAACTGGAGCCTAAGGACTACAAGACGCTGTTGGGTAAGTTTGTCAAGGTGGACAACTTCTCATTCAAAGTGGTGGGCATCTATAAGAGCCGCGACGAAGGGTGGGGTAATGCCTATTCATCGTACTCGGCCATCAAGAGCATCTATGGTGCTAATACACCCAGCATAGGTCGAGTAGAGTTTACCTTCCACGGGTTGAACACAGAGAAGGCCAACGATGACTTTGAGAAGGACTATCGCAGGCGTCTGAATGGTGCTCACCAGGCTCATCCTGACGACAAGCGCGCCATCTGGATATGGAATAACTATACGCAGGGCATGCAGATGAACAATGGTATCGCCATCATCCATACCTTCCTTTGGGTGATAGGACTCTTTACCTTACTCTCTGGTATCGTAGGCGTATCAAACATCATGCTCATCACTGTGAAGGAGCGTACCCACGAGTTCGGTATCCGTAAGGCCATTGGTGCCAAGCCATGGAGCATACTGCGACTTATCATCACAGAGAGTGTGATTATCACCACCATCTTTGGCTATGTAGGTATGCTGTTCGGCGTTTTTGCCAACGAGTATATGGATGCCACGCTGGGCCACGAGGTGACTGACCTGGGTATGGAGAAGATAACCCTGTTTGTTGATCCTACAGTAGGACTGGATGTATGTATCGAGGCCACGCTGGTGATGGTGATAGCTGGTACTATCGCAGGACTCATCCCTGCCTATAAAGCAAGTAGAATCCGCCCCATCGAGGCATTAAGAGTTGATTGATTATGAGAATAGATATTGATTCATATAGAGAAATCATCGATACGCTGACTCGTAACAAGTCGCGCTCGTTCCTCACTGGATTCGGTGTGTTCTGGGGCGTGTTTATGCTGGTGGCACTGATGGGAGCCGGACAGGGCGTGAAGGAGAAACTGTACAGCAACTTCGATGGCTTTGCACAGAATACCGTGATTATTGGTGCCGATCCAACCTCGAAACCCTATAAGGGCTTCCGCAAGGGGCGCAGTTGGTATATGGAGTATAAGGATGTGGACCGACTGAAGCAGCAAGTACCAGAACTGGATGCTGTTGCGCCAATCCTGATGGGACGTGGATCGACGGCCTACTATGGCGACCAGAAAACTACCCCCAGAATACAGGGTGCTGTGCCTGAGATGGTGAATATTATCACACCAAAGATATATTATGGTCGTTTCATCAACGAGATGGATATTCAGGAACAGCGCAAGGTGTGCGTGATTGGTAAGAAGATATACAAAGACCTGTTTAAGGAAGGTGGCGACCCTTGTGGCAAGAAAATCCGAGTGGACTCTACCTATTACGAGGTGGTTGGCGTTGACTATAGCTCAGGTGGTATCTCTATTGGTGGTCGCTCTGAAGAGCGCATCACCATCCCCATCACCCTGATGCAGGCTGCCTTTAATCGTGGTAATGCCGTTGATATCATTGCTGCCACAGGTCGTCCTGGTGTACTGATGAGTAAGATTACGCCTCGTATCCGTGCGACTGTTGCCAGAGCACACTATATCGACCCGACTGATGAACAAGGTGTGTTTGTATTCAATACCGAGCTGATGTTCCAGTTGATCAACAACCTGTTTAAAGGCGTGAACGTCTTGATCTGGTTGGTGGGCTTGGGAACCCTGTTGGCAGGTGCCATCGGCGTGTCGAACATCATGATGGTAACGGTGAAGGAGCGTACCACAGAGATTGGTATCCGCAGAGCCATCGGTGCTACCCCCAAGATGATTCTCTCGCAGATTATCTCAGAGAGTATCGTGCTGACGTTAGTGGCAGGTATGAGTGGCATCCTCTTCGCTGTGATGATCCTGCAGATGCTGGAAATGGCCAATACCGAGGATGGTATTGTGAACACCCACTTCCAGGTAGGCTTCTGGACGGCTATCTTCTGTGCCTTCGTGGTCAGCACGTTAGGTTTGCTGGCAGGACTGGCCCCAGCCGCAAGAGCTATGAGCATCAAGCCCGTAGACGCCATGCGAGATGAATAATTATTAGCAACGGACAACAGGACTAACAGGACTGATTGTCCACTAAAAGAAAAAAAGTCCTTAAGTCCTGTAGTCCGTTGCAAGAAAAAAGAAAATAATAATAAAACTATAAAAAGTATGAAAAAGTACAGCAAACTGATTATCGCCGCTATCGTAGCGCTGATTTTCATCGGAACATTCGTGTTCCTGTGGCAGAAGAGCCAACCCAAGGAGATTGTCTACAATGAGTTTACTCCCCAGACAGACAGTATCCAGAAAACCACCATTATTACAGGTAAGATTGAACCTCGCAACGAGGTGAATATCAAGCCGCAGATCTCTGGTATCATCGCTGAACTGCTGAAAGAGCCAGGCGACTATGTGAATGCTGGCGATGTGATAGCCAAGGTGAAGGTGATCCCTGATATGGCGCAGCTGTCGAGTGCTGAGATGCGTGTACGTCTGGCAGAAATCAATCTGAAACAGGCAGAGACCGACTTCCAGCGTGAGGAGAACCTGTTTAACCAGAAGCTCGTATCAGCTGATGAGTTCGACAAGACCAAGATGAGCTTGGCTCAGGCCAAACATGAGAAGATAGCTGCTCAGGATGCGCTTGAGGTAGTGCGCGATGGTGTGTCGAAGTCGAATGCCAAGGCTTCTTCTACGCTCATCCGTTCAACCATCAGCGGTGTGATTCTGGATATCCCCGTGAAGGTGGGTAACTCGGTCATCCTCTCGAATACCTTCAACGATGGTACGACTATTGCCACTGTAGCGAATATGAACGACCTGATTTTCCGTGGAAACATCGACGAGACAGAGGTAGGTCAGCTCATTAGCGGCATGAACATGAAGATAACCATCGGTGCCCTGCAGGACCTGAAGTTCGATGCGGCCTTGGAGTATATCTCGCCAAAGGCAGTGGAGAGCAATGGTACTAACCAGTTCGAGATCAAGGCAGCTGTGAAACTGTCGGAGAACGGCAAGAAAATCCGTTCAGGCTATAGCGCCAATGCCGAGATTGTGCTGGCAAGGGTTGATAAGGTACTCTGCATTCCAGAGAGCGCCATCGAGTTCAGCGGCGACAGCACCTTTGTTTATGTGGTCAAGGGCGAGGGTAAGAACAAGACCTACAATCGTACTTATGTGGAGACAGGACTCTCTGACGGTGTGAACATTGAGATCAAGAAGGGTATTACAGCTAAGGATAAGGTCCGTGGCCCAGAGATTATTACGGATGATACAGAAAAGTAAGCGGTTATGAAAAAGTATATATTAACCATCGTTGTTGGCTCGTTGGGTCTGGGTGCAGCAAATGCCCAGAAGGTCTGGAGCCTGCGCGAGTGCTGCGACTATGCCATCGAGCATAATATCAGCATCAAGCAGCAGCAGAACGAGCGCCGTCAGCAGGAGCTGCAACTCAGCAATGCCAAGAACTCACGACTGCCGGATCTGAATGGTAGTCTGGGGCAGAATTTCTCGTTCGGCCGTGGTCTGACTGCCCAGAATACTTATACCAATACCAATACCTCGTCGACATCGTTCCAGTTGGGTGCCAGCGTGCCGATCTTCACTGGTTTCCAGATTCCTAACCAGATAAAGCTGAACCAGCTGAATCTGGAGGCTGCTACTGCCGACCTGGAGAAGGCCAAGAACGATATCCGTATGCAGGTGGCTCAGGCTTATGTGCAGATACTCTACGATATGGAGATGGCTGATGTGGCGCATCGACAGATTGCAATCGACTCGGCTCAGGTGGTTCGTCTGCAGGCTTTTGTGGATAACGGCAAGGCCAGCGAGGCCGAACTCTCACGCCAGAAGGCCACTTTGGCTAACAGCAGGTTGACTGCTACCCAGGCTGATAACAACATGAAACTGGCTGTGCTGAGTCTGACTCAGCTGTTAGAGTTAGCAACCCCTGAAGGTTTCGCGATTGTACGCCCTACGGATGAGGAGCTGGATGCACTTGGCAAGCTGGATGGTATGGTGAGCCCCGATCAGATTTATGCTGAGGCTATGGGGGTACGACCAGAGATCCTCTCACAACAGCTGAAGCTAAAGGGTACTGCGCATAACATCAAGATTGCTCAGGCAGGACATTATCCGACCCTCTCACTGAGTGGCGGACTGGGTACCAACTATTACACCACCTCGGGCTTTAAGTCTGATGGCTTCAGCAAGCAGTTGAAGAACAACTTCAGCCAGTATATCGGTCTGAATCTGAGTGTGCCTATCTTTAATCGTTTCCAGACACGCAACAGCGTTCGTAACGCCCGTATCCAGCAGGAAAACCAGCAGTTACAGCTCGACAATACGAAGAAAACGCTCTATAAGGAGATTCAGCAGGTGTATTACAACGCCCTGAATGCGCAGAGCAAGGAGAAGAGCTCGGCTGAGGCTGTACAGAGCTCGAAAGACGCTTTCGAACTGATGCAGGCCAAGTATGAGAACGGAAAGGCAAACATTACAGAGTTCAACGAATCGAAGAACAGCTACCTGAAGTCGGAATCCGATATGGTTCAGGCACGCTATGAGAATCTGTATCAGCACGCCTTGCTGGAGTTCTATCGCGGCAAGGAACTGAATTTCTAAGCTACGTTATCTATTTTGTATCCCAAACTTTGAAACTTATGTTGCAAAGTTTGGGATACAAATTTCAAAGCGTGAAATATAAATTACTTCACGATGATTTTTCTTTTGTTAGCTACATAAATCCCTTTTGTATCGGGCTTTTTGTTTACTTTGCAGCCACTAAGGGTGTACCAGCAGTCAGGTTGCGCAGTCTCTGTCTGTAGTAGCTGCATCCCTGCGTTCTCATCGCAGAATTTTTTCAGTTCGAAGAGCGCTGGCAGAGCCTTACCCGTTTCATTATCAAAGAGTGAGGCATTGTACCAACCATCAGTTACGCGTTGGGTGTTCCAGTCAAGACCATATTCATTGGCTTCAGGGAACCACCAGAACAGACCTTTCACATTCTGATGCTGGTTGAGGGTGGTTACCAAGGCGGCAGTGAATTGGCGCTGACCTTCGTATGTAAGGGGATAGCCTGTGGCATTATCGCCTACCTGGTAGTGGTAGCCACAACCTGTTTCTACCACCATGATATCTTTTGTGGGGAATGTGGTCTCAAACGCTGTTAATGCGGCGTCCAGTTGGGTAAGGTTGCCATGATAGTATGGATAATAGCTGGTGCCGATGATGTCGTAATCCACTTCGTTCTGATCCATTCTCTGATAAAAGTCTGTGATCTGCGGAATATTGGGCACGCGCTCTGTGTGGATAATGATTTTGGCATTTGGACATACTTCGCGGCAGGCTCTTCCTGCATTCTTTAGGGCAGTGGTGAGGCTACTCCAATTAGTGTCCTTATAGCCATTCCATTGGGTGTTGGCTTCAACCTTACACCCCGAATCCCACATCATGCCGTAGGTGATCTCGTTTCCTGTCTGGATAAAGTCGGGCGTAGCGCCTGCTTCAACTAATGCATTCAGGCAGTCCTTGGTATAGGTGTAGATATACTCGGTGGCTGGGGTGTTTACCGTTTTGAACGATGCGGGCGTGGCTTGCTGACTGGGGTCGGCCCAGGTGTCAGAGTAATGGAAGTCTAACATGAACTTCATACCAGCATCCTTGATGCGCTTTCCTAATGCCTTTACATAGGCCAGATCCTGTCGCACACCTTCGCCTTTATCCTCCGTGCTGGCTTGGCTGGGGTCAACAAACAGGCGCACGCGCATGGCGTTCAGGTCCTGATCCTTAAAATACTGGAGTAGATTGTTGATGGGATTGCCATCGGGATCCATGTAGTTGGCAAGATGCTCTTCGTAGGTGGGCAATAATGAGATGTCGCCACCTACATACTTCTGGGCATGAAGGGTGTTCATGCCGCAGAGTAGGGTAGTTGTTAGTAATAGTTTTAGTAGTTTCATCTTATTATGTTATTGATTATTTCTTATGACGGTTGGCCCGTTGCTCACGGTATTTGGCTTTCTGCCTTGCAGAGCCGCTACCGTGAGCACCAGTGATATACTTCTTTTTCTTGGCTTTGGTCTTCACCTTGCCATCGTCTTTCGGCTTGTCACCTCCGCGTCCGAAGTTGATGCCGTTCTCAAGAATGTTTTGAAAATCGTCCATGAATTTACAATTTGCCAATGATTAATGGTGGAACAGACGAACGCCAGTGAAGGCCATTGCGATACCATACTTGTCGCAGGTGTCGATAACATGGTCGTCGCGAACAGAGCCACCTGCCTGAGCGATGAACTCTACGCCGCTCTTGTGTGCACGCTCGATATTGTCGCCAAAGGGGAAGAAAGCGTCGCTACCCAGAGCCACCTTGGTGTTCTGAGCAATCCATGCCTTCTTTTCTTCCATCGTCAGTACTTCTGGCTTCTCCTTGAAGAACTGCTGCCAGGTGCCCTCGCGCAGTACATCGTCGTGATCCTCTGAGATATACACGTCGATGGTGTTATCGCGATCAGCACGACGGATATTGTCGATGAAAGGCAGGTTCATCACTTTTGGATGCTGGCGCAACCACCAGATATCAGCCTTGTTACCAGCCAGACGGGTACAGTGGATACGGCTCTGCTGACCAGCGCCGATACCGATAGCCTGTCCATCCTTCACGTAGCATACTGAGTTGCTCTGGGTGTACTTCAGGGTGATGAGGGCGATGATCAGGTCGCGCTTAGCCTCAGGAGTGAAGGTCTTGTTCTGGGTAGGCATGTTCTCGAAGAGTGCATCGTCGTCGAGCTTGATCTCGTTGCGGCCCTGTTCGAAGGTGATGCCGAATACCTGCTTGCGCTCGATAGGCTCGGGAACGTAGGTAGGATCGATCTTGATCACGTTGTAGGTACCCTTACGCTTGTCTTTCAGAATCTCAATAGCCTCAGGTGTAAAATTAGGTGCAATCACGCCATCGCTCACCTCGCGCTTCAGCAGCTTAGCTGTGGTAGCGTCGCAGGTATCGCTCAGAGCCACAAAGTCACCATAGCTCGACATACGGTCGGCACCGCGTGCTCTGGCGTAGGCACAGGCGATAGAACTCTCGTCGAGGTCCTTCACGTCGTCCACGAAGTAGATCTTCTTCAGGGTGTCGCTCAGGGGCAGACCAACAGCTGCACCAGCAGGGCTAACATGCTTGAACGAGGCTGCTGCAGGCAGACCGGTAGCGGCCTTCAGTTCCTTGACAAGCTGCCAGGCATTGAATGCGTCGAGGAAGTTGATATATCCAGGACGACCGTTGATTACTTCGATGGGGAGCTCACCCTCGGTCATGAAAATGCGCGAGGGCTTCTGGTTGGGATTACATCCGTACTTGAGTGCTAATTCTTTCATTTTTGCGATATTTTTTATTTCTGTGTGCAAAGGTACAAAATATTTTTGTAATTTTGCACCAAACTTAAATTATTAACATGGAGAAGAAACGTTTGGCGCTTCGGAAGCTGCTGGAGGCAGTGGAGAAGGAAATCCTGAGAAAACCTGATAAGAAAACGCTCGACCGTCTTTCTTTGTTGGCAGGGTTCCAGAGTTGGGAGGATTTTCAGAAAGCCCTGCATGGGGAATAAAAAAAGAGGCTCGCACACTTGGGTGAAGCCTCTTTTTTTACTTTTTTATTCGCCAACGTTGTGACGCTTTTCCTTAATGCGAGCAGCCTTACCAGTGAGCTTGCGCAGATAGTAAAGCTTAGCGCGGCGAACCTTACCTACCTTGTTAACCTCGATGCTCTCAATGTTGGGTGACTCGATGGGGAAGATACGCTCTACACCAACGGTACCAGACATCTTACGAACGGTGAAGCGCTTCTTGTCTCCGTGACCTGCAATCTTGATAACTACACCACGATAGAGCTGGATACGCTCCTTGGCACCCTCGATAATTTTGTAAGCGACAGTGATGGTGTCACCAGCCTTGAACTCTGGGAACTTTTTGCCGGTTGCAAATGCTTCTTCAGCAACTTTAATTAAATCCATTGTACTTTTTTATAATTAAATTGTTGTATCGTTCCAACGCAACATAACAGGCCTCTCGTTACTTCCTGCCAGCGATTACGCCGAAAAGCGGGTGCAAAGGTACAACTTTTTTTTGTTTCAACGAAATATTTCGAATATTTTTTGTATTTTTGCACCATTAAAAGAATAAATTATGAGTATAAGACGCGTTTTTTATGTTTCTTTTGCCTCATTGATGCTATTCTCGTGTGCTCCAAAGAATTATCAACTATCTCATATTGAGCGCACTCGCATCATTGTAGATGATCGTTACGATCAGAATCCCGACGAGGCTGCTATCAAGTTTATTGAACCTTTCAAACGGGTTAACGACAGTATCATGGGACCGGTAGTGGGTATGGTGGCACATAACATGCATGCCGATCGTCCAGAGAGCGATTTGTCGAACCTCTTGGCTGATATCCTGGTATGGGCGGCTAAGGATTACGGCGAGCAGCCTGTTCTGGGCATTTATAACATGGGTGGTATTCGTGCCGATCTCACCAAAGGTAAGGTCACCTATGGCGATGTGCTCGATGTAGCTCCGTTTGAGAATAAGATATGCTTTATCACGCTGACAGGCGAGAAGATGCTGAAGCTCTTCCAGCAGATTGCCAAACGAGGCGGCGAGGGAGTTAGTCATGGTGTTGAACTCGTGATTTCCAAGGACGAGAAGTTGATATCTTGCCGTCTGCATGGTAAGGAGATTGATCCGAAGGCAGAGTATCGTGTGGCTACAATCAACTATCTGATTGAAGGTAACGACGGTATGCCAGCGCTCAAGGAGGGTACTAATATCATTGCCCCCAATGACAAGAGCAATAACACACGCTTCCTGATTATGAATTATTTCAAAGATCATCAGGCTCGTGGCTTGGTGGTCGATTCGAATGTTGAAGGTCGTATTAAAATCCAATAAGTTATGCGCAGATTTCACCTGATGATACTTGTAGCACTCTTGTCGGTAGTTTCGGCAGGTGCTAAGACCAAAAAAGAGTTGGTAATACTTCATACCAATGATACACATTCATGCATTTTGCCGCTGAATGAGAATCTGGATAATAAGAACCTGGCTGGTCGTGGCGGATTCCTGCGTCGTATCAATATGATCAAGGAACAGCGCCAGCAGCATCCTGACCTGTTGTTCTTCGATTCTGGCGATTTCTCTCAGGGCTCGGGTTTCTATACCTTGTTTAAGGGCGAGGTTGAGATCGGTCTGATGAATCAGATGGGCTATGATGCGGTGACTATCGGTAACCATGAGTTCGACTTCGGACTTGAGAATATGGCACGGATCTTCCGTATGGCCAACTTCCCCGTGGTTTGTTCTAACTACGATTTTACTGGTACTCCCTGCGAGGGCTTGGTAAAGGATTATATCATCCTGAAGCGTCAAGGACTTAAGATTGGCGTCTTTGCCCTTGGTGCACCGATGAAGGGACTGGTGTCGAATAAGAACTGTGAGGGTGTGGCTTTCCTTGATCCTGTTGAGACTTCGAAGAAGTATATTGATATCCTGCGTCGTCAAGAGAAGTGTGATGTGGTAATCTGTCTGTCACACTTAGGATGGGAGATATCTGAATATCCTGATCAGCAGTTCATTCGTGAGATAGAGGGCTGCGATTTGGTGCTGGGAGGTCATACTCATACCTATATGCCTGCCTTGGAATATGCTCCAGACAAGACCGGAAAGCAGATTCCTGTAGATCAGAATGGTAAGCATGGCGTGTATATCGGCAAGCTGGTGCTGACTTTTGAGAAGTAAGCTTATTCGAAATAGAAAGTTAATACTATCATCTTTGTATGCCCGCTCTTAACAGAGTTGGCATACAGTTTTTTCTGGTCGTCCTTAAGACTGGCAACATGGCTCTTGTCCAATTTGTTGCCCAGACCATAACAGAATTTCAACTCAGGTATCAGCTTGAAGAATGGCAGATACAGGTCGCAACCCAGTCCCACCTCCAGCATGAGGTCGGTACGTTTCAGTTGTACAATCTCCTGCTGATTGTTGGTCAGGTTCACCATCGGACTAACGCCTGCTACCATATAAGGGCGGATGTTGTTCCATCTCTGAGCGGAGAACTTCAGGTCGACAGGTACGGCCAGATACGTGTTCTTCATGTCCTGTGTCTCTGTCTTGGGGTTGCCTTCAGAATCTAAGTCCTGCAGATTCTGTAATATCAGGTGCTTCGCACCGAAATGCATGGTGGGCGATATGCGCAGGTTCAGATTGCTGGATAAGCGCATATCCGCGAGCACGCCTACTGAGAATCCCACGTTCCAGCGGTCTGCATCATATACAAACGGGGTGGTGTTCTCTAACTCCAGGTCCTGCATGTTCATACCTACGGATATGCCAAAGTGCATTGGGCGCAAGTCGATGTACGGCTTGTGCTGTATCACGTATCGCTTCTGTGCTTGACAACTCATGGCGATACATAGCGTTATGATGACGGTTAGAAATCTCTGCTTCATACCATATTAATAACGGAGAAATACTTATCTTATTATGTGTGTGCTTATTTTGACATTGTATAAATTATTAAAAATGATACCTAAAATTTGGTATATTTCGAAAATAAATTGTACCTTTGCATCATTAAATGTGAGTATTAACAGTATTAATAACTTAAATTGATTAAGAATTATGGCATATGTAATTGGTGACGACTGCATCGCTTGCGGTACATGTCAGGGTGAGTGCCCAGTAGAGGCTATTTCTGAGGGTGAGAAGTATTCTATCAACCCCGATCTCTGCACAGAGTGTGGTACTTGTGCTTCTGTTTGTCCCTCTGAGGCTATCAGCCTTCCCTAATAAGTTTGGACATAGTGAAAGTATAGCAGGTGTTTCCTTATTGGAAACACCTGTTTTCTTTATTGGAAACCAATGTTTTCTCACTTAGAAAACACCATTTTCTAACTTGGAAAATACTCACAAAAAAAGAGATGTTCAGCAGTGAACACCTCTTTCTTTGTATTGTAATGCTTGAATTACTTCAGATCACGAATCTGCTGTGCAGCAGCATAGTTGGGGTCGATAGCCAGGATCTTGTTGGCATACTCCTTAGCCAGTGGCTTGTTCTTACCATACAGGAAAGCGTTCGACATCAAGTAGTGCAAGCTATACTTCAGCATGGTGTCCTCACCCTTGGTGCGGTCGGCCTTACCCTCCAGCAGCTCTACAACCTTCTGGTAGTCGGCCTTGGCAAGACCCTTCTCACCATTCTTGTCGAGCTTGTTGTTCATGGTAGCGCACTGATAGGCAACGTATGTTGACTGGATGGGGAACTTCTCACCCATAGCGCGATAAGCCTCGATAGCCTTACCAATCAGTTCAGCCTTGCGGCTTGCATCCTCGTCAGCATACTTTGAGTAGATCTTTGCTACACCTTCCATATCGTCAGAGTTTACATCGGGCTTGCAAGCGATGTACTGCTCGTAGTACTTGATGGCGTTCTCAAACTCCTTGTCCTTCAGATAAGAGTCAGATACACTCTTCAGGATAGCCCAGCGCTTGATCATTGACTGATCGTTAACCAGCTCAAGAGCCTTGTCATAGTGAGTGTACATGTTAGCCTTATCCTCCAGAGCCTGATAGATCAGTGCTGTATAGAAGTGGTCGTACTCAGATACCTTGGCGCTATCGGTCTCGAAGAAATACTTGTTGATGTAGCTCTTGGCAGCCTCGTAGTTCTTCAACTCATAGTTTGAGAACATTGCCAGACGGTTGAATGTTGGGTTGCGTGGCTCCAATTTGATACCAGCCTCGGCAGCGCGGAGAGCATCCTGGAAGTGACCAGTGAAATAGCTACAACGTACGAACTCGTTCAGTCCTAACTTGTCGAGTTTGTTGATATCGGCCTTAGCATAGTTTTCGTAGGCAGCCTTCTCGTCACCAGCCAGCATATAGATATGTGCGGTGATGGCATCTACGTCCTCGTTAGGGCACTGAGCCTTCATATCCTGCAACTTCTTGGCAGCCTGAGTTGGGCTGATCTTACGATAAACCATGGCCCACTTCTTGTAACCCTCAGGATTCTTGGGGTCGAAGGTAATAGCCTGGTTGTAGTAGCCAGCAGCCTTACCACCATCAGTACCGTAAGCCGACTCGATATCGCCTAACAGCAGATATGCGGGTGCATACTGATACTTAGGTTTGCCAGCCTCATTGGCATAGTTGGCAAACATTCGTGCATTAGCTGTATCCTTCTGAGCATAGAAGGCCTGACCGATCTTAATCAGCGCAGCAGCGTCCTTCTTGTTCTTCTTGTAGGCAGCTTTTGCTAACTCGGCTACATTGGGAGCCTTTGACTTAATTCCATCGAGAGCAGCATTGAGCTCTGCTTCCTGTGCATTAGCGGCGGCGCTGAAACCTGTCAGCATCGCACCCATTAATAGATATTTAATTGCTTTCATAATTCGTGTTTTTTTAATTCTACTTTGTTTACTGTTCTTTCTCTTATGACGTTTATATTTGATTTTGGTTTAATCACTGCTTGTTGACAATCACATCTCTAACGTTCATATTGGCTGTTCTTGGGAGCAGTCCGAAGCGCAGGATGATTTTCTGTCCTTTGGGTAGCTGTACAAAGTGAGTAAAGCTACTGGGCACGCCGTTACGTGTGTCATTTAGCAACGCATAGATGGTGCGACGTAGGGGATAATTGCCATTATATAAATAGTACTGATAGGGTTTCCAACTGTTGTATTTCGTTGCCGAATCGAGCTTTGAAACGCCCATCACTGTTATATTCTTCTTAAAGGTCACGTTGGTGGTGTCGCGCTTGTCGTTCAGCCAGTTCGAACCTATAATACCCAAAGAGTTTGGATGGTTCTCAACATAGTCGATAACGGCAGCACTTGTTTTGGCTGCTCCGATGTTGGGGGCGCTGAATTGTTTGCCACCAAGGATGGAGTCTACACACCAACGTACGGTGCTTGAGAGTGGATTGTCGAATACCACATCAATGACTCCCAGTTTGTTTTGTGGGTATATCTCGTCCCACTTGGTAATCTCGCCCTTCAGCACTCGTGCAAAATCCTTGATGGTGATGCAAGAGTCGGGGTTTGAGTTGTTGACGATGATGGCCAGACCGTCGTAAGCTACAGGTATGGCTCTTGGCAGGAATTTCTGGCTGATCAGTGTCTGGCGCTCTTTCTTCGTGAAATCACGTGTGGTGAAAGCCAGCCATGTTTCTTTGTTCATCAGTTTCTTAACAGCATCCTGCTCGTTGATATAAACGGGTGTGATGGAGTCGAGTGTCTGATTAGTGAAATAATATAGTTCTTCGTCAATGATAGGGTAGAAACTTTCATCGGCTGTCAGTATGCTGGCAGCCTTCTGATAAGCTTGCTCCTTTTCAGGATTAGGCTTGTTCCCACATCCGGGGAACAAGCCTAATATCAAGGTTAATCCAACTAATTGTGATAATTTGTTGAATGCGTTCATTTCAGATTTTGTTGAACATTACTGCAGACGGAATGTAACAGGTACGGTGTACTTTACACGTACTGCGCTACCGTTCTGCTTACCAGGAATCCAGTGTGGCATTGACTTTACAACGCGCTGTGCCTCCTTGTCGAGTGATGGGTCAACGCTTCTTACAACCTTTACATCGGTGATAGAACCATCACGCTCTACAACGAAGGTTACAACTACACGACCCTGTACACCGTTCTCCTCGGCTACTACTGGATACTTGATATTCTTAGACAGATATTCGAACAGAGCTGCACTACCTCCAGGGAACTGAGGCATTTCCTCTACCACGTCAAACACCTTGGTCTCTTCAACCTTTGGTGGCTCGGGCTCAGCAATAGTCTCCTTTACCTTGAGAACCTCACCAGCTGTCTCGTCGTTACCTTCAACGTTGAAAGCACCGATAGCGGTGTTGGTTTCCTGCAGTTCTTCCTGAGACTTCATCTCCTGCTCTTCCTTAACCTCTTCGTCCTTCTTGATTTCAGGAACGGTGAAGGCTACAGAGCTCTTGACGCGCTCAATCTCAATCTTCTCGGGTTCGGGCTCATCTTTCTTTTCCACCTTAGCCTCTTTCTTGTCAGCCAGACTGGCCAGCTCAACGTCGGTTTCGATGGCTGCGTTACGGGAAGCGATGTAATTATCGATTTGCACCTTTGCAATCACGATTGCTGCGATAAGAGCAAATATAGCAATCATGGTCAGCAGTGCCTTCAAGTTACGGGTTCCCGTCTTCTTGCGCAATTGATAAGCTCCGTATGCCTGGTTTTTACCTTCGAATACGAGGTCAACCCAGCTGTTGTCAATAAGATCTATTTTTGCCATAGTCTATTCTACATTTTAGGGGTTACTTGACGCCAGCCTTCTCGATAAGTGCCTTATCGTCGTCACTCATCTTGTCGACATTGTCAATCACATACTTATCAATATTGCTAATGAGCATCTCGTCGAGTGCAGCAACCATATTCTCATAGGTAGCTGTGTTCAGAGGACGGATGATGACGGTCATAGTAGGAACCTTCTCGCCTGAGGGCAGTTCACCCTTCTTCAGCTTCTTCAGAGCTTCCTGATACTGCTCGTCGGTCATCTTTGAGTTGTACTCATTCTTCTTCGCATCGAGCTCCTTCTTAGCCAACTTGATCTTGGCGATAGGGTTGATACCCTCTTCAGTAGTGTGCTCGTTGAGAACCTTCTCGATACCATCCTTACCATAAGTGGTGGGCTTTACGCATGAAGGATCGTCGTAGTTGGGCAGACCAGCTACATACCATACCTTATTGTTAGCACCCAGATAGAGTGTGATGGTGTGAGAAGCCTTTGTTACCTGCTTCTCTTCTTCTTTCAGCTGCGATGTGTCATCGTTTGATGGCATAGTCAACTGCATAGCCTGTGGCTTTGCCAGTGTAGTACACAGCATGAAGAAGGTAATAAGAAGCATCATCATGTCTACCATTGGCGTGAAGTTCACGCGGGTATCCATCTTTTTCTGCTTTGATAGATTCTTTTTTGCCATAATACTACTAGTCGTTTAAACGTTTAACATCGAGATTCGTAATCAGCTGGAAACGGTTCTCGTTCATGTCCTGGAGCTCTGACATCAGCTTCTTGATGGTTCCATAAGAAGTCTTTGAGTCGCACTTGATGGCGAGCTTGATGTCGGGGTTAGCCTCGCGGGCTGCTGTCACCCACTCCTGGAACTCACTCTTACCACCGTTGATACTATCGAGCGGCAGTCCGAGCTTCTGGATGGCCTCGCCCATCTTTTCTGTATCGAGGTTCAGATAGTTAGCAAGCTGAGCCATTGGCGCACCAACCATAGCATCCTCACGGAAGTGCTTGATCTGGTTGGCATTCAGCTGGATACCAAACTTGTCGGTCATGGTCTCCATCATAGCCTGCATGTTATTCTTGTTTTCGGTACCGCAGTAGATGCGTCCTTCTGGAGTTACCAGAATGTTGAGCACATCCTGCTCTGGTATCTTAACCTCTGACACAGAATTAGGCGCTGTGACTGAAACTGGCTCTGGTGTCAAGAATGTTGAAGTCAACATAAAGAAACACAGAAGCAGCGTCATCACGTCTGACATAGGCGTCATGTCAATCCAGATGTCTTTTTTCTGTATCTTAATTTTAGCCATTCTCTAAATGCTTTTTAATGCGTTAAAAAAATGGATAAAGATTAAGCCTCGTTGTGGTTAGAATCGTATGTAGCGGCGATTGTGTAACCAATCTCGTCGAGAGCGAATGTCAGCTTGTCGATCTTGTTTGAGAAGAAGTTGTAAACTACGGTAGCTACCCATGATGTCAAGATACCAGAAGCTGTGTTAACCAGAGCCTCAGAAATACCTGCAGACAGAGCCATAGAGTCAGCACCACCACCAGCAGACAGAGCCTGGAATGATCCGATCATACCGAGCACAGTACCGAACAGAGCGGTCAGAGTACCGAGTGATACGATGGTTGCAACCATTGGGAGGTTCATCTGCAGAGTAGGCATCTCAAGCTGAGTAGCCTCCTCGTGAGCCTGCTGGATCTTAGCAATCTTAGCAGCCTTCTTCAGAGTATCGTTAGCCTCAACATCCTTATAAGCAGCGATAGAAGCCTTAACTACGTTAGCTACAGAACCCTGCATCTTGTCGCAAAGCTTGTCAGCCTCATCGAACTTCTGAGCCTTGATGAGTTCCTTAACCTGAGCGGTGAACTTGGCGAGGTTAATCTTACCAGCGGCGCTCTTGATAGCGAAGAAACGCTCGATACCCAGGCAGATAACGGTGAAGAGAAGAGTCAGGATCAGACCTACAACGAAACCTCCCTTATATACAGTACCCAGCAGGTTTGCAGGATGACCGCTACGGTCGCCACCAACGAAGTTGCTGGGATCACCCATAACGAAGTACCATACACCATAACCAAGAGCTGCACAAATTACCAAGATAACCCATGCTGCCTTAATACCACCAAAGCCCGAATTCTTTTTGGCTGGGGCTGCAGCCTTTGTTGTTGTTGCCATAATTAAAAATAATTTTTTAGTTATTATAAATAAATAAAGATTTGTTTCACCTCGCAAAAGTAGCAAAATAAAGCGGAATACAAGCTAAATTAATACATTTTAACTAAGAATTTCCGAATTATTTTAGTTTTGCTACCACTTCTTTGATGCGCTTCATGGCTTCCACAATGTTTTCATCGCTTGTAGCGTAGCTCATTCGGAAGCATTCAGGATCACCGAAGGCGTCTCCACCAACCGTTGCGACATGACCTTTTTCTAACAAATACATGGCGAAATCGGTCGAGTTATTGATAGTGGTTTCACCATCGCTCTTACCAAAGAAACTGCTGCACTTGGGGAAGAGGTAGAAGGCACCTTCTGGCACATTTACCTCAAGTCCGGGGATGTCCTTTGCCAGCTTGACAATGAGGTTACGACGGCGCTCAAAAGCCTGGCGCATATCCTCTACACACTGCTGATCGGCCACATAGGCAAACTCAGCGGCTTTCTGACTTACTGAGCAGGGACCGCTGGTGTACTGTCCCTGAAGCTTGTTACAGCCCTTGACAATCCACTCTGGGGCGGCAATATAGCCAATACGCCAGCCTGTCATCGCATAGGCTTTAGATACACCGTTTACGATGATGGCACGCTCCTTCATGCCAGGGAACTGGGCGATACTCTCATGCTTGCCGATATAGTTGATGTGCTCATAGATCTCATCTGCCAGTACAAACAGGTCGTCGTGCTTCAGGATGACATCGGCTAACGCCTTCAGTTCAGCCTTGCTATAAACGCTACCTGTTGGGTTGCTGGGTGAGCAGAGGATAATCATGCGTGTCTTGGGGGTGATGGCTGCCTCTAACTGCTCTGGCGTCATCTTGAAGTTCTGGTCGAAACCGGCCTCTACGAACTTGGGAGTACCACCAGCCAGCAGTACCATCTGGGGATAGCTCACCCAATATGGGGTTGGGATAATGACTTCTTCGCCATCATTCACCAGAGCCATCACTGTGTTGCACACACTCTGTTTGGCACCATTGCTGACCAGAATCTCATTGACGGTGTAGTCCAGCTGGTTCTCGTTCTTCAGCTTGGCTACGATAGCCTTGCGCAGATCGGGATAGCCTGGGACGGGAGAATAGCGTGAATAATTCTCGTCAATAGCTTTCTTGGCTGCCTCTTTGATAGCATCAGGTGTATTGAAGTCGGGTTCTCCAACACTCATGTTAATTACATCGATACCTTGTGCCTTCATTTCGGAGCTTTTCTGAGACATTGCCAGCGTGGCCGATGGGGCTAAACGCTGCAGACGATTGGATAATTGTGCCATATTATTCTAAATTTTGTGCAAAATTACGCATTTTATTTTTTAATACGAAATAAATGTGCCAATTTTTCACTTTCAGGAGTGAATTTGTGGCATTCTGAGTGTTATTTCAGATGGAGCGTATGTCCCATACGGTTCTTCTTCGTCTCCAGGTAACGCAGATTATACTGGTTGGGAGTAACTTCGATGGGCACATTCTCTATGATTTCGAGACCATAAGCCTCCAGACCTACGCGCTTTACGGGATTATTGGTCAGCAGACGCATCTTGTGTACGCCGATGTGGCGCAGCATCTGCGCACCACAGCCGTAGTCGCGCTCATCGGGCTTGAATCCTAAGTGTACGTTGGCGTCGACAGTGTCGAGACCTTCCTCTTGCAGTTTATAGGCGGCAATCTTGTTCATCAGACCGATACCGCGACCTTCCTGCTGCATGTAGATGACCACGCCTTTGCCCTCTTTCTCGATGGCCTGCATGGCTTTGTGCAGCTGCTCACCGCAATCGCAGCGCTTGCTGCCTAAGATATCGCCTGTCATACATGACGAGTGGACGCGTACCAGTATAGGCTCGTCCTCCTGCCATTCGCCCTTGATCAGGGCCATGTGCTCCAGACCATTACTCTTCTGGCGGAAGGGTATCAAGCGGAAGTGACCGTAATCCGTGGGCATATCCACCTCTTCGCCTACTTCAATCAATGACTCCTTCTTCAGTCGGTAGGCAATCATATCTTTGATACTGATAATCTTCAGATTCCACTCTTTGGCAAAGGCCATCAGTTCGGGCATACGGGCCATGGTGCCATCCTCATTCATGATTTCCATCAGTGCGCCTGCTGGGTAGAGACCTGCCATGCGACAGAGGTCGATGGCGGCTTCAGTGTGTCCGCTGCGTCGCAGCACACCGTTGTCTTGGGCGTAAAGGGGATTCACGTGTCCTGGACGTCCGAATGTCTCAGGCGTGGCGGTCGGATCAGCCAATGCTTTGATAGTTTCTGCGCGGTCGTGAGCACTTACACCGGTGGTGCAACCTTCGAGTTTATCCACGGTGACAGTAAATGGAGTGCCAAGTACTGAGGTGTTGTCCTGTACCTGATGTGGCAGGTCCAGTTCCTTGCAACGCTCGATGGTGATAGGTGCGCAAAGCACGCCTCGCGCGTGTTTCAGCATGAAGTTTACTTTCTCTGCTGTTATCTTTTCGGCGGCGATAATCAGGTCGCCTTCGTTCTCGCGGTCTTCGTCGTCTACAACAATCACGAACTCACCCTGCTCGAAGTCCTTGACGGCTTCTTCTATGCTGTTCAACTTCATCTTTTCCATTTTATTACACCTTATTTATATATAGTAGTTAATCCTTATGCTTTTTTGACTCCTTGTCGCGTGCCAGTTCATATACGAATGGCATCTTCTCTAAATCTTCGAACGACTTAGGTGTTGGTGGTGCGAATTTGGCCGCACGTTCCAGTATTCTCTCGTTGGTCTCCAGAATGCGGTTCAGGTCTTTGCGCAGACGCAGACGGAACCGACACATTCTCAGATAGAAGAACGCACCAAGTGGCAGAATCAAACCTGTGATGATGTTCAGCCACTTCTGGCGGAACGGACGGGTGTGCGCATGGGTAGCCACGATGGGGTAGTGGTTCAGGTAACCCAGTATCTGTGCATCCTTGGTATTGGCCAGGTCGTCGATGACTTCTTCCAGCTGTTCTACAATCTTCTGGATCTTCTGGTCGTCACCAGGGTGGAAGAACACGTGGATGGGGTTAGGCAGATGCAACAGCTTGTGCTCCTCGCTATATTGTTTGATTTCCTGACTGATCTGCAGCAGATAGTACGAGTCGAGTGCATAGATAGGATCCTCGATGATCACCTCCTTGCGATAGACGTGGCGGTGTGTTCTCAGACCGAATATACGCATGAATACCTGCTTGTACATGTCGATGTTGAATACCACCGAGTCGTTGTTTGCCTTATAGGTAAAGAAGGCAGCGATAGGTGCCAGGACAACGGTTGATATCGTCATGCCATACCATACGGTCCATTGGTCGTCGCGTGCCATCTTCTGACCTGTACTGTCCAGAATGTAGTACACAATAAATACCAGTACGGATATGATGACAGGTACACCCAGTCCTCCTTTACGGATGATGGCACCAAGGGGCGCTCCGATAAAGAAGAAGATAATACAGGTTAGGGCCAGTGTAAATTTAAGGATGGCCTGAATCTGGTGTGTACGGAAATAACGATGCAGATTTTTGGCATAGGTGCCCTTCATCTCCAGGTCGGTAGCGCACGATTGGGCGTTGTTGACCGCTACACGCATAGCCGCTTGCTTCTGGTTGTCGTTTAACTTGTTGAATAGCGAGTCGAGGGTGGTGTGGCCTCCTGCCAGTTGCTGGGCTATCTTTGTTGAGTCGCTTGCCGATACACTGGCCTTTCTGAAGAAGAAGCTGGTTCCCTCCTTATAGTAGGCACGACCTACACTGTCATTAAACTCCTGCAGTGAGTCCTTGTCGTGCAGGATCTTACCTAAACTCTTCGCTCTCGCGTCGCCTGCGATATCGTTGACATCAGCCATGCTGAAACCGCCGTCAAAGTCGAGGACGATGCGTTTGGTGACGAATGTTTCGCGGCGATAGGGTACGTCGGCAGTCCCTGCCAGATCCTGCGAGCGCATATTCTCGTTCCATACACCATTATATAGTGTAAGTAACAAGTGCTTCTTCTCTGCAGTGCTCTGCATCATACCCGAGTCGGCCAGGATGATGGCCTGATCCTCGTAGCTGCCAGTCATACGGTAGATCATGATACCGTATAGCATACCTGTGTTCAGGTCTTTCTTCTGTACGTAGATGTTCGTGTTAGGCAGACCGTCGTAGAACATGCCCTCAGGAATCTCAACCTCGGGGCTTTTCTGTTTCATACCCAACAGCAGACGGTAGAAGTCCTGGTTAGCCTGTGGACCAACCACGTTCTGGAAGTAGAATGAAACGCCAGCCATCAGTACAGATATGATGATAAGCGAACGGAAAGCCTGCATCAGTGAGATGCCAGCCGCCTTGATGGCGGTCAGCTCAGAACTCTCGCCTAAGTTACCAAAGGCAATCAGCGATGAAAGCAGGATGGCCAGAGGGAAGGCCTGTGGCATCAGCATCAGGCCCATGTACCAGAAGAACTGGGCCATCACCTCCAGTGAAAGTCCTTTACCAATCAGTTCGTCAACATAACGCCATAGGAACTGCATCATCAGCACAAATTGGCAGATGAAGAAGGTTCCTACAAACAGCATTCCGAACTGTTTAGCGATGAATATGTCCAGTTTCTTGATTCGAAACATTTGCTCTTTTGCAATTTTGGCTGCAAAATTACAAAAAAAATAGTGAATAGTGAATAGTCAATAGTGAAAAGTTGTTTCCCCTTGTGTTTTTTTCACTATTCACTAATCACTATTCACTCATTATAGTCCACTTGCTCTGTGCAGTCGGTCAAGCATGCTCTCCCACAGAATCTTGAGACCGTCTATATCGTCGTCATCGGCAAAGTCTGTGATGAGCAGGTTCAGTTGGTGGGTCAGGTCGCTTTGTGCTATTCGCATCTCAAAGTAGGTATCATCGTCTTCCTCGTCCCATTTCAGACGGATGTGGTCAAATTTCTGGGCTTCGATGACGTGTGCCACTCTCACGTCTTGTTCTGTCCATGGTTCTCCCCAGGTAAAAGTGAAAATCCCGTCTTCTTCGGTGACGTGGTCTGCAAACCAACGCTCCAGTCCGTGAGCGCTACCTATCTGTTCCCATATTAATGCTGGCGACTTGATGGCCAATGGATATTCTATGTCTATTTTCTGCTTTCCCATATGTTTTTGGGTTAGGATTACTGATTTTAGTATTGTTTTATGCGGCAAAATTACAAAAAATCTTCGAAAAACAAAACTTTTTGCCGAAAAATTTTGGTAGTTCCAAAAAAAGTACTACCTTTGCACCCGCAAAACAGCAAATGGCGGGATAGCTCAGCTGGTTAGAGCGCATGATTCATAATCATGAGGTCCCCAGTTCAATCCTGGGTCCCGCTACCAAAAGAGAGGCAGTTAGATTCATTTCTAACTGCCTTTTTTCTTTGTTTTGTTTTGCTGGTCAGGAAAAAAACATTATTTTTGCAGCCATGAAACGAATACTGTTTACCATAGCCTTTGTGATAGCATCTCTTTCTCCGCTATCCATCGTGGCCCAGGAGGTTGTCAATCTCTCTGGCGCTTGGGATTTCTGTGTTGGCGAGACACCTCGTTATACTGATCAGGTGATTCTGCCAGGTTCAATGCTTACTAATGGTAAAGGCGACTCAGTGTCGTTAACTACCCGTTGGACGGGCTCGTTGTATGATTCGAGCTATTATTTCAATCCCTATTTACAGAAGTATCGTCAGGAAGGTAACCTGAAGTTCCCCTTCTTTCTGACTCCCGATCGTCATTATGTAGGCAGCGCTTGGTATCGTCGTAGTGTGTATGTGCCTCAGTCGTGGGAGAAACGTCGTGTCACGCTCTTCCTCGAACGTCCGCATATCGAGACGACTGTGTTGGTGAATGGTACTGAGGTAGGCCACGACATGTCGTTGTCAACTCCTCATGTCTACGATGTGACCAACTATGTCTTGCCCGGGCAACGTAATACCATCGAGGTGAAGGTGTATAATGGTATCGATCATGTGTGCGTGGGACAGGACTCGCATAGTGTTTCCGATCAGACGCAGGGTAACTGGAACGGTATCATCGGACGCATGGAACTTCGTGCCCAACCTCGTAAGCTCTATATTGATAAGGTAAAGATCCATCCGCATCCCTTTGTTAACTCAGTGGGGCTCGAGATTGAACTTCGTGGACAATCGCCCGATTTTGGTTTTTATGGCATGCAGGTGATGATACAGCGTGAGAATTGTGACACGGCAAAAATCTATGTGGCCAACTATGATATCTGGTCGAACCACATGAAACTTGAGGTGCCGGTGATTGATGGTAACTGGCTGTGGGATGAGTTCCACCCCAACTGTTATCGCTTGGCTGTCAGTGCTGGCGACGATTATTATGAGACCACCTTCGGTATGCGTGAGGTGGGGGTAGTGGATCGTCAGATATTTCTGAACCGCCATCCCATTTTCCTGCGTGGAACCGTGGAGAACTGCTGTTTCCCCGAAACAGGCTTTCCACCTACCGACGAGGCCTCGTGGGAACGAATCTTCCGCAAGATCAAAGAATATGGCTTGAATCATGTGCGTTTCCATTCCTATTGTCCGCCCGATGCTGCTTTCTGTGCGGCAGATAAGTTGGGTGTATATCTGCAACCTGAGGGACCCTCGTGGCCGAATCATGGGGTGAAGTTAGGGCAGGGGCAGCCTATCGACGACTATCTGTTGCAGGAGTCGAAACGTATTATAGATACCTATGGTCATCATCCTTCGTTTATCATGATGGCGGCTGGCAACGAACCAGCAGGCAATTGGGTGGAGTACTGTGCCGACTGGGTGAAGAAGATGAAGGCCTACGACCCCTATCGTATCTATTGCGGTGCCTCGGTTGGTGGCGGATGGGCTTGGGATGCAGGCTCCGACTATCATGTCAAAGGAGGAGCCCGTGGCTTGGCGTGGGATAAGCATGCGCCCAGTTCTGATGACGACTATGATGACCAGATACTCCGTCCGCGCAACTATCGCGATACCGTTGATAACAACTCGCCCATCATTGCCCATGAGCAAGGACAGTGGTGTGCTTTCCCTGATTTCAAGGAGATACCGCAGTATGTAGGTGTGTATAAGGCGCGTAACTTTGAGCTGTTCCGCGATTTGCTGGCCGATCATGGTATGGCCTCTATGAGCGAGAAGTTCCTGACGGCCAGCGGTCGATTACAGACCCTGTGCTATAAATACGAGATAGAACGCAATCTGCGTACTACCGATTATGCAGGCTTCCAGTTGCTGGCCCTTAACGACTATAGCGGTCAGGGTACTGCCCTTGAAGGTGTGCTCAATGTGCATTGGGGTGAGAAGGGCTATACCAATGCCCGCGAGTTCTTAGAGTTCTGTCGTCCCATCGTGCCTCTGGCCCGCTTCCGTAAGTTTGTCTTTGCTAACAGCGACACCCTTCGTGTGCCAGTTGAGATCTATAATGCCATGTATGGTCATCTGCGTAACGTACGTACCAGCTATTATATCTATACCGATTCTGGAAAGGTGCTGGCGGGCGGTTTACTGGCTTCTGGCGATATCCCTCTGGCTAAGCATACGCAGGTAGGTGAGATTGTGTTCCCGCTCGATTCTGTCACGGCACCACAGAAACTGACACTCGCAGTGAGTGTGGGTAGCAATGCCGTGCGTAACCATTGGGAGTTCTGGGTCTATCCTGATTCTGTGGCGATGCCGGCTTCTGACAAGGTGCTGATAGCCGATACACTCGACGCCCGTGCTTTGTCCGAACTGCAGCGGGGTGGTACAGTATTGCTTACAGCTGCTGGTCGTGTCAGGTTTGGTAGCGATGTGGTGCAACACTATCTGCCAGTGTTCTGGAACACGTCGTGGTTTAAGATGCGTCCGCCACACATCACAGGTGCCTATATCGATAAGGAGCATCCTTTGTTCCGCTATGGATTCCCTACGGACGACTGGGGTAACCTGAACTGGTGGGAACTGCTGAACAAGGCCCAGGTGATGAACCTCAGTGAATTCCCGCTCGAGTACCAGTCGCCCATCCAGCCGATTGATACGTGGCATGTCTCGCGTAAACTTGGTATGCTGATCGAAGCCCGTGTGCTGAAGGGACGACTGCTGATGACCACGATGGATCTTTCTTCCGATCTTGAGCATCGCTTGGTAGCTCGTCAGATGCGTCAGGCTGTCCTGCGTTATATGCAGAGTGCTGACTTCCGACCATCGCTCAACCTTTCGCCCGATGTGATTACCCATCTCTATACCCGTCAGGCTCCTAAGGTAGATATGTTTACCCGCGAGAGTCCCGACGAGTTGAAACCAAAAATAGCAGGCACTTCGAAATGAAGCGCCTGCTAAATGTTTTATCTGCAACTATTCTTTATTTGTTGGCAGGGTGATCGTAGGTTGATGTACGAACATCCCAGAACATCTTTGAATAGTAGTTGTTGGTGCCATCCTGCAACTTGGCTACAGCTGCCTTCCAGCTCTCGCTGTTCAGTGTGCTCTCGTCGGTGGGGTACTTAACACGGCTGATAATATCGCCCTTTACATCCGACAGAGGCTCAAACTTGTAAAGAGTAGTGCCTAAGGCTGCACTGTACTCACCTGGACGTACAATCTGCTCAGGATAACCCGTACGACGGATCTCTGTCCAAGCCTCTGTACCATTGGTGAACAGGTCGATGTACTTCTGGATAGCGTAGGTCTCGGCATTGATGTTCTGGCAGGCTGCGGCTACATAGGTGGCCACCTCATCCTCATCGGGTGTTGCACCCATCACGTCGTACCAGTAGGCGATACTTGCCTCAACACCTTCCTTATAGTCGTCAGCGCTGAATCCGTTGTACTCACCAATGATGAACTTCAGCTCAGCATAGGTCATCAGGGGCACGGCGTATGTCTTAGCCAATACAGGAGGCTGAGCAGCATACCAGCTGGCCACACCGTCCTGTGTAAACAGACGGGCCTGAACACCAGTCTGAGTAGCCACTGCCATACCGTTCCACTTGCCATCATCTACAGTATAGACGTGGATACGTGGGTCGATAACACCTTCCCAAGGATGCTTTTTTGAAGGACGAGCCTCAACGTTCAGGGTGTCGGTCTGACCCTTCAGCAGGTCGGCCAGTGTCTTGTTGATGGCGAAGTCGTTACGACGGTCAACAAAGAAACCCTCGTAGAACTTACAGTACTCAGTACCTGTAGCTGAATACTGGAACTTGGCTGCATCGTCGTTGCTCTCGAATACACCGCTGGCCAGAGCCTGCTGGATGTAGGTCTTCCAGTTGCTGTCAACCTTTGACATATGGATGGCGAGACGGCACTTCAGTGAGTTACCGAACTTCTTCCACTTCGAGGCGTCGCCATCGTAGATCACGTCGCCACTGGTGAAGGCTGGCTCGCTCTCGTCGATCATCTCTACAGCCTCAGTTACTTCTTTCATCAGCTGAGCATACAGCTCCTTCTGGTCGTCGTACTTAGCGTAGAGCAGACCATCGCTTTCCAGCTTCAGAGCCTCAGAGTAGGGGATGCTTCCCCATGTGTCGGTCATCAGGTCGGCCAGCCAAACCTTCATGATCATAGCGGCTGCTATCTGATTGGCATTAGCACCATAGGCCGAGCTGGCGTCCTTAGTGGCAGCATCGGTGTTCATGTTGATTACCTTCTGGAAGTTGTTCAAGCCCATATACATGTACTTGAAGTAGCTGTTGTTGACTGACTCACGAATCTGGTAGCGGTCTTCCTCGGTGTAGTTACGCTGGCTCCACTGCTGTGAGTAAACCAGGCACTGACGAGCGCTGAACCAGTTGTCGTAGATGTTGTCCATTGTCCACTTCTCTGCTGCGTTCATGATCATGTTCGAAGGAACATTCGAAGCTGCATTAGGGTTGACATTCATTGCCTCCTGATCCGTACAAGCAACAGTAGCGAAGCAGAGAGAACCAATCAGTGTATATTTAATTAATTTCTTCATATTATGTTTCCTCCTTTGTTTTAGAATTTCATATTGACAGTGAATCCATAGGTAGAAACCATTGGTGTAGCACCACCTTCAACACCCTGGATGTTTCCAGAACCTGTCACGATCATCTCTGGGTCGAAGTGCTTTACATCAGGTCCCCATACAGCCAGGTTACGACCGAATGCCGACAGACGTAGGCTCTTAACGAACCACTGGGGCTTGAGGTTGAAGGTATAGCCAACGCTTACCTCGCGCAGTTTGATATAGTCGCTCTTCAGCAGGCTCTGTGCAGCAGGGCCAGTGTAGAAATTCTCGTAGTAGTCGCGGGCAGCCACAACCTGTGTGTTAGGTTTGCCGTCTGTGGTGTAACCCTGAGTGATGATACCTGTCTCACGAACGTTGTTAGCGGCAGTCTCCTCGAACATACCGCAGTACATACCCCACAGGTAAGTAGTAGAGAAGTACTGACCACCCTTAGAGAAGTCGAGCTGGAAGCTCAGATCGAGGTTCTTATAACGGAACGCGTTGGTCCAACCACCAGTGAAGTCTGGGAAGATATGACCAATCACCTGGTTGCCGTCGGTAGCCATATACAGACCGTCATCACCAACGAGTTTGTTGCCGTTCTCATCATATACATAGTCGGTACCCATGATAACACCATACTCCTCGCCAACCATAGCGCCAATCTCTACCAGGAATGGAGCGCTGGCAATACGATAATAGTCAACACCATCAGCCAGCGACTTTACCTTGTTCTTGTTGGTGGCTAGTGTCAGGTTGGTGTTCCACTCAAAGTCGTGGGTCTTCACAGGAGTAGCGTGTACGCCAAACTCCCAACCCTTGTTCTCGATCTCACCAGAGTTTACATACTTATAGATGTAACCTGTGGTACCAGATACTGACAGAGGCAGAATCTCGTCCTTGGTGTTGGTTCTATAATAGGTAACATCGAATCCTAAGCGGTTGTTGAAGAAGCTCATCTCCAGACCAGCCTCGAACGAGGTGGTTGACTCTGGCTTCAGGTCAGGGTTCTGCATGGTGTTAGGCAAACGATAACCTGGTGTGGTTGCGTCGATGTTAGTGTACTGTGAGAAGGTGTTGTACAGCTGATAAGGATCAGTGTCATTACCTACCTTGGCGAAGCCGAGACGGAGCTTACCGAAGCTCAGCCAGTTCTGCTTGTCCTTCAACAGCTCAGAGAAGATCCAGCTGCCAGTCACTGAAGGATATACATAAGTGTTGTTGCCTTTAGGCAGGGTAGAAGACTTATCACCACGGATGGTGCCTTCCAAGTACAGCATGTTCTTCCAACCCAGTGTAACGTCGCCGAAGAGTGAGTTGATAGACTTCTCACGACGGTAGTTGTAGCCAGCGGCCTGAGTCATTGAGTTAGCCAGGTTGTAGAACTCGGGGATAGCAAGTCCGCCCTGTGTCTCACCATATACGTACTCGTAGTGGTTCTTCATGATGTTGGCACCCAGGTTGGCGTTCAATGTGAAGTCATTGAAGGTCTGGTTGTACATCAGCATGAATTCGTGGTTGATCTCGTACTGCTGACGAGAGATCTCCATATAGCGTGACTCCTCCTGTGAACCAACGGCGTTGCGCTCGTACTCTTTGTCAACGAAGAAGTCGAGGTTTACTTTATACTGAGCCTTCAACTGAGGCAGGATCTGGTAGCTGACACCTACGTTACCATAGATACGGTTACGTGAATCGTTCTCGTAGTTCATGTAGCGGCTCCAGTACTGGTTGTTATGATAGGCAGGTGTGGGATCGTCAGCATCGTTACGGTTCCAGGTGGCCTGTGTGCCATCGGGATACTTATACATATCCTTCAGCTCGGTCATATCCAGCTGGCGCTGTCCCCACTGTACGAACTTCACCATGATGTTGTTGTCGCCATAACCAGTATCCTGACGACCCTTGGCGCGACTGTTGAAGAAGTTCACGCTGGTGAATACGTTCAGCTTCTTGTCAGGGCTCATGATGTTGCCGTTGACATTGAAGATGTTCTTATACATAGCGCTGTTGGGCAGATAGCCGTTCAGGCTGGTGTTGGTATAGCTGATACGGAAAGCGCTATTGTCGTAAACCTGAGAGATGGCTACGTTGTTGGTGAACGATACGCCAGTCTCGAAGAAGTCATCATAGTCATGCTTTGGTGCGCTCCAGGCTGATGTGGTAGGATCGCCAACCTTTCCGTTAGCCTCCCACTTAGCCAGGTCGTACCATGAGAGAACCTGACGGCCATCCAGTTTGGGACCCCAGCTCTCGTCCATACCGTAATCAGGTGTCAGATAGGTCTTGCCATTGATGGTCACCTCGCCAAAATCGTCTTCGCCATAACCGCCACCATACAGTTTCTGCAGTTTAGGCAGTTTGCTGACGCGCTCCAAGCCGATGGTTGAACTGAACTCTACACCCAGTCCCTGCTGTTTCTTGGCTTTCTTGGTGGTAATCATAATTACACCGTTTGAGGCGCGGCTACCATACAGAGCCGATGCAGCAGCACCCTTCAGTACTGATACACTCTCGATATCATCTGGGTTCAGGTCCTGAATCAGGTTTCCATAGTCGTAACCACCACCACCACGCTGTGTGTCGTTAGAGTTGAAGTCCTTACCCTCCAAGGGTACACCATCAACAACGAACAGAGGCTGGTTCGAACCACTCAGTGAGTTGTTACCACGGATGAGTACCTTTGATGAACCACCCATAGAACCTGCACCAGAGCTGATCTGCAGACCTGCAACCTTACCCTGCAGGGCGTTTACGGGGTTGCTCAGTCCACCACGGCTCTTAATCAGTTCGTCGCCGTTAACTTCTGATACGGCATATCCCAGCGCCTTTTTCTCGCGTGAAATACCCATGGCGGTTACTACCACCTCGTCGATAGCCTGGGCATCGGTCTTCAAGAAAATACGCATGCCATTCTTGGCAGTAACAGTTTTGTCCTCATATCCCAGATAGGTGATTTCCAACTGGTTCTTTCCATCTGGAAGAGATACTGAGAAGCGACCGTTCACATCGGTCAATGCACCGGTTTGAGTTCCCACAACCTTAACGGCAGCACCGATAATAGGCTGTCCGTCTTCTTGTGAAAGAACTGTTCCTGTAACTTTCGTTTGTGCCAACGCATTTCCTACACACAGGAAAAGGCTGACAAGAAACATTGTTAGACTTTTTTTCATAAATTCACTCTCTTTGATTAATTATCCTAATAAAAATCTTTTTTAGTTGGCACAAAAGTATATATTTCTTTCTTAAAAAAGAAACAAATTAATTAAAAAATATCACTTTTGCTATGTTTTTCGTATAATTATCCGGAGTGGGTTGATTTATGTCAATATGAAAGCGATATTTTAATTAAAATTACAAAACGTCAGCAAAAGGCGGTTTTTGCTTTCTTTTGTAAAGTGTGGAATGAAAAAATAATCGGATGCTCTGTTCGAACATCCGATGACTGTTAGGATTTGTTTTTTTTCTTATTTGACAACGGTCTTTTTTCCACCTATTATATATATGCCCTTAGGCAGGTTTGTTGGGTTGGTTCCCCAGTTGCGACCGTGGAGATCGTAGATGGTCAGATTCAAGCTGTCTGCTTTAATGCCCGATACGCCTGTGTCATCCGATACTAAATAAATGCCGAAGGCCACATCAGTGAATTGTTTTCGTTCACCTTTGTCTGTGTAAAGGGCTGAGAAGGCATAGTCTCTGCCTGCAGCCAGATTGCTGAACTCAAAATCGTATGTTTTGGATTCGCCTGGTTCTAACTCAACATATGCTACCTTGTAGGTGGTGCTTGACTGGAATTGTTGCTCTTCAGGGAGTTTGCTGAAAATATAGACATACACATAGTTCTTATAAGCTGCAGAACCAAGGTTCTTTATAAGCAGACTCGGCTTCAGTGTGTTCCCGTCCACATCGTAGTAGTTCTGATAGTTGCTCTTCAAGGTTGTATTCTCGATGCTCCCCGAACACTGTAATATCACAGGTGGTGCATTCACTACCTGCACCGTCAGTTCTTTCAATACGGTATCGTCCTTGAAATTGACCAAACGCAGGTAGAATGTTCCTGTTTCCTCTGGGGTAAAGTGAATGGTAACATCCTCGGTCTGGCTGGGGTCGATGTTCACACCAACTCGTGAAATAAGCGTCGCATCACTGAAGTCAGCCATCTTGGCTATCTCCAGATCCATGACACCCGTATTCTGATTGCCAGTGTTCTTCACGCTGGCTATGATCTCAACTGCATTCTGGGCATATGCATCCCCGTTGACTGACGCTGACATGACTTCCAGCGTAGTCGATATTTTTGTGATGTCTGACGAAGCGTCTATCTCAGTTGAAATCAGTCTGGTTCCTGCTATTTGCAGTTGTAGGAAAACTGCTTTCGACAAACTTGCATACAGCCATTCTGATGTTCCGCTTACGCGCTGGAGTGCACGAAGTTGGTAGGTGCCATCTGCAAGATCCTTTCCGAACAGCATGGTGTTCGATAATTGGGCGAACTTACTGCTCTTGATAGTCTTGTTTGTTGTCCCCTCAAAGATTTTCAGGAGTGTTTCGCCCTGATATAGTCCGAACGCCAGATCAAAAGTGCCGTCCTCTTCAGGTGTGATATAATTATAGAGATAGGCATATGCCTTCAGAGAGAAATCATCTGATGTTGAGGCGCGTTCAATGTCTGGCGTTTGGGTGAATACTCTTGAGGTTGTCAATCTCTTGATCTCGTAAGGTTCCTGAGTTTTCTGGATACCGACAATAGCCGACTGCCAGATGGAATATCCGTCTTCGCCAGGTGCTCCACCTATGCCTTGATCTTCAGGATTCATCACTGAGAGCAGGAAGTAGGCATCACTGTATCCGCCCCATCCCCAGTTGATATGGTAGTAGCCATTTCCGTCGTAACCGTCGCATACAAAGGCATGTCCACCTCCGGCAGCGTAGCCGCAGTACAATACAGGACGCTGGGCTTCTAACTCCTGATAAATGATGTCGTCCCATTGCTGGGAGGTGTAGTTGGCACGATAGATGACTTCTGTGGTTTTGTCGCTTCCCAAGAATCTGCGGAGCCCTTCTGCTGCATTAACCTCATGGGCACCGGAGCTACCCATGTCGTAGTTCATCTGGGTGGCATAACCGCAATAGGCCATCAGTTTGGCTACTTCCTGTGCCCCCTCGTCGGTATCATCTTTGCTGTACTCATCACGCATCAGTTCCCAGTTGAAGGTGGTAGGCTCCAGATCAATCAGAGCTGCTCCTGGCGATGGCACCCTTTCGGTTACCTGTTCAGGAAACTTGTGGTAATAAAGTATCTGGGCCATGGCTGTGGCCATACAACCTGTTACGTACTGATTACTGCTGGTTGCTACACGGAGATTATATGGAGCCGATTGGTTCCATTTGCTGGTCACCATAGGTGCGATAGCCTCGTGTGTGGTGCTTCGTGTCATGGCTGACTTGGCCCAGCCGTTGCCAACGGCCTTGACCTGTCTGTTGATCTCATCCAGCCAATACACTAATTGTGGCGGCATGTTTTCGGCTGATATGGAACCAGTATCGCTATAGCCCAGTACTGATGGGGTTTGATCGTTGGCCGATATAATAACGAAACCGTCGGATGATTCAGTATTGAAGACGAACAGTTGGTCATGATGTGTATCGATCAACTGCAGATGATTGCTCATGGCACGTGTGGTGCCCTGATGCTTGTTAGATTGGCTGTTCAGAAATGCCTGAGCCTTTTGGCGGGCCTGACTTTCGGAAACAGGATTGGCCAGACACAGATATGGAAGTAAGGATAGAATAAAGAGTAAAGACTTTCTCATAGACAAAAAGGATTTTTGAATGAAAAATGGGACTTGATAATCTTGCTTACCAAGCCCCATTCTATTTATTTAAACCTTATTACTCTGCTGGAGTAAAGTAATCGTAATCGTTACCACTTGCCAGAGAATAACCTAAGTTTCCTGCTGAAACATAGTACTGAGCACAGATGAAGCAGAAGTGGTCTTCAAACATTCCGCTCTCATAGCCATAATCGGTAATATATGCATCGGAACCCTGCCAGTAACCTAAATCGCGAATAGATACTTCGCCATAAGTTTTAAATGTCAGACCAGTACCTTGAGCAGGGATACGGAAGAATGTATAAGCAGCACCCTCTTTTTCACCTTTAATGGTCAAGAGATTAATCTTCAAGTGATGACCTTCACCGAATACATCCTTAAAACGATAGAGTTTGTCATTGGTGGTGCAAACCTGAAGTGTTGTTGGAACTATACTACCAGCCAAATTACCAATTGTCGCAATGCCGAACTCATAAGTTCCCTCGCATACGGTAGACCAGTCAAGACCTGTAAATGAGGTTGATGAAACGTTCTTTGCATTACCGTTAACAGCAACAGCAGTGATGGTGTATTCGCCGTACAAGTCGGTCAGAGTAACGTCGACAACTTTACCGCCCGACTGCTTGTCGTCCTCGAGAGTTGCTTTGGTTCCATTAGAAACCACGTAGTCGGCATATGCATCAGCACTCAAACCGCGGGCATCTTTATCAGCAGACTTCTCTGCCAGATAATACACGTCGCTGGCCTTATTATTGGCTAAGATACGTATTTGAACATCATTGTCAGGATTCAGAGGAGCTGTTACCTCGTACTGCTTGACGTTTACATAGGGGGCAGAGTCGCCTCCTGGTGTCGTTCCTTCCTCCAGTGTACAAGCAGTGAATGCCAGCATGGCGAGAAGCGACAGTGTTAAACTAATATATTTTTTCATATCTTTTTTCATTTTATTATTTGAACACGATATTACCATGCGTATGGAGCAGAGTTGCCCTCAGGTGCCTTCGGGTCTGGGTTGTTGGTACAAGCAGTGTTGTAGTTGGTCTCTGTCTGTACGATACACCAGTTCATCCATTCGGGAGTGGTCTGTACATTCCACTGATACTGGTCGGTGTGGTTTGTACCAGCATAGCTACGGATGATACCCTTCTGCAGACGCTTGATGTCGAAGGTTGCGAAGCCTTCACCCCAAAGCTCTACACGGCGCTGCCACCATACCTCGTTACGGAACTGACCTGTGCTACCGTTGTAGTAAGCCTCGCTGCCATGAGTTCCATATTCATAGTTCGCATCACGGGTCTTGGCAAACTTCTCCAGCAGCTGCTTTCCACGAGCCTCGTCCTGCATACCAGCAGCCTCAGCCTCGATCAGGTACATCTCCTCAACACGCATCATAGGTACGGCTACCACGAAACCTACATACTGGTTATCGCGACCAGCCTCACCACCGGCGGTACGGAACTTCAAAGGCAGACCACCTACACCGCAGTAGCCCTTGCTACCAACGGCCTTACCCGTTGTGAGCAGCCAGTCGGGGTGATTGCTGTAGGCAGCAAGTGCCTCAACCTTGGCAGCATCAGAAGGCAGATTGTCGATATCGAAATCGATATAGCACTTCTTGCGGCAGTCTGTTGCAGGGATGGTCTCATAGAGGTGACGGTCGATACAGAATGGCTGACCATAGTTAGCAGCATATCCGCAACCAGAAACCTTAGGATTGATCTCGATACACATCAGTGAACCCCAGCTTGAGTCAGCGTCGTTACGCAGAATCTGAGGATCGTCGCTCTTGTACTGCATACCCAGCATCCAAGCACCGTTAGGAGTGTTGAAGCCAGTCTCCCAGTCAGTGTACTGGTCGGCAGTCATGATGGTATAGCCGTTCTGAGCCAACTTCGCGTACTTCTCTGCATTAGCCCAATCTTCCATTTCAAGGTAAGCGCGAGCCTTCAGACCATATACAACGCTTTGGTCAGGGGTCAGAATATCGCTTCGCTTATAGTTTGCTAAGTATTCTTCAGCCTTGTCCAGGTCAGAGATGATGAAGTCCCAGATCTCCTGGTTGGTAGCACGTGGGTTGCTTGTCAGATCAGATACAGAAGTCTTCTCGCTGACGATAGGTACTGTTACGTCGTTCTTGTCAACGGCATAGGGCTTCTGGCAGTACATACGAGCCAAGTCCATGTAGAAGTAGGCACGCATAGCATAGGCAATACCTGCGCCGTTCTTCTGCTTTTCTGTTGGCTCGTCGCCAGCCATGCTGATCACTTCGTTACAGCTCTTGATCCACTTATAGTAGTAGGTCCAAGGGAGCTGGGCGAAACGGTATGACGGACCAAGATACTGAGCTGTGTACCAATAGGTGTACCAGTTCTGGTAAGGATATACAATATCCTGTCCCATGATATCGCGCTCCAGATAGAAGGCCGGTATACCCAGGTCGTAAAGATATTCATCGCTTGGGCTATATACGAACTGTCCTGTAAGCGTGGCAGTGATAGCATCAACAGCATTCTGGAATGCACCAGGAGCGTTTGCAACCTGGCCGACTGTAGCATAGCTCGTCTGAGGCTCAATCTCCTTGATACAGCTGGTTGCCGTTGTCATCAGTGTAGCAACCGCTATAATAGATAATATTTTATTTTTCATATACTTATTCTCCTTTTTATAATTAGAATGAAACCTGAATACCTCCTGAGATTGTGCGTACAGGAGCATAACTGTTAATTGAGGTTACGCTTGAGAATGACTGGCGAGGATCAAGACCCTTACGCTTTGACCAGAGCATCAGGTTCTCACCTGCAGCGTAAACACGGAGAGTTGACAAACCAAGTGATGAAATCCAGTTCTTAGGCAGTGTGTAGCCTACAGTGAATGACTGGAAGTTCAGATAGCTGGCGTTGGTCAGGAAACGGTCTGAACCGTATGCTGCATACTCATCGCCATACTGCCAACGAGGAATGTTAGAGCTGGTGTTGTTAGGAGTCCAAGCCTTCAGGATATCCTTGTGGTAGGTCTGACCTGCATCAGAGGTGCTGGTTGGGTTGGTCATCAGACCAGCATACTGTGAATCGTAGATCTTACCACCAATCTGGTACTCGAAGTTCATTGATACGTCGATGCCCTTCCAGGTAAATGTGGTTCCGAATCCACCGAATGCCTTAGGCAGTGTGGTACCGCTGGTATAACGAGAAGCCTCACCGATGTTAGTGGTTGTACCACTCTTCTGTGAACCAGGCTTGTTAATCACGTTAGTGGTAACCTTGCCACCAGCAGGACTCAGTTCTGCATCATAGTAGTACAGAGCCTCACCATTCTCGTTTACACCGGCATAAGCATAATTCATATAGTTGTTGATGGGCTGACCCTCAGCGTACCAGAATGGAGACTCATAGAATCCACCGTTCTCTGTAACCTTTGCCTCGGGCAGTTTCAGAATCTTAGACGAGTTGTGTGAGATGTTGGCTGTAACAGTCCAGTCAAGATCCTTGGTGTGGATAATCTGACCTGTCAGTGTCAGCTCAACACCCTGGTTGCGGATGTCACCTACGTTACCATAGTAACCACGTGTACCTGCTGACTCAGGAATAGAGAGCCAGAACAGCTGGTCGGCAGTCTTACGGTAGTAGAAATCTACGTTACCAGTCAGACGACCCTTCCAGAGACCGAACTCCAGACCCATGTTCACGTTAGTCATGGTCTCCCATGTAATCTCAGGGTTACCAAGCAGATGGAAGCTGGGGGCCATTGAGGTGTCGCTTGACTTAGAGAGTGTGTAGGTGTCAACATAGGTGAATGAACCGATGTTATCGTTACCCTGCTGACCGATAGAGGCCTTGATCTTCAGCATGTCGAGCCAGTTCTTAGTGCTCTCCATGAACTTCTCCTTAGAGATGATCCAGGCACCACCTACTGACCAGAACGAACCCCAACGGTGGTTCTTATGGAAATAAGAGGTGGCATCACGACGGAACGAAGCACTTCCGTAATATTTCTCGTTGAAGTTGTAGAGTACATTAGCGAAGTAACCCTCTACATTGTATTCGCTGGTGTAGCTGTTTGAACCAGACATGGTTGCAAAGGCGTTCAGCTCAGGAATCTCTGCACTAAAACCACCAGTACGGGAAGCACCCAGATAACGGGTCTTGGTGTCGTACCACTCATGACCGATCATAGCTGTCAGAGCGTGACCAGTCCACTCGTTGGTGTAGGTCAGTGTCTGAACATGGTTCTGACGGAGTGTAGTACTCTGGACCTTGGTGATTTCACCGTTTACACCTACCTTAGGACCATAGAGTGCATTCTCATAGTCAGACGAAAGTGTGTGACCCCAGATGATGGTGCTGGTGTTGTTGAACTTCAGGTTGTCAGTGAAGTTAATATCCAGTGTACCGCTGGCGTTCAGCTGGTTGCCAATAGAGTAAACCTTGTTATAACGGTTAGAACCGAGTGGGTTACCAGTCTCAAGGAATGCACGACCTACACCATAGTTTGACGAGGCTACACCGTAGTCGTACTGAGGATTGCCGTTGGCATCAGTGCGAACAACTGGCTGACCTGTTGTTGGATCGATCACGCGAACGTAGATAGGATAGATAGGAGCAATACGTGAAGTATAGTAGAACAGGTTGGTTGAACCATAAGTATCGCTCGACAGGTTGGGGTTACTTTCGGTATTAGAGTGTACATAACCAATGTTTGCACCAACCTTCATCCACTTCTTCAGCTGATAGTCGGCCTTCAAACGGGCTGTTGTACGACGATAGCTTGAGTACTCTACGATACCATCCTCATTCAGGTGACCGAGGCTGAAGTAGAAACTACCCTTCTCGTTAGCTGCATTAGCGCTGATGGTGTATTCCTGACGGAGCGCATTGTGATAAGCAGCGTCAGTCCAATCCTCAGGAGCCATGTAGTAGGTCTCGCCATTATAGTCGTACTTGCGACCAAGAGTGGCGTTAGGATTCAGTTTGCCATCGAGACCAATCAGGTTCTCGCCATCGGGAACAGTGTAAACATTGTAACCCAGGTGTGACAGCATGGTCTTGTTAGCCCACTGGTTAGCAGCGGCGTTGCTGTTACCCTGACCGTAGTAGCTGTAGTTGTAGAGCTGAGCGTAGTAGGTCTCGTAGAACTGAGCAGGATCCTTGATGACATCATAGTCCTGAACTGAACGAGAGTTAACACCCCACTTCATATCAACATTGATCTGAGCGTCGCGGCTCTTACCCTTCTTGGTAGTAACGATGATAACACCACCTGCACCACGAGCACCGTACAGAGCTGCAGAAGCAGCATCCTTCAGGACTGAGATTGACTCGATATCGCTGGGAGGAATGTTTGACAGGCTGGCTGTATAAGGAGCACCATCCACGATTACCAGAGGGTCGGTACCAGCATAAAGTGAGTTGATACCACGAATGCTAACTGAACCACCGCTTGATCCAGGAGCACCTGACTGGGCACCACGAATCTGCAGACCAGGAACGGCACCGGCCAGAGCCTGCTGCACGTTTGATACAGTATGCTTCTGCAGTTCAACCTCGCCAACAACGGCAGCCGAACCTGTGAAGGCCGACTTCTTCTGCTGTCCGAAAGCAACTACAATCACTTCATCAACCATCTTGGCATCGGTCTTCAGGAAGACACGCATACCATTCTTGGCCTTCAGAGTCTTGCTCTCATAGCCAAGATACGAAATTTCCAGCTGATCCTTACCAGCAGGAAGGGTTACATTGAAACGACCGTTTACGTCAGTCAACATACCTGTACTGGTACCAACCACCTTGACAGCAGCACCGATAATGGGCTGTCCGTCGTCTTGTGAGAGTACCGTACCGGTGATCTTAGTCTGAGCCAGCGCTGTTCCTACACACAGGAAGAGGCCGACCAAAAACATCGTTAGTCTTCTTTTCATAAATTCTCTCTCTTTTTGTTAATTATTAAATGTTTAACTATATTAATGTTCGCGTACATATTTATATTTTAGCACAATTAGTGGGCGGAGGTATTACATTATTATGCCCTTTTTGCTAATTTCAGGTTGCAAATATAATGCATATTATTCTAAAAAACGAATAAAATTATAAAAAAAACACATTTTGATGCCATTTTTTAACAAATCAACGTGTAGAGTTGATTGAAATCAATATGAAAGTTGAATAATTATTTATCTTACAATTTGATGTTAAAACTACACTTTCTGTGTAAATTTGAAATCACAAAAGACAGTCTCGCGGTGGGCGAGACTGTCTTGGTTGGGTTAGGATGGATGATTTTGAGTTAACCACCGGCCAGGGTAGGTAACGCAAAACTACAAAAAGCCCCTGAAAAACGTCTGCTTTTCAGGGGGCATCCGATTATTGTTGGGGTGTATGCGTTATTTATTTCACCTGAACTACCAGGTACTTGCTGGTTGACCAGAAGGCCTGTGGGTCGGTGATGCGGAGTATCAACTGCTTGTTGGCATCGGGCTGCAACTTGTAGGAGTTGGCGGGATGTGCTGTCAGGATCTTGGCATCCTTGCTGTAGAGCTTGATTTCCTTGTCAACACGGATATCAATCTTGGTGAAGTAGTCGCGGTTGAAGTCGCCCTGCAGAATCTTGTTCTTACTGAACAGACCGTCCTTGGTGATAATCTGCTGCTTCTTCAGCTCGTCCTTGGTGCCATATACGAACCAAGCGGTATTCAACTGTTTCTCCTGATCCTTCAGTTTCTTGGCCTGAGCATCGTTCTCGCTCTGAAGGGCGCGTGCGTCTTCCTTCATCGAGTTGAGCTCGTATTTCAGTTCGCCAATATGGATATTTTTCAGTTCGAGCTGCTCCTGCATCTCTACAATCTGCTGGTCCTTCTTCTCCATCTGCTCTTGCAGACTGGCGATGACTTTCTTCAGCTTGTCGCCTTTGATAGAGCTCTCACGAGCCTGCTGCTTCAGTTTGTTAATCAGATCCTTGTTCTGCTGCATCATCGACTGGATGAACTGGAAGTTCTCAGCGATGCGCTCCTTCGTGTTAGTGCCTTCGCCAGTCTTGGCTAAAGTGACGCGGTTCTGGGCCTCGGTGATCTCGCGGAATCCCTCCTCGATGTCGATCAGGGTGGTCATCATGTCGTTGATTTCATCATCTTTCTGGGCAATCACCTGATTCAGTGAGTCACGCTCTGCGCGAGCCTGATTTTCTGCCTTTCTGGCTGCCTCATTACAACTTGCCATAGCCATGGCACACATTGCAAAGATAAATAGTTTCTTCATAATTCCTCTTGTTTATTGATTTGTTCTTTATGATCATTACCTGCCAGGATGATGACAATCTCACCCTTGGGCTCGTGTTCCTTGAAATGGGCTATCACCTCAGTGAGTGTGCCTCTGACGCTCTCCTCGTGAATCTTGGATATCTCGCGACATACGCTGACCTGGCGCTCTGGGCCATAGAACTCAGCAAACTGCTGCAGGGTCTTCACCACGCGATAAGGCGATTCGTAGAAGATCATGGTGCGCTGTTCGCCTTTCAGCGATTCGAGTTTGGTCTGGCGTCCTTTCTTCTGAGGCAGGAAGCCTTCGAAGGCGAAGCGGTCGCAAGGCAGACCACTCGCTACAAGGGCTGGCACAAAAGCGGTTGCGCCAGGCAGACACTGTACTTCGATGCCTGCACGTACGGCCTCGCGAACCAGAAAGAATCCCGGGTCGGAGATGCCAGGTGTGCCAGCATCGCTTATCAGAGCCACATTCTCGCCTGCCTGCAGTCGGGCTACGATGGAGGCGGATGTGCCGTGTTCGTTAAACTTATGATGTGATAAGAGTTGGTTGTGGATGTCGTAGTGCTTCAGCAGTTTGCTCGATGTGCGAGTATCTTCTGCGAGTACGAGATCCACCTCCTTCAGAATGCGGATGGCACGGAATGTCATGTCTTCCATATTCCCAACTGGGGTCGGTACGATATATAATATGCCCATTACAAGGGGCAAATATAAGGCAAAATAGCGGAATAGACAAATAAAAGGCAAAATCTTTGCAATTTTTAAAAGGTATTTGTAAATTTGAACGCAGTTCGAAGATACTTTCGCTCGAAAATTCCAAATTTGTTTGGTATTTTACTCGCTTATTCGTATCTTTGTCGCCAATATGACAGATATCTTAATAGGTGAGGCACACAGACCTGGTAGAATAGAAGTTGTGTGCGGCTCGATGTTTTCGGGCAAAACGGAGGAGCTGATCCGACGAATGCGCAGAGCGCAGTTCGCCAGACAGCGTGTGGAGATATTCAAGCCGGCCATTGATGTGAGGTATTCGGAAGAAGACGTGGTGAGCCATGACCAGAAACACATCCAGTCGACACCTATTGACTCATCGGCCAGTATCCTGTTGCTGGCAAGCGATATCGATGTGGTAGGTATCGATGAGGCGCAATTCTTTGATATGGGGATTGTTGATGTGTGCAACGAACTGGCAAACCGTGGCGTCAGAGTCATCGTGGCCGGACTGGATATGGACTTTAAGGGTGTGCCTTTCGGACCTATGCCAGCGCTTTGCGCTATTGCCGACGATGTGACGAAGGTGCATGCCATCTGTGTGAACTGTGGCAATCTGGCTTACGTAAGTCATCGTAAGGTGGAGAGCGAACAGCGGGTATTGTTGGGTGAGACTACGGAGTATGAACCTCTGTGCCGGGAATGTTATCAGAAAGCAATCAAAGAAGAGAATGAAAGAAAAGACAATCACGCTTGACCAACTGGTGCGCTGGGTGGGAGCTGGCCTGCTGGTGCTGGGTATCCTCTGGCTGGTCAACTATCTGAGCAATGTATTGCTGCCGTTTTTTATTGCCTGGTTCTTTGCCTATCTGCTGTATCCGATGGTGAAGTTCGTGCAGTATCGGTTGCATGTGAAGAGTAGAACACTGAGTATCATCATCACACTGATTGTGGTGATTGCCGTTCTCGGTGGTATCATCTATCTGATTATCCCACCAATGATTGAGCAGTTTGATAAGTTGGGCGGACTGGTGAGCGGCTATATACAGGAGGAGGCTCATATCAAGGATATCCCCGGTGCCATTCAGCTCTGGATAGATCAGAATAGCAGGGAAATCCAGAAGTTCTTTGAGAGCGACAGGTTTACGGATAGTCTGAAAACGGTGCTGCCCCGACTGTTTAATGTACTGGGTCAGACCGCCAGTGTGATTCTCGGTATTGTGGCATCGCTTATCACCTTATTATATATGTTCTTCATTCTGCTCGATTATGAGTATCTGACTGAGAACTGGATCCGTATCTTCCCAAAGAAGAGTCGCCCCTTCTGGCAGGGACTGGGTAAGGATGCCGGACAGGCACTTAATAACTATGTGCGCGGTCAGGGAACGGTGGCACTCATCATGGGGGTACTGTTCTGCATTGGCTTCACCATCATCGACTTCCCCATGGCCATCGGTCTGGGCATCATGATCGGTATCATGGACCTCGTGCCTTATCTGCATACGTTTGCCCTGATACCAACGGTATTGCTGGCGTTGCTGAAGTCGGCTGATACAGGACAGAACTTCTGGGGAATCTTGGCGTTGGCCCTGCTGGTGTTTATTGTGGTGCAGTTGATATGCGACATGATTGTGACACCTAAGGTGATGGGGAAGGCCATGGGCCTGAACCCTGCTATCCTGTTATTGTCGTTGTCGGTTTGGGGTGCCTTGTTAGGTTTTATCGGACTCATCATTGCACTGCCTTTGACCACACTTTTGATTGCTTATTATCAACAATATGTGACAAAAGATAAGGAATTTGAGGGGTTAGAAGAAAAATCTTCTGAATAAATTTGGTAGTTTCGGAAAAAGATAGTACCTTTGCACCCGCTTTCTAATGGGAGCATGATTTAAGGTCGATCCGTTAGCTCAGTCGGTAGAGCACAACACTTTTAATGTTGGGGTCTTGGGTTCGAGCCCCAAACGGATCACAGAAAAGAGAGACTCAATCGAGCCTCTCTTTTTTGTGTCTTTAAAGTTTCACTGTTACTTGGTTGCCGTTGTAGTCGATGGTCTTTGCGGTGCCATCGGGCAGCACAATCTGGAACTGACGGTTGAGCAGCATGCCCTTGTAGCCGCCTTGGCGGGCGCTGATGTGGAGGGTGCGTGTGCGCTCGGTCCAGGTGAAGATGATATTCGAGTAGTAGCCCTGCTCGTAGTTGTAGTTGTCGCCTTCATCCTCATAGAGGCTGAACGTGCCGTCGGCGCCGGGGTAGAGGCGGATCTCGAGGTTGTCCCATGACTTCTCGCCTACATACTGCATCTCCGGGCCCAGGGGCACGATGCTGCCGGCACGTACGAACATGGGTACCTGGTCGAAACGGGTGCTGAGGGTGACATGCTGTCCGCCCTTGTACTGCCTGCCTGTCCAGAAATCATACCAGGTGGCACCCTTGGGCAGATATTTCGTGGCGGTCTTCGTGGCGTGCCAGTTGATACCGCTTGTCTCTTCCTGGTCGCCGCTGACATTTTTCTTATCCCAGCCGGTCATGGCATCTTCCTTGATGATCTTCTCCTGGGTGTACTGTGCCTCGACGATGGGGGCTGCCAGGATGCTACGGCCGAACATAAACTCATCGGTCATGTCCCACACCTGCTTGTCGGCAGCAAAGTCGCTGAACAGCGGGCGCAGGTAGCTCTCGTTGTTGGCGGTCACCTGTCCGGCGATACTATATATATAAGGTAGGAGGCGGTAGCGCAGGCGGATCATCTTCTCGATGGCGTCGTATACGGGCTCGCCCTTTTGGCCGAACTGCCAGATCTCGCGGGGTGCGTCGGCACCATGACTGCGGAACACAGGACAGAACAAGCCATATTGCATCCAGCGCACATAGAGCTCCTGGAACTGCGGGTTGCGAGGGGCAGAGCCTGCGCCCTTGGTGTTATAGGAGCCGCAGAAGAAACCACCGATATCGGTGTTGAAGTTGGGGTTGCCTGTGAGCGAGAAGCTCAGACCTGCAGGAATCTGCTTGCGGAGCATATCCCATGATGAGGCTACATCGCCACTCCACATGTTAGAACCATAGTGCTGCTGACCGGCAAAGGCCGAGCGGGTCATGATGAACACACGCTTGCCACGGTCGTCCTTGCGCTGCGACTGGTAGATGCCACGAACGGTCTCCAGGGGGAAGGCATTGCGCAGTGAGCGCCAGGTGCCGCCGGTCACCTTGTGGGCATAGTCGCTTTCCTTGGGATTGAAGAAATCAGGATCGGTAGAGTCCATCCACCAGGCGTCAGTGCCATAGTCGTAGAGCTTCTTCAGGTATTTCCAGTAGATGGCACGTGCCACAGGACTGAAGGCATCGTACACTTTTACGCCAGAGGGATATTCCATGATGGGCGGCCATACGTGTGAGATGCCGCTCTGTGGCCAGGTCTCGATGGGCAGCAGCAGTCCCTTCTCGTTGAGCTCGCGGAACTGCTGGGTCTGCGGACCGAAGCTCGCCCAGATGCTGATCATGAAATGGGCGTGTTTACGGTGCACGTTCTGAATCATCTGCGGACCATTGCTGAAGTCCTCCGACAGGAAGTCCATGGCGTTCCACAGGTAGTTGGAACCCCAGTACTGCCAGTCTTGGATGATACCGTCGAGGGGCACCTGCAGTGCCCGGTGCTGGTCCACGATATGCTCGGTTTCGGCAGCGCTCTTATAGCGTTCCTTCGACTGCCAGAAGCCATAGGTCCACAGGGGGAACATGGGCACGTCGCCTGAGAGGTGACGCATCTGCGCGATGACGCCATCGGCAGAGCCGCCATACATGAAGTAATAGTCGATATAGTCGCCAGCCTCCGAGGTGAGCGACATGCCGTTGGCATCGTCGTCGAACTGGGTGGGGGCGTAGTTGTCCCAATAGATTCCCCAGCCTTTGATGCTCTGGATCACATTCTGGAAGTCCTCGAGGTTCGACTGTTCCATGCGTTTGTGCTCGCCGCGGCGGTTCATCTTACCGTTCTGGATGGTGCCCAGGCCGTAGATGGCCTCGCCCTTGTCGAGGGTGAAGGTCTGGTTCAACGGACTGAAGCTGTGTGACTTCTCACGCAGCAGCACCTTACCTTTTGCCATGAAGGTGAGGCAGCCGGTCTTTTCATCGATCTTTACACTCAGCTCACTACTCGAGGTGATGTTGCCGCGCTTGGTGAGTGCGACTTCCTGCGGCTTGGCGATGATCACCTTGCTCTCAGGGGGTACTGCCTGACCTGGGTACTTGACTACATGGACAACAGAAGGTGTAAAGAACTCAATCTTTACGCCTTGCGCCCAAATAGCTATTGGTGCCAGCAAGGCAAGAATGGCTATTGTTCTTCTGTTCATAGTTATTATTGATGTTTGTTGTATGCGAACTCGTCTACATCTACATATCCTCCAACCTTCTTGGTGGCGTAGTTAAAGATACCGAACTTAGTGCCCATGAAGAATCGCTGCCAGTCGAAGGTCATCTGGAAGTTGCCGCCAATCTTAGTCCACTCCTTGCCGTCGAGACTGTAAGAGAATGTGGCGATGTCGGTGCGAGGCACGAAGTTGGCATCGATACGCAACCAAATCTTCTGCTGCTTCAGCTCTACGCTCTCTACAACCTTTACATCCACCTTCTCTACCTTTTTCTCGCGCTGACTCAGACTGACCTTCTGCTCGCTCAGTTCCAGGGTGAGCCTCTTACCCACCTTCTTGATAGCCATCACGGCAGAGTTGTCGTTGAATGCTGCCAGACCGGCTATATCGCCATCCTTCATCTTCGACAGGTCGAGGGCGATAGAGCCTGTGCACTTGGGACCTTCCATACGCTGGGTGAGTGTGTTGGGTGCCAGATACAGGTTGGGCACCACACGGGCTGTCTTCAATCGCAGATAGCCTGGACGCTCGGTCAGACTCCATGCCTTATCTACAGGGTTGTGGTTCCACTGCCAGTGCAGACCGAGTTTTTCGTTAGAGAAATCATCGGCATTGACGATCGACTTGACGGGCTCGCCACTCTTCAAAGGACGCACACGGGCAGGCACCTTGCCTTCCTCGTCGCCCAGCATGGGCCAACCGTCAATCCAACGACAGGGCATCACGGTGAGCACACGGCCTACACCAGCACGGTCCTGGAAGATGATGCCATACCAGTCGCCATCCTCTGTGTCGACGATGGTGCCCTGTGCCTCGTATGAGAAACCTCCGAATTCTGATTCTAAGATGGTGGTCTTCTCATAAGGGCCCTGAATGTTGTCGGCACGATAGCATACCTCACGACGGTGACGGCCTGGGGCATATACGTGCGATATCATCATCAGATAGTATCTGCCGTTATGTTTGATCATACGTGAGCCTTCCAGCAGACCGGTCTCATCAGCCTCACGCTGGAAGATCTGGCGATGTGTTCCTTCGATGACATCGCTCAGGTCCTGCTTCAGTTCCATCATCTCGCCAGTACCATAGATGACATACACACGGTCGTCGTCATCGAAGAACAGCGAACAATCGTGGAAGTGACGCATACGTGACACAATCTTCCATGGTCCTGCAGCCTGGTCGGCTGTAAAGATATAGGTATCGCCCATGGCACCTGCCTCGTTGGGAGCCAACAGCGCATAGAACTTTCCTTTGTGGTATTTCAGAGAGGTAGCCCATTGTCCGCGACCATAGACGGTACCTTCAGTAGGTGAGAGGTCGTACTTAGGCGAATCGGTCAGCTTGTCGAAGATGTAGCCGATGGTCTCCCAGTTCTTCAGGTCTTTCGACTGCATGATAGGCGCGCCAGGCATCAGGTGCATGGTGGTGGATACCAGATAGAAGGTATCGCCCACGCGGATGATGTCGGGGTCGGGTACGTCTGCCCACAGCATGGGGTTCTCAATCATGTTGTCATTCTTGTTCTGTGCTGACAGGTTCGCTGTAACACAAAGCATCATCACGATGCTTAGTAAAGTCTTGGTTTTCATATAAATAATTGATACTAATTAGTTCGCTTCTTAGTTCTCTTGGTCGCCTTTGTAGTGGAACTCCGTGATGTTCGGATTCACACCCAGGTCTTCTTCCTGTGGCGCAATCACCTCCTGATTCAGTTTCTGCTCGTAGCCTTTGTGTACAGGACCTACTTCCAGCAGGATGTCTTCGTACAGCACTGTTGGGATGATGATACCGAAGATGCCAATGCCTACACGGGTACCTTCGGGGTGCATGTTGTTGTGGATGTAAGAGGTAGAGTAGAATGTGTGTCGATACGACTCCAGACGGTTGTATTTGTGATAGGTCTCCAGGATGTCTTTGGAAATGGCAGTGGTATCGGCAGTGGTAAAGATAAATGCCAAGTTGTTTACATAGTCATCAACTACGTCACCTTTGATGCCATTGTTCACCTCGAGACACTGCATCATGTTATCGGTCATCTCTTCGGTCATGTCACTCTCCTTGGGAGCAGTGAAGTAGGCTACCAGCATACCTACCAGTGTGATTACGCCGAGAATAAGTATGCGGCCCAGACAGCTGCGGGTGAACTCCTGTGTAAACGACTGGTTGGTTCTGTAATTGGTGTTGTTGTCAACTTGATACATACTGTTAGTTTTAGATTTGATTATTGTGTATGAGGTTCATAAACTCCTGACGAGTCTTAGCTTGATTGAAGGCACCACTGAAGTCGCTGGTGGTGGTAATACTGTTCTGTTTCTCAATGCCACGCATCTGCATGCACATGTGCTTGGCCTCTATCACCACCATCACACCTAAGGGGTGCAGTGTATCTTGGATACAGTCCTTGATCTGTTGTGTCATTCGCTCCTGTACCTGCAGGCGATGGGCAAAGATGTCCACTACGCGGGCTATCTTCGACAGACCAGTGATGTAGCCGTTAGGGATGTAAGCCACATGTGCCTTGCCGTAGAAGGGTAGCATGTGGTGTTCGCACAGCGAGAAGAAATCGATGTCCTTCACAATCACCATCTGGTTGTAGTCCTCCTTGAACAGCGCGTCCGTCAGGATCTTGTGGGCATCCATCGTGTAACCTTTGGTCAGCACCTGCATGGCCTTGGCTACACGCATGGGGGTCTTCTCCAGTCCCTCACGCTCGGGGTCTTCGCCCAGCAGCGTCAGTATCTCTTTGTAGTGACCCGCTAAATCTTCGAGTCCCTCACGATATCTCTCGTTGTCGTATTCCTTAATCTCTATCTTCATTGATATTGTACGGTGATTTTCCCTTTGACGATGATAGCCGACTTGTAGCCATTGTTCTTGACGCGCTCCAGCACCTCGTGAGCTTCCTCGTAGGTGCGGTAGTTACCCATGCGGCAAATCCATCGTGGGGTATAGAAATGTACATAGACGGGCACGCCAGGGAACAAAGCCTTGATCTCGCTGCCTGTCCGTTCTGCCTTCAGTCGGTCGTTACGTGTGTTGCCTCCGGCAAACACCTGTACACGGTATCCTGCCACCTTATAACCTTTCATGACCTTCTTCTGAAGCTCCTCGGGGGTGGTGTCAATCTCGGTAGAGTCATGCTGCTCTACAACGACGACCTTGGGCTCAGTCTTTTTTTCTTGATTTGTAGCAGTATTGTTATCTTTTTCTTTCTTTTCAGTCTGTTTAAGCTGAGTGGTATTGGTATTGGTCTTAGGCTTGGCTGGTACAACGGCCGGACCGTTCACCAGTTCATCGATAGCCTTGTCCTGAGTGACGGTGATTTTTCCCTCGCCACCTTTACTCTGTTGCAGTCTCTGCGTAAACGACGACTGAGCATCGGCCACCATTGAGTAGCCGATGCAGAGCGTCATTATGATGATAAATCGTTTCACTTTCTTACTTGAATGCGTCGATAATACCCTTGAAGTCAGCAGCCTTCAGTGAAGCACCACCAATCAGACCACCATCGATGTCGGGCTTAGCAAACAGCTCAGGAGCGTTGCTGGCCTTGCAAGAACCACCATAGAGGATAGTGGTATCGTCGGCTACAGCCTGACCATACTTCTCGGCGATGATAGAACGGATGTATGCGTGGATCTCCTCAGCCTGCTCAGCGGTAGCGGTTTTACCGGTACCGATAGCCCAGATTGGCTCGTAGGCGATAACGATCTTGCGGAAGTCCTCCTCAGCGAGGTTGAATACAGAACCCTCGAGCTCGGCCTTAACAACCTCGTTCTGCTTGCCAGCCTCACGCTCCTCCAGACTCTCACCGATACAGAAGATAACCTTCAGATCGTTCTTCTGAGCGAGCAGCACCTTCTCCTTCAGGATCTCGGGAGTCTCCTTGTAGTACTCACGACGCTCTGAGTGACCCAGGATAACGTACTGAGCACCAGTGCTCTTTACCATCTCGGCAGAAACCTCACCAGTGAAAGCACCCTTCTCCTTGTCAGCGCAGTTCTCAGCACCCAGACCGATGATGTCCTGATCGAGGAACTGTGCGATAGAAGCGAGGTGGATGAATGGTGTGCAGATCACTACACCACAGTTGGGCTTCTCAGCCTTCAGAGTCTCATTCAGCTCCTTTGCAAGAGCAATACCGTCCTGGAGATTCATGTTCATCTTCCAGTTTCCTGCTACAATTTTCTTTCTCATAATTCTATTAAATTTTAAATATGTAAAACTTTACTTTTTTACCTTTTCTTTTTTTACCTTTTCACCTTTGCGAATCCACTTGGTCCAAGCCCAGAGGCGGTCGGCTATCGTCAGGAGCACCAGTGGCAATACAAACCAGGTCAGTACCCAGAGTATCTTGGTGGTCACCGTCTCTGTAGGCAGTTGACCTAACTTGCAGTCTTCCAGTCTGGTGGTCAGCGCCTCTTCGGTGGGCAGGTCGTTATGACTCCACTTACGTATCACCTTGCCATCCTTGAGCAGGATGAGACCTGGGTTCGACCGTATCATGGTTTTCAGCGTGATGTCATCGGTCTGGCAGAATGGGTATTCTGCACCTGTCAGGTCGCGCCAGCTGTCGATGGCTTTCGCGCCACTGGCTGTCAGGCAATAGAACGGATAGCCGTAGTCCAGACTGTATTCGTACATCTGGTTGATCTCGTCTAATCGTGAGTCGTCAGCCTGTTCCAAGTGTGGGGCTATCAGCAGAAAGGTATATCTCTTGTCTGCCAGTATCTGTTCGGTGATGTCCTCACCATCCTTCAGCCTCTCTACGAAGAAATCGGTATAGGGTGATTCCTCACCTTCCATCATCTTGTTCCAACCTTCTCGGATATCAGCACCGATATGATAGGGACGGAAGTCGAACTGGGGTAGGGTGTAGAGACTCTTGACCGATATGAACAGCAGGATGAATACCAGCGAGTAGTTCATCACAATCCACTGGTTCGACTGACTAATCAGGCGGGCCTGCTCCAACGGCCATTTCCATACTACGATGGCTGCCCCCAGCAGGATGATGTTTTTCCACAGCGTCTGCCAGTTGGTCAGCACCAGAGCGTCGCCAAAACAACCGCAATCGCTGATAGGGTTGCTCAAGGCCAACCAGAGTGTGAGCGGTGTCATCACGCCCATGATAGCCAGCACTAATTTTGACACCATTCGGCGCCTGATGGCAAAGAGCAGACAGATACCTAAGAAGAATTCCGTGGCTGCCAACAGTACTGATGTGGCGAGTGTCGTGAAGTCGGGCATCATGCGCCCTAATCCAATCGCCACCAAGTAGTCCTGAATCTTGTACTGCGTCCCTAATGGGTCAACGGCTTTGACAAATCCTGAGAAGATAAATGTCAGTGCCAGCAGTAGTCGGCAGATGTTAACGGCAGCTTTCTTCATGCTGTGGCGTTGTCGTCCTCCTCCGATAATTTAATTACTCCAAAGACCGCGTAGTTGATAATGTCCATATAGTTGGCGTCGATACCCTCGCTGACGAGTGTCTCGCCCTGCAGGTTCTCGATCTCCTTGATGCGTTCAATCTTTGTCAGAATCAGGTCGGTATAGCTGCTGACCCTCATCCCGCGCCACGCCTCGTCGTAGTCGTGGTTCTTACGCTTCATCAGCTCCAGTGCCTCTTGGGCATGCTTGTCATAAAGGGCCATCGCCTCGGCATTGTTAATATCAACAGTGTCGGCAAACCCCTTGGCTAACTGGATGAGACCTACGATGCCGTAGTTGATCAAGGCAATAAACTCGGGACGGATACCTTCGCCCACCAGAGACTCTTTCTTGATCTCCAGTGAACGGATGCGCTTGGCCTTGATAAACAGCTGGTCGGTCAATGCCGTGGGGCGCAGAATGCGCCACGATGCCTTATAGTCGTGAAGCTTCTTCTCGAACAGGGCTCTGCACTCTGCCAAAGCCTGCTCAAACTGAACGTTTGTCTTGTCAAATTGAGTCATATCGGCTGCAAAGGTAGCAATTTTTAGTGAATAACGGATGGTGAATCGTGAAAAATTCACTTATTTTCACTCTGTTTCTTGTGTATGTACCTTATTTTCAGACCTAATGCCTCGTATTGCGTCTGAATGCTGTCACGCTTCACACGCAGCCTGGTGAGTGCTGTCAGCTCCTCGGGTGTGGCTTTCAGTTCCTTCTTGTGCGCTTCAACCTCTTGCGTCATGGTTTCTAACTCTTTGTTGGCAATCTGTAATAGACTGTCGGTACGCCATAACTCATCCTGCGCTTTTTTCAACTCGGTTTCCTGTTTCTCAACCAAAGCAGCCTTGCGGCGATTGATTTCCTTTCGGGTCTTCGTCTCGCCGCAAGCTGTTATCAGTAATGCCGTAAATACGGCCAATGCAATCTTTCTCAATTTAATTATCAATTATCAATTCTCAATTATAATCACTTTTCTCCTAATTTTTTGCCACTCATCAGCAACTCAACCAATGGACGGTCCTTGAAGGTGTGACGCTGCTGGTCCCAGAAACCGAAGTCGGCATCATAACACCAGGTGGTCCAGGCAATATTGAATTCGTCGAATACGGTCAGCATATCGCGTGTCCAGTTGTAAGCCAGTTCACGATCCACGGGCTCGTACACACCCCATTCACCGCAGAACAGCTGCAGATCGTACTTCTGGGCAGCCTCAATGGCATCCTTGAACTGTTCGCGAATCTTTCTGATGTCCCAGATCTCCTCAGTATAGGGCTTCAGCTGGTCTTTGATGTCGGCAGGAGCTGCCTCATAGTCTTCCTTCGATACCAGTACGCCAGGGTAGTTCACCTTGCCCTTATACTTGCCTAATGGTGTCCACCATGCACCATAGTGGGTCACTATCATTGGGTTGTAGTAATGGAACGAGAGGATGATATTCTTGTCGCCCTCGGGAACTTTCAGGTATTTCATGGTCTCATGTCCCTGCCACATGTTCGAACCAATCACCAATGTACGCTGAGGCTCCAGTTCACGGAGTGCCTTGTGTACCTTGGCTACCAGCTGGTTCCACTGCTCGTGCTCTGGTGCTACAGGCTCGTTCATGAACTCATAGGCCACAGAATCGCAACTACGGTCCTTTAAGTCTTCCGACAGCTGGCGCCACAGGTTGATCAGGTCATCCTGGGCTTTCTCTGAAGTAAACAGGGTGTTGGTCGAAGAGCCGCCTTCGTTCACGGCATTGAAATAATGTGAACGGATGATGTGCAGATCGACGATGGCGCGCAGGTGATGCTGCTGAGCCCAGTTGAGGGCGTTGTTCAGTAAGCCCCAGGCTTCGGGCAGTTTCTTGCCTTTCTCGTCCCAGAACTGTACTTCATCAATGGGAATACGGACAAAGTCGAAGCCTAACTCCTCCAGACGGGCAAAATCGTCTTCCTGAATGTGCAGGCGACGTGCTTCGCCACGCTGTTCCGACTGACTCAGCCAGTGGCTGACGTTTGTACCGCGCTTGATGCGGAAGTTGTTCACCTGTCCGGCTTGAGTCTCTTCCTGTTTCTGACTCTGACTTTTGTTACTGCATGACATCGCTGTTAGCGTTGCCGTAAAAAAAACGGCTAAAACCAATACGTTCTTTTTCATACCGTTATCATTTTTGTTAGCTATCCATATGCTTTGTTGGTACTATACGTCGAGGTCTTCGCTGACCTCGTCCAAGCGTCCGTCCCATAGATATTTCCTGGTCTCTGATGCCGCTATGCCCGAGAGGAGCAAGAGGGCTATCAGGTTGGGAATGGCCATCAGGGCATTCATACAGTCGGCTATGTTCCAGATGATGTCGAGATTGATGATCGATCCGAAAAAGAGTGACACGATGAACAGAATGCGATAGAACTTGTTGGTGCGATGACCTTCCAGATAGTTGACGGCACTCTCACCGTAGTAGCTCCATCCGATGATGGTGCTGAAGGCGAAGGTCAGAATGCCGAATGATAACAACGGAGCGCCTACATAGGGAATCTTCGAAAAGGCTACCTTGGTCAAGGCTGCACCGTCGTCGTAGGTGATGTCAGGGTATGCCAGGATGCTGCTTACCAGTACCAGTCCTGTCAGTGCACAGATGATGACAGTGTCCCAGAATGTGCCTGTACTCGATACTAACGCCTGACGGACCGGGTTGCGTGTCTGGGCAGCAGCGGCCACAATCGGTGCGCTACCCATGCCACTCTCGTTGCTGAACAGTCCACGGGCAATACCATAGCGTGCTGCCATCATCACAGTAGCTCCCACAAAGCCGCCGCCGGCAGCCGATGGGTTGAAAGCGGAATCTACAATCAGTTGGATGGCAGGCCATACATAACTGCCGTTGATACACAGGATAACGATGCAGCCTATGACATAGAGCGCAGCCATAAAGGGCACGAGTATGGTGCACACCTTGGCTATTGCCTTCACACCGCCCAGGATGACTAAGGCTGTCAGTATGCAGACAAAGAGACCGATAATCCATGTGGGTACACCGAATGTCTCGTTTGCCAGCAGGGCGATGGAATTGGCCTGTACTGTACAGCCGATGCCAAATGAGGCTAAGGCGGTAAAGATAGCGAAGAGGATACCCAGCCATTTCATGTTCAGACCGCGTTCCAATGCGTACATCGGACCACCAACCATCTTGCCGTCGTCTGTTTTTACACGGTATTTCACCGCTAACAATCCTTCTGCATATTTGGTCGACATACCAAAGATACCTGTCAGCCAGCACCACAGTACGGCACCAGGACCACCCAGTGCTACAGCTGTTGCCACACCAACAATGTTTCCTGTGCCAATGGTGGCTGCTAATGCAGTGGCGAGTGCGCCGAACTGGCTCACTTCGCCTTCGGCCATGGCATCCTTCTTGATACTCAGTCGTATGCCCGTCAACAGTTTTCGTTGTGGTATTCGTAGACGAAAGGTCAGGAATACATGCGTACCAAGCAGTAGGATAATCATCGGCCATCCCCAAAGGAATGAGCTTAACAGCGCGAAGAAGTCGTTGATAGGTTCCATACTTTCTTAAAAATCTGCATGCAAAAATAGTAGTTATTTCTGAAAAAACCAAAAATATGTCGCATATTTCAACATAAATTGCGTGATAAAGCCTAAAAATGCAGAAAAAATGCTATCTTTGCACCCTAAAAGAGAAGTATTGAGGATGAAACTATATAGCGACGAGGAATTAGCAGAGATATTAAATCAAGAGGTTTTTCACCAGATCAGTGAGGCTGCAGACCATTTGGGGCTGGAGTGCTATGTGGTTGGTGGCTACGTCAGGGATATCTTCCTGGAACGTCCCTCGAATGATATTGATGTGGTTGTTGTGGGTAGTGGTATCCAGGTGGCCGAAGAGCTGAAGCGCATGGTGGGCAGAAAAGCACATCTTTCCGTGTTCCGTAATTTTGGTACTGCCCAGGTGAAGTTCCGTCAGAAAGGGGTGGAATATGAAGTGGAATTCGTAGGTGCCCGTAAGGAGAGCTACAGTCACGACTCGCGCAAGCCCATTGTGGAGAACGGTACGCTGGAGGATGATCAGAACCGTCGCGACTTCACCATCAATGCCATGGCTATCTGCCTGAATAAGGAGCGTTTTGGTGAGTTGGTCGATCCCTTCAATGGCTTGGCCGATCTGGAGGATGGTATCATTGCAACCCCTTTGGAGCCGGGCATCACATTCTCTGACGACCCGTTGCGCATGATGCGTTGCATCCGATTTGCAACACAGCTGAAATTCCAGATTGAAGAAGATACGTTTGTGGCTTTGGAGCGTATGGCCGACAGAATCAAGATTGTGAGTGGCGAGCGCATCAAAGACGAACTCAATAAGATTATCCTGTCGCCGACACCATCACGAGGCTTTGTGGATCTGCAGCGTTGTGGCTTGTTGCAGCTCATCCTGCCCGAGTTGGCGGCACTCGACATCGTGGAGCAGAGAAACGGTCGGGCGCATAAGAACAACTTCTATCATACGTTAGAGGTGCTCGATAATGTGGCCAGTCATTCTGATAACCTGTGGCTGCGCTGGGCGGCTATCCTGCACGATGTGGGTAAGACCAAGTCGAAACGTTGGGATCCTGCCATTGGCTGGACCTTCCATAATCATAATCTGATTGGTGCCAAGATGGTGCCACAACTGTTCCGTCGACTCATGTTGCCGATGGATATGAAGATGAAGTATGTGCAGAAGCTGGTGGAGATGCATATGCGACCTATTGTTATTGCCGATGATATTGTGACCGATTCAGCTGTACGTCGATTGCTGAACGATGCTGGTGAGGATATCGAGGATCTGATGATTCTCTGTGAGGCCGACATCACGTCGAAGAATGAGGTACGCAAAAAGCTGTTCCTGGAGAACTTCCGTATGGTACGCGAGAAACTGGCCGATCTGAAAGAGAAGGACTATGTACGATTGCTGCAGCCTGTGATTGATGGTAATGAGATCATGGAGTTGTTCCACCTGACGCCCAGTCGTGAGGTGGGAACCTTGAAGCAATACCTCAAGGATGCCGTGTTGGATAATAAGGTGGAGAACGAACGCGAACCCCTCATGGCCCTCCTTATGGAAAAAGCAAAACAAATGAAACTGATATGATCATGAGAAAACTACTAACTATTATTGGTATTCTGTTGTCAGTGCAGCTGTATGCGAATCCAGTGGATGAACTGATTGAGCGTATTGATAAAGGCGGATCGGCCAAGTTTAAAACCCAGCTGGTGAAGAGCGACAAGGACTTCTTTGAACTCGATCAGGCTGGTAAGAAAGTGGTGATCCGCGGTAACTCGTGGGTGAACATCGCCTCGGGCTTGAACTGGTATCTGAAATACTATGCGGGCATCCACCTCTCCTGGAATCAGATGCAGGCGAAGTTGCCAGCAGTGATGCCGGCTGTCACAAAGAAAGAGTGCCATGAGACTGATCTGACACTGCGTTACGACTTTAACTACTGTACCTTCTCTTACTCCATGGCTTTCTGGGATTGGAAGCGCTGGGAGAAAGAGATCGACTGGATGGCGCTGCATGGTGTCAACCTGCCACTGGCTATCGTGGGTGAGGAGTGCGTATGGCGTAATATGTTGCTGAAGTTAGGCTATAGTGAGAAAGAGGTGGGCGAGTTTATCGCCGGCCCAGCGTTCCTGGCCTGGTGGGAGATGAACAACCTCGAAGGGTGGGGCGGTCCGCTACCCACATCCTGGTATGCCCGTCAGGAAAAACTGCAGAAGCAGATTCTGGCACGCATGAAACAACTGGGCATGCATCCCGTATTGCCTGGTTATTGCGGCATGGTACCCCATGATGCCAAGCAACGTCTCGGTCTGAATGTAGCCGATGCTGGTCTGTGGAATGGTTTCCAGCGTCCTGCCAACCTGTTGCCTACTGATGCGCGATTCTCAGAAATCGCTACCTTATATTATAATGAACTGACTAAGTTGTTCGGTAAGGCCGACTACTATTCGATGGATCCTTTCCACGAGAGTAACGATGATCCCAATATCGATTATGCCAAGGCCGGTGAGGCTATGATGCAGGCGATGAAGCGTGTTAATCCCAAGGCAGTGTGGGTGATTCAGGGATGGACAGAGAATCCACGCGAGGCCATGGTGGATGGTATGAAGACGGGCGATCTGCTGGTGCTCGACCTCTTCTCAGAATGCCGTCCTATGTTCGGTATCCCCAGCATCTGGAAGCGTGAGCAGGGCTATAAGCAGCATCAGTGGCTGTTCTGTTTGTTGGAGAACTTCGGCGCCAATGTAGGTCTGCACGGACGTATGGACCAGTTGCTCGACAACTTCTATATGCTGCAAAGTTCAAAGTTCCAAGCTCAAAGTTCCAAGCTCAAGGGCATCGGCTTTACCATGGAAGGCTCGGAGAACAATCCCGTGATGTTCGAACTGATGAGTGAACTGCCTTGGCGTGCTGAGAAGTTTACGAAGGAGGCGTGGATCAAGAACTATGTGAAAGCCCGTTATGGGGTAGAGGATAAAACCCTGGAAAAGGCCTGGCTGGTGCTGGTGAAGAGTATCTATAATTGTCCGGCAGGTAACAACCAGCAGGGCCCTCACGAGAGCATCTTCTGCGGACGGCCTTCGTTGAACAACTTCCAGGCATCGAGCTGGTCGAAGATGAAAAACTATTACGACCCCGCTGACACCAAACGGGCTGCTAAACTCATGAACAGCGTGGCCAACCGATATCGTGGCAACAACAACTTTGAATACGACCTGGTGGATATCACCCGTCAGGCACTGGCCGATCAGGCACGTATCCGGTATCAGAAGACGATAGCAGCCTACAAGGCGTTCAGTCGCAAGCAGTTTGACAAGGAGGCCAAGCGTTTCCTCCAGATGCTGTTGCTGCAGGACAAACTGTTAGGCACACGTACCGAGTTCCGTGTAGGACGCTGGACACAGTATGCGCTGAATGCTGGTACTACGGCTGACGAGAAGAAACTCTATGAGTGGAATGCCCGTGTACAGATTACCACCTGGGGCAACCGTTATTGTGCTGATACGGGTGGTCTGCGCGATTATGCGCATAAGGAGTGGCAGGGAATGCTGAAGGATTTCTATTATGTGCGTTGGAAGGCCTATTTTGATGCCCTTGCTGAACAGATGAAGGCTCAGACAGCACCCCAGCCAGAGCTGTTGGGTGGTGGTCCGAATGCCACCAAGACAGCTGCAGAGCTCTTTGCGATGGCTCTGCCACAGGAGGTAAAGCTGGATTACTACGCTATGGAGGAGCCCTGGACACTCGACCAGACTCCATACTCTGCTATCCCCGAAGGCTCACCCGTAGATGTAGCCAAGGAGGTGATGGATTTTATGTTCAATGGTCAATGTTCAATGGTCAATGGAAAGTAAGCGATTATTGAGTCTCGATATCCTGCGTGGTATCACCGTAGCAGGCATGATACTGGTAAACAACGGTTGGGGTGAATCGTTCGAGATGCTGCGACATTCCAAGTGGAACGGCATGACTCCCTGCGATCTGGTATTCCCGTTCTTTCTGTTTATCATGGGAATCTCATGCTATCTCTCGTTAGTGAAGTCTGATTTCAAACCTACGTCGCCAGTCATCCGTCGCATCATCAAGCGTACTGTTTTGCTTTTCGTCATCGGTTTGTTCATCAACTGGTTTGATCATGCTATCGAGGGCGACCTGTTGTGTTTCGGACATCTGCGTATCTGGGCTGTCATGCAGCGTATTGCCTTGTGCTATGGCATCGTATCGCTGTTTGCACTGTTCTGTAACCACAAGTACACCCTGCCAGTGATTGCAGGTCTGTTGGCCATCTATACCGCCATCCTGATTCTGGGCAACGGCTATGCCGAGGATGCTGACGTGAATTTCTTGGCGCAAGCCGACTTGAAGTTGTTTGGCTACGAGCATATCTATCATAAAAGTCCGGTTGATCCTGAGGGGGTGGTAGGCACCATCTCATCAGTAGCCCATGTGCTGTTAGGCTTCTATTGTGGTATGCTGATCCGCAAACGTGAAACGGTTGAACAGAAGGTGATAGCCCTCTTTGTGGTAGGAGCCATCTGTGTGATTGGCGGCTATCTGCTCAGCTACGGTCTGCCTTTGAATAAGCGTATCTGGAGCCCCAGCTACGTGCTCATGACGTGCGGTTTGGCTTCGCTGCTGCAGGCCCTGCTGATGTATGTGATAGACATACAGAAGAAGAGCGGTTGGACCACCTTCTTCCATGTGTTCGGTGTGAATGCGCTGGCGCTTTATGTGTCGAGCGAGCTGCTGGCTATTTTGTTGGGAAATATCGGCGTTTCGGAAACGGTCTATAACGGCATGCATGCTGTGATTCCTGCTTTGAAGTGGGCTTCGCTGGCTTATGCTGTTTACTTTGTGATGCTCAATTTCCTGATTGGTTATCTGCTTTATCGAAAGAGAATATATATCAAACTATGATATGTAAATTTGTATTATTAATTTAATTCTTAAAAGACGATTATGAAAAAGTTTTTAATGGTTATCAGCGTTATGATGTGGAGTCTCACATCTTTCGCACAGGTTGGTAAGACTACAATCAGCGGTCATTTCAATTATCTGCTCGATTCACCTAACAACTGTGGTATCGGTGCCAACATCGGCTATGAGTTTGCTGAGAATGTGCGTGGCGTGGCCCAGTTCGATTATTATTTCAATAAGGATCATGTGAGCATGTGGAACCCCAATGTCAATGTTGAGTACCTGTTCCGTCTGCCTAATACCAACTTTATCATCTATCCTCTCGCAGGTCTGAATGTAGTTGGTTGGAGTGGCGATGGCAGCAGCGATTCTAAGCTGGGTCTGAACATCGGCTGTGGTTTGGAATTCCCTCTGAATGACAACCTCTCATTCAAGTGTGAGTACTGCTATAAGACTCAGTATGAGGGCTTGAGCACACTCAACGTTGGTTTGGTATTCCCATTCTAAAATGTTAAAAAGTGCGTTGCCTCATATGCTATAGGCAATAAACGTTAAATTTTCGTTCAGAAAAATATATCCTTAGATATAAATTTCGTATCTTTGCAACCCGAAAACCCTGCGTAATGCGAAAAGTTTTCGGGTTGCTCTTTTTACGCTCTATATGGAGACGATGTATGTTTGAATTAAATTAGATACAAATAGATAGTATGAAAAAAAGAATGTTTTTGGTAATGACCGCAGCATCGCTGATATTGTCATCATGCGGTGGCGGTGGTGGTCGCCCTCAGTTTGGCGACAATGAGTATCCTGTAACAGCTGTAGGTACTCAGAGTTCTGAAACTCAGACCACTTATCCTGCAACGATTAAGGGTGTGCAGGATGTGCAGATTAGTCCTAAGGTAGCTGGATTCATTACTCAGATTAATGTAAAGGAAGGTCAGACAGTTAGCGCCGGACAGGTGCTGTTTGTGATTGATAATGTAACTTATCAGGCCCAGGTGCGCCAGTCGCAGGCCAGCGTTAATACTGCTAAGGCCTCGCTCAATACAGCTAAGTTGAGTTATGAGAACGCTCAGAAGTTGCATGAGAATGGTGTGATTGGTGACTTTGAGCTACAGCAGGCCACCAATCAGTACGAGCAGGCTAAGGCCACAGTGGCTCAGGCTGAGGCTTTGCTCTCGTCGAATAAGGAGATGCTGAGCTACTGCTACGTAAAGAGCCCTGCCGCAGGTGTAGTTGGTACCCTGCCTTATAAGGTAGGTGCGCTGGTTAGCACTGGTAATGTGCTCACCACCGTATCAAACAACTCGTCGATGGAGGTTTACTTCTCTGTAACCGAGAAGGATGCGCTCGAGATGAGCAAGGGCGAGGGCGGTCAGAGTGCTGCTGTAGCTAAGTTTCCACCTGTTAAGCTGAAGTTGGCCGATGGTTCTATGTACGATCTGGATGGTACTGTGACCAAGATGAGTGGTGTGATTGACGCTGCCACCGGTTCAGTACAGATGATTGCCCTGTTCCAGAATCCTCAGCGTGTGTTGAAGAGTGGTGGCTCTGGTGCTATCGTGATCCCTCACAGCACTTCATCGGCTATCATCATTCCTCAGTCGGCTGTTTCTGAGGTTCAGAACAAGAAGTTCGTTTACCTGCTGGGTACTGATAACAAGGTGAAGTACAGCGAGATTCAGGTAGCTCCACAGAACGATGGTATGAACTACGTTGTGACTGGTGGTCTGAAACCTGGCGATAAGTATGTTACCAATGGTATCACCAAGCTGGCTGATGGCATGGAGATTGTGCCCATCACTCCTGAGCGCTACCAGCAGAAGATCGACGAGCAGGCTAAGGCTATGACTGCCGGCGACATCGTAGGCGCCATGAAGTAGTGAATAGTGAATAGTGATTAGTGATTAGTGAATAGTTAGCATATGACATTTACGAATTTTATTAAACGCCCGGTACTGTCAACGGTAATTTCTATCCTTATCGTGCTGCTGGGTTTTATCGGACTGGTCTCGCTTCCTATCGAGCAGTATCCGAATATTGCACCGCCTAACATCGTGGTACAGGCCAGTTATCCTGGTGCCGATGCCGAGACGGTGAAGAATGCCGTGGTTACGCCTCTTGAAGAGAGTATCAACGGTGTAGAGGGTATGGACTATATCACCTCTACCGCATCGCCTGGTTCGGCTATGATTCAGGTGATGTTCCGTCAGGGTATCAACCCTGATATGTGTGCGGTTAACGTGCAGAACCGTGTGAGCCAGGCTCAGGCCCTGCTGCCATCTGAGGTTGTCCAGATTGGTGTGCGTGTCATCAAGCGTCAGTCGTCACAGGTACTGATGTATTCGCTGACATCCGACGGACGTTACGACGATGAGTTCCTGACCAACTATAACGCCATCAACATCGTTCCTGCGCTGAAGCGTATCGAGGGTGTGGGTGATGCTTCTGGATTCAGTTCTAAGACCTACGCTATGCGTATATGGCTGAAGCCTGATGTAATGAAGCAGCACAGCCTGATTCCTTCGGATATCACTGCGGCGCTGGCCGAGCAGAACATCGAGGCTGCACCAGGTAAGTTTGGTGAGCAGGCTCCTAACGTGGCTTATGAGTATTCGATGCGTTATACCGGTAGATTCCGTACAGCCGAGGAGTTCGGTAACATTATTATTAAGAGTGATGCCAACGGACAGACACTGAAGCTGAAGGATCTGGCCAAGATTGAGCTGGGTGGTGAAGGCTATTCGGTATCGATGAAGAACAATGGTGTACCTTCGGTTATGACCATGGTACAGCAGGTGGCTGGATCTAACGCTAACGAGATTGCCAAGCAGGTAAAGGCCGAGCTCGACTCGCAGCAGAAGCTGATGCCACCGGGCATGGAGGTGAAGATCAACTACGATGTAACCGAGTTCCTGTATGCCTCTATCGAGGAGGTGGTGTTCACCCTCTTCATGACTCTGGCACTGGTGTTCCTGGTTGTTTACATCTTCCTGCAGGATATGCGCTCTACGCTGATCCCATTGATTGCCGTGCCAGTATCACTGGTAGGTACATTCTTCTTCCTGAATGTGATGGGATTCTCAATCAACCTGCTGGTACTCTCAGCTTTGCTGCTGGCTATCGCCATTGTGGTGGACGATGCCATCGTGGTGGTTGAGGCTGTACACGCTAAGCTCGACCAGGGGTATAAGAGTTCACTGACTGCCTCTATCGATGCCATGAACGAGATCTCGGGCGCTATCATCTCTATTACCCTGGTGATGGCAGCTGTGTTCGTGCCTGTATCATTCATCGGCGGTACTTCGGGTACCTTCTATCGTGAGTTCGGTGTCACCATGGCCATCAGTATTATCATCTCGGCTGTAAATGCCTTGACGCTGTCGCCAGCCCTGTGTGCTGTATTCCTGAAGCCTCATGATAAGGATGGTCACGAGAAGAAAATGAGTCGTGTGGATCGCTTCCACCAGTCGTTCAACGTCGCTTTCGAGACCACTACCAATAAATATCGTAATATCCTTGAGAAACTGGTGCGCAAGCCGTTGGCTATCATCGGTACAGTGGTTGTAGGTATCGCCATCCTGGCTGTGACATTTGTGACCACCAAGACCGGTCTGGTGCCCGACGAGGATACTGGTACATTGTTCTGTACTATCTCTATGCCTCCTGCTACCTCAGAGGCTCGCACCAAGCAGGTTGTTCAGCAGGTAGATTCTATCCTGTCGCAGCTTCCCGCTGTTAAGAACCGTGAGATGGTTCAGGGTTATAACTTTATTGCAGGTGCTGGTTCCGACCAGGGTACATTCATTCTCAAACTGAAGCCCTTCGAGGAGCGTCAGAAAGGTTTGTGGTGGAAGATCTCAGGCCTTTGGGAGGGTGATGGTATCTATCGCTTCTTCCTGAATCCTTACGATGCAACAGGTGTGATTGCCCAGATATTTATTAAGACAGCTCATATCAAGGATGCTCAGATCTTGGCATTCTCGCCCCCAATGATTCCTGGATTCTCTGCCAACAGCGGTATCTCGCTGGTGATGCAGGACCGTACTGGTGGCGACCTGAACAAGTTCTTTGGTATCGTGAAGGAGTTCCTGGGCGAGCTGAACAAGCGTCCTGAGTTCCAGACAGCTCAGACCTCATACAATCCTAACTATCCACAGTATATGGTACACGTGGATGTGGCCAAGTGTAAGCAGAGTGGTATCTCGCCAACATTGGTGCTCAGCACCCTGCAGGGATATTTCGGTGGACTGTATGGTTCTAACTTCAACTCGTTTGGTAAGCTCTATAAGGTGATGATTCAGGGTTCTCCTGAGACACGTATGACACCAGAGTCGCTTAATAGTATATATGTACGCACGTCGGCTGGTATGGCTCCAATTAAGGAGTTCTGTAACCTGGAGCGCGTATATGGTCCGTTGAATATCAACCGCTTCAACCTGTTCACCTCTATCAACGTAACAGGTACAGTGGCCAGTGGCTATTCTACTGGTGAGGCGCTGAAGGCTATTGAGGAGGTTGGTAAGCAGGTACTGCCTGCTGGTTATACCTACGACTACTCAGGTCTGACACGTGAGGAGGCTAAGGCTTCTAACACCACAGGTATCATCTTCCTGTTGTGTTTCATCTTCATCTACCTCATTCTGTCGGCACAGTACGAGTCGTACATCCTGCCGCTGTCGGTAGTACTCTCTGTTCCATTCGGACTGGCAGGTTGCTTCTTGTTCACCAATATCTTCGGTCATGCCAACGATATCTACATGCAGATTTCGCTGATTATGCTGATTGGTCTGTTGGCTAAGAACGCCATTCTGATTGTACAGTTCGCACTTGAGCGCCGTCAGACGGGTATGGCCATTACGTGGTCGGCTGTACTGGGTGCTGCTGCCCGTCTGCGTCCTATCTTGATGACCTCACTGGCCATGGTTATCGGACTGCTGCCAATGATGTTTGCCAGCGGTGTTGGTAAGAACGGTAACCAGACGCTGGGTGCTGCTGCCGTAGGTGGTATGTTGATTGGTACTATCCTGCAGCTGTTCGTTGTGCCCACGCTGTTTGTCATCTTCCAGTCTATCCAGGAGAAGTTCAGTCCGATGAAGTTCGAGGATGAGGAGAATGCCGAGGTGGCTGCCGAGCTGGCTCAGTATGCTCATAAGAAACATGAAGATTATGAATTGGAGAAGTAATATGAAGAAACTGATGATATGCATGTCTGCAGCTCTGCTGTTGTCAAGTTGCGGACTCTATAACAAATACGAACGTCCAGAAGTGGATACCAAGGGTTTGGTGCGCGACACACAGTCGCTCACCGACACCCTGGCCGTACAGGATACCACCTCGTTTGGCAATATGCCTTGGCGCACAGTGTTTACCGATCCACAGCTGCAGGCTCTGATCCAGCAGGGACTGGATAATAATCCTGACCTGCTGAATGCGGCTCTCAATGTGCAGATGGTGAACGAGGCGCTGAAGATTGCAAAGTTGGCTTTCCTGCCCTCAGTGGCTGTTAGTCCACAGGGCTCGCTCACCTCGTTTGATGGTGCTGCTGCCACCAAGTCGTACTCGCTGCCCATCTCGGCCAGCTGGAATGTCGACCTGTTCGGCAATCTGCTCAGTGCCAAACGCTCGGCGCAGATGCAGCTCATCGCTACTAAGGATTATCAGACGGTAGTGAAGACCAATGTCATCTCGACTATCGCCAACCTGTATTACACCCTGTTGATGCTTGATCGCCAGCTGGAGATTGTGACCGATATGGAGCAGCTCACCAAGGAGACTTGGGAGAAGATGCAGTTCATGCACGAGAACCGTGCTGGCTATCGCTCTACCGCTGTTCAGAGTGCTGAGGCTGCCTACTATCAGGTGCAGAGTCAGCGTGTCGATCTGCAGCGCCAGATGCGTGAGACCGAGAACTCGCTCTCATTGTTGCTGGGTCAGCCCGGTCAGGCTATCGCCCGTGGAAAGTTTGCCGGTCAGAGTCTGCCCACCGAGCTCTCTACAGGCGTTGGTATCCAGATGTTGGCCAACCGTGCCGATGTGCATCAGTACGAGATGTCGCTGGCACAGTGCTTCTATGATGTGGAGACAGCCCGCAGCCGTTTCTATCCCAACATCACCGTTACCGGTACAGCTGCCTTTACCAATAATAATGGTATGGTAAACCCAGGTAAGTGGTTGCTCTCGGCTGTTGGTTCACTCACTCAGCCTATCTTCCAGCATGGACAGATTGTGGCTGGTCTGAAGGTGGCCAAGATGCAGTACGAGCAGGCTTACAACAAGTGGCAGAACGCTATCTATAAGGCTGGTAACGAGGTGTCGAACGCTCTTGTAGCCTATAACTCTTACAGTCAGAAGGCTGAGCTCGATGGCAAACGTGTAGAGGTACTTAAGAAGAATGTTGAGGACACCAAGCGATTGATGGAGTCATCGTCTAACACCACCTATCTCGAGGTGATTACCGCTCAGAGCAATCTGCTCAATGCCGAGATTAACGAGGTGACCGACCAGCTCTCGAAGATGCAGGCTGTAGTAAGTCTCTATCAGGCTTTAGGCGGCGGTGCCAAATAGTTCAATGTTCAATGTTCAATTTTCAATGAAATAATTATGGCAAGCGAAATATCCCCCAAAGCCGAGATTAGCCCAAAGGCGAAGATTGGCGACAACTGTAAGATATTCCCCTTCGTGTATATCGAGGACGATGTGGTGATAGGTGATAACTGTATCATCTTCCCCTTCGTGAGCATCTGCGACGGCTCGCGCATTGGTAATAACAATAAGATCCACCAGGGCTCGGTGATTGCTGCCCTGCCACAGGATTTCAACTTCCGTGGTGCCAAGTCGTATGTTGAGATTGGTAATAACAATGTCATCCGTGAGAACGTGGTTATCAACCGCGGTACCAACAAGGATGGTGTTACCAAGATTGGTAATCACAACTTCCTGCTCGAGGGTACCCACATCAGCCACGATACCGTGGTGGGCGATAACTGCGTGTTTGGCTATGGTACTAAGATAGCAGGCGACTGCGAGATTGGTAACGGTGTTATCTTCTCGTCGGGTGCCATCCAGAATGCCAACACCCGTGCTGGCGACCTCTCGCTCATCCAGGCTGGTTGCACCTTCTCTCACGATGTGCCTCCTTACGTAATTGCCGGTGGCTCACCCATGGAATATGGTGGTCCTAACACCACTGTGATGAACTACGCCGAGATCGACCCCAAGGTTCAGAAGCATATCGCCAACGCCTACCGTCTGCTGTTCCATGGTAAGACGAGTGTGTTCGATGTCATCAACCAGATCAAGGAACAGGTGCCCGACGGCCCTGAAATCCGTAATATCATCACATTCCTCGAGAATACCAAACGCGGCATCATGTGTAAATAATATGTATAACTAATTACATAATCCCTCAGCTCATCAACAGCTGAGGGATTTTCAATGGTATTTACTGTACGCATGACTGCACGGCTATGGTTCCGAGAACTGCGGTAATCACTGTTGCGATAAATTTAAGGACTTTAGCAACATTGGTCCAGTTAACTTTTGTCATAATTCGTTTGATTTTTTAATGGTTATTTAATCCTCAACAGGTCCGCCTGGCGTATTGTCGCCACCACCACCGGTATTGTCACCGCCACCGGTGTTACCCCCGTTGTTTGGTGTGGTAGAACTGCCACCGCTGGTGTTACCTGAGTTGGATGGAACAGTGGTCAGCTTACCGTTTACAAAGGTGGCCTTCTTCATAGTAGCCTCCAGGTTGAGGCTCTTACTCATCAGGTCGCCAGTGGCATGGGCCTTCAGCTTCACTCCCTCGATGTTCTTACTCACGGTGAAGTCTTCCTCCTTCAGCGCCATCTCCTTGTTCTTAATGCCAAGGCTGAAGATGGCCAGGTCGTCGATCTTCACGTTCTTGCCCTCCAGCAGGAGCTCCTTGATACAGCCGATCATGTCGGTTAAGAGTCCCTTGATGACGCCCTTGGAGTAGGGCGAGTTGTGAGTACTCATGTGTTCTGCCAGAGCGTCCAGGTCGATAGTTTCCTCAACCACGTTCTTGGCGAACCACTTACCAAAACACTTGTGACTGGTAATTTTGATTTGCTGTAAAATGTAACGTAACATAATTAGTGAATAATGATTAGTGAATAGTGAATAGTTGTTGCCATCCGGAATGACGTTACAAAGGTACTACTTCTTTGAAAGCCGTTGGCAGGCATTGTCTAACATCCGAAGAAAATTCTGATAAATAGGTGATTTTTGTAGTGCATCCTGATCCTGGAGCTCCGCTCAGGTGCTTGAATGGCTCACCGGGTTTGGGGGCACGGAAACGTTGCGTGATGAGCTGCTCCTCGTCGCTGATAATCCGGAAATTCTCGTTCTGTTGTTTCATGCGTTCCTCTTCGGCCTTTTCGAACCAGTATGCAAACCCCTCATAATACTCGTCGCGTAGTTGGGCGAAGAGTTGTTCGTAATCCAGCTCCCATTGTCGTGGATTATCGATGTTGGCTACGCGGAAACATAACCAACGGCGGTTGCCCGTCTCATCCGTAAGAAAACGCTCCTGATTGCCTGTAGCGCAGAGCGATGCCAATCGGTGTCGGGCCATGACGTATTTATCGTATGGTCGTCTGATTTTCAGGGTTACTTTGGTGGAAAGCGATTTGAGTTCGGCGTTATCACGGTCTTTGAACATGTCTATTTCCTCGATTTCTACCAGACTATTCTCAACAAGGGCAATCTGGTCGTCCTTTGTCGTAAATGAGTTGCTCGAGTTTTCGTGATAGTATGCTTTTAGTGCGGGTGGTAGCAGATAGCGGAAAAAGGTGGTTTTGTAGATGCCTTGCGGGCCGATGTTACATGCTTTTTAACATAAAGATGCCTCAAAACAACAAAAAAGGCTTGCAAAATGATGCAAGCCCATATAGTGTCCCCAGTCAATATGAGTTGAGTTGGAGGTTAATTTCACATTCTCTTAGTACGACGCGGTGCAGGGGATGCCGGCGGCGATGACACGGTCGCGGATGGCGTCGAGTTGCTCGTGGGTGGCTTTCTCGAGGCCTTGCGCAGGCGTCTCGCGGTCGATGGTGTAGATCATCACCTGCTGGGGCTTGATGGCCTTGACGGCTTCGAGCCAGGGTGCCACATAGTGCTCGCTGGTGTTGTCGATGCTCTCGCCGTTGCATGTGCCACGCATGAACATGGTCTGGATGATGACATGGCCGTGGAAGGCCTTGAGGCGCTCGATGATGCGTGCCACATCGTAGGTGCCGTTGGGATGATCAACCTTATTAATATATAAAGGATCAACGGTGTCGAGTTTCAAGATGTTATTATCTACCTTCATCAGGGCATCATGCACCTGCTGACGGTGGATCATCGTGGAATTGCTGAGTACCGATACCTTGGCGCTGGGGCAATACTGGTTGCGCAGGCGGATCACATCGTCGATAATCTCGGCAAAATGCGGATGACAGGTGGGTTCGCCATTGCCGGCAAAGGTCAGCACGTCGGGCAGCTGACCTTCGGCACTCATCTGCTGCAATTTGGCTTCGAGCTTCTCGGCTACTTCCTGGCGCGTAGGCATAGGAAGGGTGGGGCGATGGTCTTCGTTGAAACCACACTCACAATAGATGCAGTCGAAACTGCACACCTTACCGTCGGCTGGCAATAGGTTGATGCCGAGCGAAATGCCTAATCGGCGACTATGAACGGGTCCGAAAATTGGCGATGGATAAATAATTGTACTCATATCGGGTGCAAAATTACACTTTTTTTTTGTGATAAAGAAAAAAAATAGTATCTTTGCAGCCGAATTCGAATTTTTACGTACGTAAATTAATGAAAAGACGAAAAAATGATGCTGGCAACCGTCGCGGTGTGCAGTTGGTAACACTTTGCATTAGTACGGCGATGGTGCTGGTTTTGCTTGGACTGGTGGTATTTTCAGTCCAGATCTCTCGTAATCTGTCACAGTGGGTGAAAGAGAACCTTACCGTGACAGTGATGCTGAGCGACGACGTATCGGTGAACGGCGCAAAACTGTTGTGTCGCGACTTGTATCATCGTCCCTATTCAAAAAACATCGATTACATCAGCAAGGAACAGGCACTGAAGGAACAGAGCGAGGCGATGGGGTCTGATCCGTCGGAGTTCTTGGGAGTGAATCCCTTCCCGGCAACGTTGGAGTTACAACTGCACTCTGACTATGCCAACCGCGACTCGTTGAAGTGGATTGCCAAAGAGCTGCAGAAGAACCCGAAGGTGACGGATGTGGCTTATCAGGTGGACCTGATGGACAGCGTGAACCAGAACCTGACCAAGGTGAACCTGGTGCTGCTGGCATTAGCCGTTCTGCTCACGTTTGTGTCGTTCTCGCTGATCAACAACACCGTGCGGCTGAGCGTGTATTCTCGCCGTTTCATCATCCATACGATGAAATTGGTGGGCGCTTCGTGGAGTTTTATCCGAGCACCGTTTATGAAACAGGCTTTGCTGGTGGGCGTGATTGCGGCGCTGATAGCTATCGCTGTATTAGGCGGTTGTATGTACGGATTCTACTATTATGAGCCTAACATGCTGACCATCATCACCTGGCGCGAACTCGTGATTACCGCTGTGGCAGTACTGCTGTTCGGTATCATCATCACAGCTGCCTGCTCATATATCTCGGTGAACAAGTTCCTCCGTATGTCGGCAGGAGAACTATATAAAATTTAGTGAATAGTGATTAGTGAATAGATATGGATAAAAAGAATTTTGCATTCGATAAGACCAACTTTATATTGTTGGCAATCGGCATGGTCATCGTGGTGATTGGCTTCTTGCTGATGGTAGGTCCTAACTCTACCGACACCACGTTCGAACCCGATATCTTCAGTGTGCGCCGTACCAAGGTGGCACCTGTGGTTTGTCTGTTCGGCTTTGTGTCGATGATATATGCTGTTGTTAGAAAACCAAAAGATTAATAATAAGATATGGATTGGATTCAGACTATTATTATTGCTATTGTAGAGGGATTGACTGAGTTTCTGCCTGTTTCTTCGACAGGCCACATGATTATAGCACAGAATCTGTTAGGTGTACCTCAGGGCGATCCCTTTGTACATGCCTTCACGTTTATTATCCAGTTTGGCGCCATCTTGTCGGTGGTATGCTTGTACTGGAAGCGTTTCTTTGAGTTTGATAATACACCTGCTCCTCAGGGTAGCTCGCTTTGGCAGAAGCTTAAGCATAAGTACAATTTCTACTGGATACTGATTGTGGGAGTGCTTCCTGCAGTAGTTATCGGACTTCTTGCCAAGAAGTCTGGCTTGCTCGACTGGCTGCTTGATAGCGTAGAGGTAGTTGCTATCATGCTGGTTCTGGGTGGTGTGTTCATGCTCTTCTGCGACAGACTGTTTAATAAGGGTAGCGAGGATAATAAGGTCGACGAGCGTCGTTCCTTCATGATTGGTCTTTTCCAGTGTATCTCTGTGATTCCTGGTGTATCTCGTTCGATGGCTACCATCGTAGGAGGTATGACTCAGGGACTTACCCGCCGTCGTGCTGCCAAGTTCTCATTCTTCCTGGCTGTGCCAACTATGGCTGGTGCTACACTGCTCGATTTGCTCGACCTGCTGAAGGAAGATACTGTATGGGCCACAAGCCACAACATCACTATGCTTATACTTGGTTGTGTAATTGCGTTTGTAGTGGCTCTTCTGGCCATGAAGTGGTTTGTAAACTACATTACCAAATACGGATTCAAGGCTTTTGGTATCTATCGTATCGTGGTAGGTAGTATCATTATTATAATGCTTCTCATGGGGCAGTCACTAGCAATGGTTGATTAATGAATTTCCAGGAAGGAGCATATATCTATATTAATAAGCCCTATCGCATGTCGAGCTTCGGCGCATTGGCACATATCCGTTATGTGCTGTCGAAACGCTTGCATGTGAAACGTGTGAAAATGGGACATGCCGGCACGCTCGATCCCCTGGCTACAGGTGTGTTAGTGCTGTGTACCGGCAAGGCCACCAAACAGATTGAGGCTCTGCAGCAGCACTCAAAGGAATATACGGCTACCCTGCAGTTAGGTGCCACTACGCCCAGTTACGATCTGGAGCACGAGGTGGATCAGACCTATCCCACCGGTCATATCACCCGAGAGCTGATAGAGCAGACACTGCCTAAGTTTGTTGGTGATATCATGCAGCGTCCGCCGCTGTTCTCTGCCTGTAAGGTGGGGGGCGACCGTGCGTACGAACTGGCCCGCAAGGGTAGCGATCACCAGTTGGCCGAGAAACCGGTGCGTATCGATGAGATCGAACTCGTGGATTTCGATCCTGAGAAGATGCAGCTGCAGATACGTGTGGGCTGTGGAAAGGGTACCTATATCCGCTCGCTGGCCCGTGACATCGGTGAGGCCTTGGGCAGTGGTGCCCATCTGACAGCACTCTGCCGTACCCGTGTGGGTGATGTCAGACTGGAGGACTGTCTCACCTTCGATGAGTTTCCTGCATGGCTGGAAGAGAATTTGAGTGAAGACCTCGATTGAGTGAAGAGTGATTAGTGAATAGTGAAATAATTAAAATATGAAGTTATCACAGTTTAAGTTTAAGTTACCTGAAGAGCAGATTGCGCTCGAGCCGCCATTCCACCGCGACGAGTGCAAGTTGATGGTGTTGCACCGTAAGAGTAAGCGTATCGAGTCGGGACTTGATTTCCGTAATATTCTCGATTACTTTGATGAGGACGATGCCTTTATCTTTAACGACACGAAGGTGTTCCCTGCCCGTCTGTACGGTACCAAGGAGAAGACCGATGCCAAGATTGAGGTGTTCCTGCTGCGTGAGCTGAATGCTGATCAGCGTCTGTGGGATGTGCTGGTTGAGCCTGCCCGTAAGATCCGTATCGGCAACAAACTGTTCTTCGAGGAAGATGGACCCATGGTGGCTGAGGTGATTGATAACACTACCAGCCGTGGTCGTACGCTGCGTTTTCTTTATGACTGTCCTCACGATGAGTTCAAGGAGATGCTCTTCGGACTGGGTGAGGCTCCGCTGCCACGTTATATCATCGACCGCCGTCCGGCTAACGAGGAGGATATGACTAACTTCCAGACTATCTATGCCAAGAACGAGGGTGCTGTGACTGCGCCTGCCACAGGTCTGCACTTCAGTCGTGAGCTCATGAAGCGTATGGAGATCAAGGGTATCAACTTTGCCTTTATCACCTTGCACTGCGGATTGGGCAACTTCGATGCCATCGAGGTGGAGGATCTGACCAAGCATAAGATGTCGAGCGAGCAGATGTTTATTCCTAAGGAGGCTTGCGATATCGTGAATACTGCCAAGGAGAATGGTCACCGTGTGTGCTGTGTAGGTGTGAGCACCGCCCGTGCTACCGAGAGTGCAGTAGGTACCGACGGTATGCTGAAGGAGTTTGAGGGATGGACCAACAAGTTCATCTTCCCACCATACGAGTTCGGCTTGTGCAACTCGATGATCGGTAATTTCTATCATCCAGAGTCGCCTATGATGATGACCGAGGCTTCGTTTGTAGGCTATGAGCTGCTGTACGAAGGCTATCAGCGTGCCCTCAAGGAGGGTTATAAGTTCGGTTGCTATGGCGATGCTATCCTGATGCTGGACGACTAATTAGTGAATAGTGAAGAGTGAAGAGTTACATCGGGTATTCCTGAGTCTGGGGAGTAATCTCGGCGACAAGGAGGCAAATATCCGTAAAGCTATATTGCTTATCGGCGAGAGAGTAGGACTGGTGCTGCGCCAGTCCTCTCTTATTTCGACCGAGCCCTGGGGGTTCGAGTCGGATAACCGTTTTGTCAATGCAGCTGTGCTTTGCGAGACCATGTTGTCGCCTCGCGAGGTGCTGCTTGCCACGCAGCAGATTGAGCGTGAATTAGGACGCACGCATAAATCGGTTGGCGGTCACTATGCCGACCGCCTGATAGATATAGACATTCTGCTATATGACGATCTGAGGGTGGATGAACCCGACTTGCAGATTCCCCACCCCCTGATGTTGAAGCGCGACTTTGTGATGATCCCGCTTCGCGAAATTAGAGATTGAATTGATAAAATTAAAATCTATAGTCTAAACCTACGCCAATCACGTGGTTGGTGCGGCTGTAGACTTCTGAGCCATAGCTGGCTGGCTTGTTGTAGTCGCTATACAAGGTGCAGAAGTAGCTGACGTTGAGACGCATCTTGTCGTTGATGTTCCAGGCGCCACCGCAACCTACGCTATAGCTGTCGCAGGCGAATGAGGTATCCTTCTGGTAGTTGTCAGAGAGACCGTAGTCGGTACGCTGACCACCGCAGCTGATGGTGAACTTATCGTTGATGTCGTACTCTACACCTGCCAGAATCTCGTGGGTGCCATGCTCCAGCTCCTTCTGACGGTTGCCTGCCATCTTGGCGTGCTTGTCATCGAAGAAGTGGTATTCTACTGCACCGCGCAGTTTGGACGAGAATTCATAACCTACTGCAGCTACAAAGAGCGAGGGCATGTCGTAGCGGGTCTTCACGCCGTCCTGGTATTCGGCTGTGTAGGTGCCGAGGGTAGTGGCAATCTGTTGCAACGCAGCAGGATTGCTCTGCATCAACATGGCCTGAAGGTTTGTGCCAAGACCAGCGTTCAGGGTGTTGGTCTTGTTCTCGGTCTCAATCTTGGTGCGGAACTCGTAGCGGGCACCGATGGTGAGTGGACCGTTGTGGTAGTCGAAGCTTACGATGGGCGCGAAACCCCAACCACGCTGATCAACATCGAGTGCGAGTGTGGTCAGATCGCCTAACTGAGCATGCTCGTTGGCTAATACGTGACCACGGTAGTAACCGTCGTAGTAGTTGGCACGCAGTCCGATTGAAGCCGAGAAGTTGTCGTTGATCTTGCGGGTGATGTTAACCTGACCGCCGTAGATGTATTGTTTGCCCTTCATCTCAGAGTCAATCTTATAGCTGTTCGGGGCGATGTTCATCTGACCTAACATGCCTTGTACGAGCATGTTGAACATGGGTACACCCTCTTTGTACTCTACGAAACCGCCACTTCCTACGATACCAATCATGGTAGAGAATGCCCAGTTTCCTTTTTTGTATGAGGCGAACAGAGCAGGCACGATGGGGGCAGAGGCTTTGCCTTCAAACTTCTGACTGCCAGCTGTTGTTACTGCCTCGATGTTACGATACTGCCAAGGCTTCTGGAAGTTCAGGGAAAACTGGAATCCCTCGTGGCCCCAAGCCAGGCCAGCAGGGTTGCTGTAGGCTGCATCAATTTCGGTTGATGCTCCACGTGCAAACATACGGTCGAATGCTATGTGATAATTTGTGTTGGTCATGAGTCCACCAGCGTGGACAGTGACTGTTGTAGCCATAGCCAATAAGGCTAAAATAAATAATTTTCTCGTCATTTTCTTCAGATTCTAATGAATTTCGGCTGCAAAGGTAGCCAAAAAAATATAGAAAAGCGAAAAAATGACGAGAAAAATGCGCAAAAAGAACAATTTTTATACAGCTCGTTCGTTAAAACGGTCCAAAAGCCACTGTTTCTGTTCTGCAATGGTCATGTGACTGTTATCCAACTCAAGGGCATCGTCGGCTTTGCGTAGTGGACTTACCTCACGGTGTGAGTCGATATAATCGCGCTCCTGTACGTTCTTCAGGATGTCCTCATAGTCGGCAGGCATGCCTTTGGCTTTCAGCTCGTCGAAACGGCGCTGGGCACGTACCTCGGCCGAGGCTGTGACAAAAATCTTCAGTTCGGCATCGGGGAATACCGTGGTACCGATGTCACGTCCGTCCATCACCACGCCTTTGTCCTTACCCATCTGCTGTTGTTGGGCTACCATGGCTGTGCGTACGAAACCTACAGCTGCTATGGGGCTGACGTGGCTGCTCACCTCAAGACTGCGGATTGCCTGCTCCACGCACTCATTATTAAGATAGGTGTCGGGGCGACCGGTCTCGGGGTTGAACTTGAACGAAATCTGGATGTTGGGCATTTCCTGTTCCAGTTCGGCGGTCTTCACGCTACCGTCTTCGTTAAACAGGTTATGGCGCAGGGCGTAGAGTGTTACGCTACGGTACATGGCGCCAGTGTCTACATATACATAGCCCACCTCGCGGGCCAGGTCTTTGGCCATCGTGCTTTTACCACACGAACTGTGACCGTCGATTGCAATTGTTATCTTCTTCATAATGTGTATGATATGTTAATCAGTAGTGATGAGGTGCTGACGTGGTATTTGCCCCAGCCTAAATGGAGCTTGAACCGCTGGAGCGACAGACCGGCTCCCAGCGAGAGGCCTGCACCGTGGGCAGCTGCACCTTCGTCGTCGGTAATCTTCATCTGTTGTGAACGGCGGAAGTTATAACCTGCTGCCAGATAGATGTTGTCGCCTATCAGCACGTCGGCACCGACGGCTAAGTGGCGCCCGAAACCTTCGTCCCAGTTGGTCAGACGGCTCAGGGTGGCATGGAACCGGAAGGGGGAGTTGATGAGGCGTTTGCTGACACCCACCTGCAGGTCGAAGGGGATGCGCTCAAACTTATCATCGTAAGCCTTGACCTGTCCACCTAAGTTACGCGCTACAGCCGAGAGACTCCAGCCATGGGCGTCGTCGAGGTAGTTCACACCTAAGTCGACACCCACACCCAGCGAGTTGTAGCCGGCGATAGTCGAGGTGATGAACTTAGCTGTAATACCACCGCTGATACGGTTGGTGAGCTCGTAGGCAAAGGTGCCACCGATGGCTATGTCGTGGGCCTTGAAATCGCCTAAGTCCTCATTAAAGCGGGTTGTCTGTCTGATGCTGCCGTAGTCCATGAGCTGTGCCGATACGCCCCACGAGGCCCGTTCGCCAGCCAGACGCACAAACGAGGCGCTCACTGTCTTGGCGCCTTCCATATAGGTCATGTAGTTCAGGTTCAGCGTCTTATCGCTGACACCGCTAATCAGCGCCGGGTTATGGAATATCAGGGTGGCATCGTCGGCTATCAGCGATATGTTCTCGCCGCCCAGCGCTGCCACATGGGCACTAACTGGCAGTCGCAGGAAGTTGTACACCGTCTCGCTCTCTTGCGCTTCGACTGCTGTCGATGCACAAGCTAACAGGGTGGTTATTACGATGCTTCTGATGTTCATTTCTCCTATTTTGGTCGCAAAGATAGCAAAAAAACTTAATATATTCCGCATTATATGGAAAAAATCACTATCTTTGCAGTCGGTTTTAATATATTCAGGATGGAAGTCAAGAAGAGCCGCGAAGCGGATTTGGAACAAAAGCGCACACAGGGGTTCCTGTTGGGACTGATTGTGGTGCTGGCTTCGCTGTTCGTGGCACTTGAATGGAACAGCGGCGGTAGCGGCTGGTCATTTTTCGACGATGACGACAGCCTGGATGCCGAGGTGGAGCTCTCGCCGCTGAAACGCGATAAGGACGAGGTGCCGATGATGATGCCACAGGAACGGAAAGTGGAGAAACAGGAGTCGCAACAGCTCCATCTGGTTGATAATGATGTGGAGCTTGCACCAGAGCCCATCCTGCAGGAGGAGACAGAACAAGAAGAACCCACCTTGAAGGCGGAGGAAGAGAAACCGCAGGTGGTGGATATGTACGATGAGCCAATCGACTTCCGTGTAGTCGAGGACCTGCCGCAGTTTCCCGGTGGCGCGGCAGAGTTTATGAAGTGGCTCACTAAAAACTTAAGATATCCCCCTTCGGCGCAGCAGCGCAAGATCAAGGGGAGGGTAGTGGCACAGTTTGTGGTTAACAAGGATGGCTCGGTGACCGACCTGCAGGTGGTTCAGCCTTTGGAGCCTGCCTGCGATGCCGAGGTGCTGCGAGTACTCAAGACCATGCCCCAGTGGAAGGCTGGCATGATGGATGCTAAGCCGTGTCGCACCATGGTCTGCATACCAGTTGTATTTAACTTATAAGTATATGTATACATCAGAAGAACTTCTCAAGAAAGTGAATGAGGCGCTCGACCATCTGGTTTACGATCGCAAACCAGCCTCGTTGTACGCCCCTATCAAGTACGTACTATCTATCGGCGGCAAGCGTGTACGTCCCGTACTGACCTTGTTGGCTTATAACCTCTATAAGGACGATCCCCTGAGCATCATGTCGCAGGCTATCGGACTCGAGACTTACCATAACTTCACCCTGTTGCATGATGATCTGATGGATCACGCTGACATGCGTCGTGGGCATGAGACGGTGCACAAGAAGTGGGATGCTAACCGTGCTATCCTCTCGGGTGATACCATGCTGTTGCAGGCGTTCGAACGTGTAGAGGACTGCGATTCCAAGTATCTGCCTGCTGTGTTCCAGGTGTTTATCCAGACCACGCTCGAGATTGGTGAGGGACAGCAGTTTGATGTTGAGTTCGAACAGCGTAACGATGTGACTGAAGAGGAATATATCGAGATGATCCGTCTGAAGACCAGTGTGCTGCTGGCCTGTGCCTGTAAGGTTGGTGCCATCATGGCCGATGCCAGTCAGGATGATATCGACAACCTCTACAAGTTCGGCGAGAAGTTAGGACTGGCCTTCCAGCTGCAGGACGACCTGCTCGATGTGTATGGCAATCCTGCTGTGTTTGGAAAGAACATCGGTGGCGACATCACCTCGAATAAGAAGACCTATATGCTCATCAATGCTGTGAACCGTGCCAATGCCGAGCAGCGTGCTGAGCTGATGAAATGGATTGAGGCTGAGCAGTTCGACCGCAACGAGAAGGTGGCTGCCGTGACTGCCCTCTATAATGAGATAGGTATCCGTGAACTCTGCGAGCAGAAGATAGAGGAATTTTATCAGGAAAGTCTGGTGTATCTGGCTAAGGTGAACGTCAGCGAGGAGCGCAAGACCATCCTGAAGGCATATGCTGCCGATATGATGAAACGTCAGAGCTGATGATTGATACGCATTGTCATATTGATGGTGAGGAGTTTGTCGAGGATATCGATGCCGTGATAACCCGTGCCCGTGAGGCAGGGGTGCAGGCCATCGGTGTGCCAGGCATCAACTTGTCGTCGCTTGATACTGTGATGGCTGTATGCCAGCGCTATCCCGGTTATTGCTATCCCATGTTGGGACTTCATCCCGAGGACGTGAAGACCGACTGGCAGGAGGTGCTGGCGCAGATAAGACCTCGCTTGGATGCTGCCTGTTCTCCAAGACCGGTGGCTATCGGTGAGGTAGGACTGGACTTCTATTGGAGCCGTGAGTTTGAGCAGGAGCAGCTGTTGGCTTTTGAGGAACAGGTACGCTGGTCGGTAGAGTTGCAGTTGCCATTGATGATTCACTGCCGTAAGGCACAGAACGAGATGGTGGCTATCCTGAAACGCTATAAAGACCAATTGCCAGGTGGCGTGTTCCACTGTTTCACCGGTAATGAGCTCGAAGCTCAGGAACTGTTACAGTTCGATCGTTTTGTGTTAGGTGTCGGTGGGGTGTCAACTTTTAAGAAGTCGCACCTACCTGAGGTACTGCCTGCTGTGGTTCCACTCGACCGTCTGGTGCTTGAGACCGACGCTCCGTATATGGCTCCTGTGCCTAAGCGTGGCGAAAGAAACGAACCAGCCTTTGTGGCCTACGTGTTGAAGCGCCTGGCCGAAGCTTATGGCGTGAGTGAAGAAGAGCTGGAACGAGCGACTAATGAAAACTGTAAAAAAGTATTAAATATCAATGTTTAACCTGCGGATTATGCGGTAAAAATCTTACCTTTGCATCCGCTTAACAATGGGGAGAGGTGCTCGAGTGGTTGAAGAGGCACGCCTGGAAAGCGTGTAGCCGGCAAAACCGGCTCGCAGGTTCGAATCCTGTTCTCTCCGCCAGGGGGAGGAATGAGGATTCAAAGCACCGAGGCATAGTGCCGAGGTTTCCTGTTCTCTCCGCCGCGAAGAACAAAGAGGTATGAAACGACTGATTTTTCTATTCACACTGATAGGTTTGCTCAGTTTCTCGCAAACCAGTATTGCTCAGGAGAAAGTTGTGCCCGATACGGTCAAGAACGCAGAATGTATCCTGCCTCAGGATTCTGCTGCGGTAGCCGATTCGTTGGCAGCCCTTAATACCGAACTCGATGGTCTGCTGGCCGACGATGCCAGCGAGGAGGATGGTGGTCTGCACAAGCAGCTCAAGACCAAGTTCGTGGATGGTAATGTATCCTTCATGTCGCTTGTAGCACTGGCCCTCGTGTTGGGACTGGCGTTCTGCATTGAGCGTATCATCTACCTGACACTCTCGGAAATCAAAACCCATCAGTTGATGGACGATGTAGAGAAACGCCTGAAAGCCGATGATGTGGAAGGGGCAAAGACCCTCTGTCGCAATACGCGCGGTCCTGTGGCCTCGGTATGCTATCAGGGACTATTACATATCAAGCAGCCTATGGATGCCATCGAACGTAGCATCACGAATTTCGGTGGTCTGCAGACGGCTAACCTCGAAAAAGGTTGCTCGTGGATTAAGCTCTTCATTGCCATGGCACCGTCGCTCGGATTCTTAGGCACGGTGATTGGTATGGTGATGGCGTTCGACCAGATTCAGCAGGCCGGTGATATCGGTCCTACCATCGTGGCACAAGGTATGAAGGTAGCACTGATTACAACCATCTTCGGTATCGTGGTGGCGCTGGTACTGCAGCTGTTTTACAGCTATATCCTCTCGAAGATTGAGCGTTTGACTGCCCAGATGGAAGAAGCTGCTATCATGCTCCTCGATATGATTGCCGAATGGAAAACGAAGAGTGAATAGTGAAGAGTGATGAATAATTTCGTATCGCCCGCAATTGCTGATGTCATGCTCTGGCTGATGTATATTACACTGGCCGTAGCTATGAGTGTGACTGCCTATTCCGTATGGCATGGACTACGCTTCCGTCGTAAGGGTGACGATGTGGTGAACGGTGTGCCCGCCGGGCGTATTGGTTGGCTGGTGCTCACAGGACTGGTACTGGTCATGGCGCTCACCTTTGCCTTGGGTTCTACCAAACCCATCCTTACCAATGGCATCTGGCTTACCGACCCGCTGTGGCTGCGGGTGGCTGATATGTTTATCTATACTTCTATTATACTGATTATCGGATGTTTCGTAAGCGCTATCGTCAGCAGATTCCGGAGCTGAACACCACATCGACAGCCGACATCTCGTTTATGCTGTTGATTTTCTTCCTCGTGACCTCGTCGATGGACACGGAGAAGGGATTGCTGCGCCAAATGGCTCCGCCTCCCCTGGAGCACGAACAGCCGAAGGATATCAACCGCGACAACGTAATGCAGGTGAAACTCGATGCCCATAACCAACTCTCATGCGATGGCAAAATCATCACGTTTGAGCAGTTGACAGCCGAGGTCCACGCATTGGCATTTGTGAATCGCACGGGGCATGTGGTGTCGATCGAGGCTGATCCCGCCACCACCTACGAGGCTTACTTCCGTATGCAGGATGCTGTGGTTGAGGCTTATCACGCCTTGCGCAATGAGTATGCGCAGAAACACTACGGTCATAGCTACGAGACCTGTACTGCCGAGCAACGAGCCCTGATCAACGAATACTATCCACAGCGTATCAGTGAAGTGCCCATCGCAGAGAAAGGAGGTGACCAATGAGACCCATGCGTAGCATGTTCCATCAGAGCCGTCGCAGTGTACCGTCGCTCAACGTGGCGTCGATGCCTGATCTCATCTTTACGGTGCTCTTCTTCTTTATGATTGTGACCCACATGCGTAGCGACGAGGTGAAGGTGCGTCTGGAGGTGCCTCAGGGTAGCGAGGTGCAGAAACTGACTAATAAGCAGGCGGTGGTGAACCTGTATATCGGTCATCATCATGGTGCCTGGGGAGTGCAGCTGAATGGCGACTTGGTACAGCCTGCCGATATCCCTGCGCTCATTGAACATATCCGTGGCGGTCTCTCGAATGAAAATCAGCAGCGACTTACCGTCAACCTGCGTGTAGACCGAAAGGCGCCTATGGGACTGGTGGCTGAGGTGAAACGCCAACTGCAGCAGGCCTATGCCTTGAAAATCAATTATAGTGCAACAGAATTAAATAAATAACGACGATATGGTAAAAATTGATGAACTCGACCGACAGATTTTGAGTCTGGTAGCCGCCGATGCACGCATCCCGTTCCTTGAGGTGGCTCGTGCCTGTAATGTGAGTGGAGCTGCCATTCATCAGCACATTCAGAAGTTGAATACACTGGGGGTGCTCAAGGGCTCACAGTTTGTGATTGATCCAGAGAAGATAGGTTATGAGACCTGTGCCTACATCGGACTAAACCTGAAGGACCCCGCCGCATTCGACGAGGTGCTCGAACAGCTCAAGCAGATACCTGAGGTGGTGGAGTGCCATTACACAACGGGTAATTTCGATATGTTTATCAAGATTTATGCACGCAATAACCACCATCTGCTCACCATCATCCATGACAAGCTTCAGCCACTTGGACTGAGCAGTAGTCAGACGCTCATCTCGTTTCATACCGAGATAGATCGTCAGCTGCCTATACAAGATATCCTCACTGCAGATAACGACAGCGAGGATACCGATTAAGTGTTTATTAATGAGAGTGGTTACTTCACATCGAATGTAAAGTACGTGTCGGGATAAGGCTCGTCCTTCAGTGTGAAGTGCCACCACTCGCTGTCTAACGGTTTAAAGCCGTGGCGTAGCATGGCTGCGCGCAGTATCATGCGGTTCTTAAACTGCTCGGCGGTGATACTGCGACCTTGAGGCGACGGTTTGTTGTTGCCAGTATATTCGCCTGTTTCGGGATTACCGCAGAAGTCGGGGTGACTCTCGGGACCGAACCAGTCGAATGTCCCACCCATATCCAACTCTTTCTCCGTGTTCATATCAAACAGCGTCAGGTCGACCGTGCTGCCACGGGTATGTCCGCTCTTCTCATAAATATACTCCTGTTCAAACAGTACGCTCTTGTCCAAATCGGGATAGAAGTAGCGTTTCATCACCGTGTCGGGTATGTTCTGGGCCCAGCGTACAAAGTGATCGACACCTTTCTGTGGACGATAGGCATCGTATATCTTCAACCGGTATCCCTGTTGGATGACATCGTCGCTGACAGCCTTCAAACTGTCGGCGGCAGGCTTCGTGAGCCATGCCGTAGGTGCTAAATAGCCGTCGATACGTGTGCCCACAAAGTTGTAGGTGCCATAGTAACGGATTTCGAGGATGGCGTCGGGTACGACATCTGTCAGTCTGACAAAGTTGCTCGCATCTTCGGTGGCTGCGATGGTTGGTTCGGCAACCTGATGTTTACAGCTGGTGGTGGATACTGCCACGAAGCACATCATCAAGGCGGCGACTACTGTCAAAATCAATTTTTTCATGTGGTAATAGTTTTAAATTGTTAATGTAAGTTGCTACTTTTATGCTGCAAAATTACAAAAAATCTACATATTTTCACTGATTTAATATTATTTAACTTGAAAAAACGGGTCATGTATTGAAAAAATGTGTATTTTTGCAAATGAATTTTAAAACACTCTCTATTAACTGAAACAGAATTTATTAATTTAAAACAGAACGATTATGAAAAAGCTAATGATGATTGCAGCAATGATGCTCGCAGCAGTTACAGTAAGTGCCCAGGAGGCAGGTCAGGTATTCTTGAAGCCAATGGTTGGTGCTACATTGACTAACGTTACCAACATTGATGGTAAGATGAAGTTTGGTGAAGTGGCTGGTGCTGAGTTGGGCTATATGCTAAGCGACAACTTTGGTCTCTCTGTTGGTGCTCTCTATACCATGCAAGGTGAAAAGGGTAAAAATAATGTAGGAGACTTTAAATCAGAGTATATCAATGTTCCAATATTGGCTAACTGCTATGTAGCTCCTGGTTTTGCCCTGAAGGCTGGTGTACAATTCGGTTTCATGACAAAGGCTAAGAATTCTAATGTTGATTTCAAGGAGTATTGCAATAAGACCGATATCTCTATTCCTCTGGGTGCTGCTTACGAGTTCGGCGACTTTGTGATTGATGCTCGTTATAACTTTGGTCTGTCTAAGATTGTTAAGAAGGACTACACTGATGAGAGCTACAAGAACAGTGTTATCATGCTGACTCTGGGTTACAAGATTCCATTCTAATCAATCCTCATATTGTTATAGAATCAAGGCTCGCAATTGCTGCGAGCCTTGTTTTGTTTAATGCGCTGTTTTTTCAAAACTGAATATAAAAAATGGGTTTAATTCGACTTGTTTGTATCGATTTTATTGACGAAAGCCTAAAAAAGTCGTTGTTTTAAGATATTTTATGTTAAATTCTGCGGAGTTTGATTATTTTGTATTAACTTTGCACTCGGAAAGAAAAATAATGAGTGAATTTGATTTTGGAACATAATGAAAAGAACTACGGCGCCAACGTCGTGAAAGTTAGATTACTTTCGAATAATAATTCTAATACCTTTTGACAATAGTGACGCAGTGCGCACACAAGTTGTAGCAACATCTGCAATAAGAGGCTCGTATTACTACTACGAGCCTCTTTTTATAGCTATAAAGGATTGGATTAACAATAATTAAGAGTAAAAACCTCTTTAAATGATGAAAATTGCCTAAATTTGCAAAAGTAGCTTAAAACTATTATATGAATAGACTAATCATTATCCTTGGACTCCTGATAGGTGGACTCTCTGTTTCTGCGCAGAACGCTTTTGTGGGGCAGCATCGTTACGATGGCAAGCATCGAAACGAGGTGTCGGGTTATGTGATGGCGGGACATAACGTTGTTGTTAGTGGCTATGGCGGCATAGGTCTTTCGTACAAGCGCCATCTGACTGATCGCTGGCATATAGGTGCTGATGTACAGCAGCAGTGGGGTAAGCAGCTCTACTCGAACGATGTGCAGGGTGGTTATCGACTGCCCGTATGGTGGGGCGACCTCTATTTTGATGCTAAACTGATGTACAATCGTTATCACCGTTGGAATGCCAATGAGACCATTGGCAATCTCTCGGTTACCTGGGAAATGCCTTATTTCTATCTGCGTGTGGGTGAGTCGTATATTCATTGGCATACGGGTGACTTCGGCTATACCGAACCACTTACTGTTACTTTCGGATTCGGAGCCATGATACGTCCGCGTACAAATTCGTGGAATGTAGGCCTCTTCTTCCGTAACTACGACGATTTCTATTATGAGAACTGGAACATCAACTGGGGATTGAACTTTTACGGGCGCCTGAACAAACAGATGTATCTCTTCGGTGAGTTTAATGTGCGTCCAGCAGGTAGTATGAGCCAGTTGGCCAGTAAATATGAGACATCAGGGAAATTAGGACTTAAATACGTATGGTAACCATGAAGACTACACATTATATATTATCAGGAACTGTCCTGCTATTGCTTTCGGCTTGCGATAAAGTGAGTCCGATAGGAGTGTTGGTAAGTGGTACGGGTGTTGAGGACCGTGTCAAAATGTCGAATGCCTATTATCAGGATCATAAGGGTGAAGGTTCTATGCTCGCTGGTTATGATGGGGATGAATACACCTTCTTAGTGGGAGCCGACAGTCATCTGACAACTGACGATGGGCGTATGCGGGAAATGCTGCAGATTGCACTCGATAACAACGATCTGCTGATGGCGCATTTGGGAGATATTGCCGATACCAAAGCAGAATACTATATCACGCTCGAAGACCTGATAGATGAGTATCGATGGAAATATGCCAGGAAAAATTTCGTAGAGCATTTCAAGGGCAATGAAGAAGATTACGAATATCTGAAGGATCTGCCGGATTATTTTGTATATGAAGATACGGTATATCATAAAGAATACCTCCTTAATCAGGTGAAGTATCCTTTTTATCCTGTGGTGGGTAATCACGACATTACACACAACGGGTGGGCTTTGTGGTCGAGTATATTCCACTCATCGTTCTATGATGTTTACGTCTTAGTAAATCTCTATCCTCCTCAGTTGGATCATTTTATTTTCCTTGACTCTGCCAGTGGTACATTGGGACGTGAACAGGTCAAGCTGTTGGAACAAGGTGTATTGAATGATTATCATCATGAATCAGGTGAGCGAGTTATCCGTCATACCTTTGTTTTCAGTCATACCAATATCTTCCGTCCACGGTCGGTAGAGTTTGCCTCTACTTTCCCTCGTGAGGAGATGTTCTTCCTGTTGAACAAGTTTACGGAGTGGGAAACGGATATGGTGTTCTTGGGGCATGTGCATAAATGGGACTATCAGAAAGTGGGCAATACAGAGTATCTGACTCTCGACTCGATGTGTGAGGCCAATAACCCCAATCCAGGCGATTATCTGATACGTGTGCATGTGAAGAAAGACGGTACCATCAGCTGGGAGAAGGTCAGAATGAACTATACTAAAAAGTAACGATATGAAAATGAAAACTTTATTTGCTTTGATGGCCATGCTGACAGTATGCAGTCAGGTCAGGGCAGAAAACAGGGATTATACCAATCAGGAACCCCTGAAACTGGTGACTCCATCCATTGATATGAAACTGGATATGAAGGCAGCCTATACCTACCGGCCTGAGTTGGAACTGCCTATGGCGCCCTTGCTATCCGGAAGTCAGAAGTACCAGCTGACATGGATGCGTACCAATTCCGACGTGAAGCCCTATCAGGTGATGGACGACCTGACGTTTGCCGGCGTGCCTTTGTTCCTGGCTGGTATCATAGCCAAGAGTGAGAAGAAATCCTTCCGCCAGAATACGAAGTTGAACCGTCATACACTGGTGACTGATTTCAAGACCGAGATAGACAACTACACCCAGTTCTTTGGTCCTGTATTATCGACAGGCCTGAAGATAGCCGGTGTAGAAGGCCGTAGTGATTGGGGACGTTATCTGGCATCGACAGGTATGTCGTACGGATTTATGGCTTTATTTGTGAACAGTATTAAATATACCGCAAAGGAGATGCGTCCCGACGGTTCGACCCGTAACTCATGGCCCAGCGGACATACTGCAACAGCGTTCGTAGGTGCTACTGTGCTGCATAAGGAGTATGGACTGACCCGTTCGCCCTGGTACTCGGTAGCTGGTTATGGCGTGGCAACGGCCACTGGAGTGATGCGTGTGTTGAACAACCGCCACTGGGTGAGCGATGTACTCTCGGGAGCCGGTATCGGTATCATGTCGGGAGAGTTAGGTTACGCCTTGAGCGACTTGATCTTCAAAGGAAAAGGACTGCTCCGTGGCGATGCCGTGAGCGAGCGTAGTATCATCTACCATCCGTCGTTCTTCTCGATTTCAATGGGACTGGGACTCGGTTCGCGTAATCTGGATTTCGGTGTTGAAACCAACGATGCCCACGATAACTTTAATCTGAAGTTCGGTGCTTCAACCGCTGTATCGGCCGAAGGTGCCTACTTCTTCAATAAATACATCGGTTTCGGTGGTCGTCTGCGTGTGAACAGCTCGCCTATCAAAGGCTGGGACCGTGTGCTCGACTTTGCCGACCAGGATGTGAAGGAGATGTTTGCTGGTCTGTCAAGTGATGCCGATCTGAGTTCTCTGAATGATATCGTGTTCAATACACCAGATAAGAGACCGGAGTTTAATATTGAGAGTGATCACCTGACGGAGTTTGCTGCTGATTTGGGTTTGTACTTCAATCTGCCCCTTTCAAAACGTTTTGCCTTAGGTGCTAAGCTGGTGGCTGGTCGTAGCATCATGCAGGAACTGAATCTGTCGGCGCGTTATCAGGGTAGAGTGAAAGAAGTTGACCTGTTCAGTGACAATATGTTTGTTGATGCTGGTAAGACATACGATACGAAGTGGGATTACTTCACGCTTAGTGCTAATAACAGTAATAAGTGGGGAACAGGTATTTCCTTGACCTATGCCTACAAGGAGAACTATGCCTGGCGTTTGTTTATCGACTACGATATGAGTCGCAAGACCTATACGCTGGAGTATAACCCCGCCCAGTTCATGAAATCAGCGATGCCATCATTCTTTGATTTCCTGGATTTCCTGGATGAGGCATACCAGTCAGATCCAACTGATATGGAGTTGAAGGAGGCTGCCGAAGCTGCAGCGGAAGCTCGTGCCAATTTAGTGCCTCTTACCACACATGTAAAAAAGAACCGCCATACTTTCGTAATTGGCGGCTCTTTAACCATATCGTTCTAAAAAAGACTTCTGCTGACGCTTACTTCTTGAGCAGATTCAGTTTGTGCTGAGGTGCCAAAGCGTTACTGGTCTTTTCGGTATATTCACCCAATTTGAGAGTAGCAGTCGCAGCAATGTTGCGGCTGCTATTTCCTATACGGAAGGTATAGGTGCCTGCCTCGGTGAGCCACTGGCTACCAGCCTCGTCGAAGCTGGCCAGCATGCGAACGGGGATAGTCATGGTGAGTACCTGACTCTCACCGGGCTGCAACTCACGGGTCTTGGCAAAGGCTTTCAGCTCCTGAGCGGGCTTTTCAAGCTTGCCGTTGGGGGCCTGCACGTAAACCTGAGCTACCTCCTTACCGCTGACGCTTCCAGTGTTCTTGACGGTGATGCTGACCTCGACAGCCTCCTTGCCCTTGGCCTTAACCACGGGTTTTGTGAAGGCGAAGGTGGTATAGCTCAGACCGAATCCGAAGGGGTAGGCAACATCGCGACCAAAGCTGTCGAAATAGCGATAGCCAACGTAGATGTCCTCCTCGTGGTTGGTATAGGCATGTCCGGGGATGGGCGCCTTGCTGCCAATCATCATCTGCAGCGAGTAGTCGTCTATCTGACCAGGGAAGTTCTTGGTTGAAGCATGATCGGTAGCAGCGATAGGCCATGTCATGGTGAGCTTACCTGAAGGATTTACCTTACCCGTCAGCAGGTCGGCAATCGAGTTACCGCCCTCCATACCAGGCTGCCATGCGCACAGAATAGCATCGGGGTAGCCACTCCAAGAGGCTGTCTCGATGACACTGCCCGAGTTGATGATGACGATGACGGGCTTACCCTCTGCATGGAAGGCATTGCATACGTCGGTGATGAGTGCGCGCTCCTCGGGGATGAGGTTGAATTCGGTGTTCAGGTCGCGGTCTACACCCTCGCCAGCCTGACGACCAATGGTGATGATGGCTGCATCGGTAGTCTTTACCTCGTTGTTGATAGCGATAGGATCGATACCGATCTCTGGATATTTCTGCTGTCCGAAGTATTCACGCTGATACCACTTGGCAGGATGACGCTCGGCCTGGAACTTGACACGGGCAAACTCGATGTACTTACGATAGATATCGGTGAGTACGGGTGATGAGCTGATGCCGGCATTCTTCAGACCCTCGAGCATGTCAACCACGTAAGGTGGGTGAACGCAACCAGAACCGGTACCACCCGACAGAAAGTCGTACGAGTTCTCGCCAAACAGGGCAACGGTCTTGATGGCACCGTTCTTCCAGGGCAGCGAGCCATTGTTCTTGAGCAGTACAATACCCTCGTTGGCACTCTGACGGGTGATGGCTGCATGGGCCTTGAAGTCGGGATTGTTAGATGCTGGGTACTGATGGAAGCTGGGGGTCTTGACGATATACTCAAGCATACGGCGCACGTTGCGATCCACATCCTTGATATCGAGTTTGCCACTCTTCACGCCTTCTATGATCTCGTTCACCTGAGCAGGCTGTCCTGGCTCCATCAGGTCGTTGCCGGCATGTACCTCGCTGATAGTGGTCAGACCATCGCGGATGCCAATCCAGTCGGTCATCACAATACCCTTGAAGCCCCAGTCGTCGCGCAGAATCTTGGTGAGCAGGTCGTGGTTACCCATTGAGTACAGACCGTTCACCTGATTGTATGAAGCCATGATAGTCCAAGGATCGCTCTCACGGACGGCAATCTCGAAACCACGCAGATAGAGTTCGCGAGCAGCGCGCTGGCTGACGCGCTCGTCTACAGCAGTACGATCTGTCTCCTGTGAGTTGATGGCATAGTGCTTAGCTGATACGCCGGCACCCTGGCTCTGTACGCCCTGGATATAGGCTGCGGCAATCTTTCCGGTGAGCAGCGGGTCTTCAGAGTAGTACTCGAAGTTACGTCCACACAAGGGATTGCGGTGCAGATTCATGCCAGGACCTAAAATCACGTCGCAGCGGTACTCCTTGGTCTCGTTACCAATGGCCTGACCTACTTTGTTTACCAAGTCGGTGTTCCAGGTTGAAGCCAGACACGAGCCGATAGGGAAGGCTGTGGCATAGTACGTCTTAGTGGTTCCCTTACGGGTGGGATCGATACGTACACCGGCAGGTCCGTCGGTGAGCACGGTGGCGGGGATACCCAATCGGGGGATGGCAGGCGATGTGCCTGCAGCGCCTGCCACGAGGTCAGCCTCACCGCCAACCACGGCATTGTCACTAAAGAAATTGTTTGCACCGCCAACCAGTAGTTTGGCTTTCTCTTCAAGGGTCATTGCCTTGAGCACCTCGTCGATATTATCGGCGCGGAGCTGTGGTTGCGCATTTGTCGTCATTGCGAATGTTGTTGCTAATAAGCAAGTGGTTAGAATTCGTTTCATTGTTATTATTTTGGGGGTTCTAAGGGAATATCCTGAACTCATAGCCTTGGTCCTTGAGCCATTGCAGACTCTCGGGTAGGGCGGTCTTCAGTTTGTCGATACTCTTCAGCGAGTCGTGGAAGGTGATGATCGAACCGTTTCGCGCGTACCTCTTTATATTATAGACCACATCTTCGGCGGTCAGCCACTTGGAGTAGTCGCGTGTCACGAGGTCCCACATCACAATCTTGTATTTCCTGCTCAGCCAGGCATACTGTGCCATACGCATCCAGCCATGTGGCGGACGTACATAATGACTGTGGATGTAGGCGTTGGCCTTCTCCACATTATAGCTGTATTCCTTGATGGAGTGACGCAGACCGCCAATATGGTTGTGGGTGTGATTGCCCACCTGATGCCCTTCGGCCAGAATGCGTTGGTAGAGTTCGGGGTATTTGCGTACATTATCGCCTACCATGAAGAAGGTGGCGCGCACACCAAATTCCTTCAGCGTGTCGAGGATAAACGGCGTAGCCTCTGGGATAGGGCCGTCGTCGAAGGTCAGGTACACTGCCTTCACACGACGGTCCATTCGCCAGTATGCTCTAGGGTAGAGCCAGCGTAGAAATTTTGCCGGTTGCTCTATAAACATATCTTAGTTTCCGTAAGTTCCTCCCTTAGCTTCGTAAATCTTGCTGATGCCTTGGAACTGCTGCTCCTTCTCCTTGCCCTTCTTCTCATCTACAACCTGTTGCAGGTTGAGTACCTGATTCAGGATGTACATATGGAGCAGACAATCCTGCTGTGAGCTGGCGAAGCGCTGACCATCGAGCGAACAATAGAAGATCATGTATTCGGCCGACTTCTTCCACAGCTGGTCGATCAGTTCCTGAGCCTTCTTGGTCTGACCAATCAGGGCATAGGCACGGGCCAGCTCCATCGAACCGCTCTGATAATCGTGAGGGATATTGTAACTTGGCAATTCTTTCTCTGCCTTGTCGAGTACCTCCTTGGCTTGCTTGTCCTTACCCTCCTGAATGAGGTTCATGGCCAGCAGCGACATCAGGCGACGGTGGGTGTAACACATGCGCATCACGGTCTCGTCGAGATAGATGCCGGGCTTATCCACACCACCGAACTTAAACTTCTTCATCACGTTGTTATAAGTCTTCTCTGTGTCGAAGTTCTTTGCGCCTGGGGCGTTGGTGGTGAAGGGTGAGATACGGTTGGCCAAGCCCTCCTGGATAAAGTTGTCGCCCAGGTTCATGTAGTTCTCAGCACCTACGGTGGTGGCTACGTAGATAGGACGTGTCCAGTTGCACTGATCAATCATCTCGAGCATCATCAGGTCGCCCTTATAGAGCGCGCTCTTGCCTTTCAGCGAGATGACCATCCGGTCAGGGATACTGTCAGCTGCCATCATCATACCGCTCTTGCGTACAGCTTCCTTATCGATGGTCATGTAGACCGTGTCGGTAGGAATGACGTGGAGCTCCTTATTAGTGTTGCGAACCCAGTACTTCAGAATGTTCTTCAGTTCGAATGGGTTTTCGCCGAAGTTCTTCTTGGCTTCCTCTGGATTCTCGCGGTACAACTTCTCCACTTCGCTCTTCAGTGAGGGATCAATCTGTACATACTCGTTGGTGCCTGCACAATACTCCAGACGGCTCCAGGTGATGGGGACAGAAGGCGACTTAAACGCAGGACGGCGCATCTGGTCGATATACCAGTCAGTCTGCAGGTAAGAGAGGTTGCAGACGCGTGCGTCGGTACGGAATCCCTCAGTATCCTGATTGTACCAGAGTGGGAAGGTATCGTTGTCACCATTGGTGAAGATGATCGGGTTGCCCTCTTCCTGCAGGGTCATGAGGTAGTTCTGGCCGAAGTCGCGACAGCAGTAGCGGCCTGAACGGTCGTGGTCGTCCCAGGTCTGTGATGCCATCTGAACAGGAACCAGCAGACAGACGATGCCGACAACGGCAGCTACCACCAGGTTCTCCTTCTTCAGCTTGCGGTTCAGCCAGTCGATGATGGCTGCTACACCCATACCACACCAGATGGCGAAGGCATAGAATGAACCGGCATACGCATAGTCACGCTCACGGGGCTGCATAGGTGTCTGGTTCAGATATATCACGATGGCCAGTCCTGTCATGAAGAACAGGAAGAATACCACCCAGAACTGCTGGATGCCTATCGGCTCATCGACTAACTTCTCCTGACCATTCACCATCGCCTTACGCTTGCGGGTGTACCATGCCTGCCAGAAAAGACCCAGCAGACCGAGTATCAGAGGCATGCAGTAGAACACATTGTGACCCTTGTTCTCCTTCAGATCGGTAGGAAGCAGACTCTGGTCGCCCAGACGTGCATCATCGATAAACGAGAAACCGGTAATCCAGTTGCCGTGCTCCAGTTCGCCGTTGCCTTGGATATCATTCTGTCGACCGGCAAAGTTCCACATGAAGTAGCGCCAGTACATGAAGTTGCACTGATAGCTCAGGAAGAAGCGGAGGTTCTCCAGCTGTGTAGGAACCTTCACGGTCATCTGCTCACCACAACGGTCGTAAGGCACTTCTGTGCCATCTACACCGCCCATCCACGACTCATAAGCCTGGGCATGACCGGCATCATACATGCGTGGGAAGAGCATATTCTGAGCATACTTATATTCATCTTTGGTGCGTACAACAAAATAAGAGTCCTTCTCTTCGGCCGAGGCTTTCTCTTTACGCTGGTAAACGGGCTTACCCTTCGTCATGACGGGTTTGCAGTAGTTGCCTTCCTGCTCCAGAGCTACCTGTGAGGTATAGGCCTGACCATAGAACAGAGGACGCTGACCGTACTGCTCACGTCCCAGGTAGTCGCCCAGTGTGAAGATATCCTCAGGTGAGTTCTGGTCCATAGGCGGGTTGGCCGATGAACGGATCACGATGAGGGCATAGCTTGAATAGCCAATCATCAGCATCAGCATGCAGAGCAACATGGTGTTCTTCATGCGGGCAGTGATGAGTGCCTGCTTGTTCACCGTGTACTTCAGCAGGAACCACAGGGCAGCCAGTACGATGACACCGATGAAGAATGCCGACCATCCCCAACCGTAGAAGGGGATACCCAGCATGCCTACCGACAGCAGGAAGGCTATGTTCTGGATGGTGAGCGAGTGCTGCTGTGTCTGGGTTTCATAAACAGCCCAGATTACACAGGCTACCAACAGGATGAGATAGATGATCTCGCCCGTATTGAATGGCATGCCGAGGGTGTTCACGAAGAACAGCTCGAACCAGCCTCCCACGGTGATGATGCCGGGAACGACACCATAGAGCACGGCGGCCAGGATGACTATCGACACAGCCAATGCAATGAGTGAACCCTTGAGGTTGGCATCGGGAAAACGACGGTAGTAGTAAACCAATACGATGGCTGGTACACAGAGCAGGTTCAACAGGTGAACGCCGATAGACAGACCTGTCATATACATGATCAGGATCAGCCAACGGTCGCTATGAGGCTCGTCGGCGTGATCTTCCCATTTCAGAATCAACCAGAATACCACAGCGGTGAATGCTGAAGAGTAAGCATAGACCTCACCCTCAACAGCCGAGAACCAGAAGGTGTCGCTGAAGGTATAGATGAGTGCTCCTACCAATCCTGAGGCCTCGATGGCAATCGTCTTGGGCCATGTCAACTCGTTCCAGTTGCTGATGAGCAATCGACGCGTCAGATGCGTGATGGTCCAGAACAGGAACAGAATACAAGTGGCCGACAAAAGGGCGCTCATGGTGTTGACCATGCGTGCCACTTGCGTTGGATCGCTTGCAAAGTGTGAGAACAGATTAGCTGTGAGCATGAAGAAAGGTGCCCCTGGTGGGTGACCGATCTCCAATTTATACCCCGTGGTGATAAATTCCGGACAGTCCCAGAAACTGGCTGTCGGTTCAATGGTAGAACAATAGACAATGGCAGCCACTAAAAAAGCGAACCAGCCCAATGCGTTGTCTACTAACCTGAATTGTTTCATTACACAAATATTTTCTTTAACGTTAAAATTCGAGTTTGGTGGTGCAAAGGTACAAATTATAATTGATAATTTACAATCGACAATTGATAATTAACTTACATAAACAATCCTGCACCATAGATTAAGACCACATAACGGAATAACTTGCCTAATGTGATGGCGATAAACGTGATGATGACGTTCGATCGCATCAGTCCCAAGGCTATCGTGATGGCGCTACCCAGTACAGGCAGAAAGGCAAAGAAGCCCATCCAGGCGCCATGTCCTGCCAGAAAACGGTGGGCTTTGTCCAGATCTTCCTTCTTCACGTGCAGATAGGTCTCAATCCACTCCAACTTACCCATTCGGCCCACGCCGTAATTGAATACCGAGCCCAGTACATTTCCTATAGTGCCATAGATCATCAGCAGCCAGGGGTCCAGTCCGGTAGCCATCAGACCAACCATCACGGCCTCGCTTGAGAACGGGAAGAAACTGCCGGCCAGGAATGCTGCCAACAACATGCCCCAATAGCCGTACTGTGTGAGAAAACTGATGATTACATCCATAGGTTCATGCCGGTTAAAAGCAGAACAACCGCTGTCACCACGATAAAGAAGATGTTCGACATGCGGGTTCTGGTGAGTGAGATGAAGTGGGCTATAATGGGGCTTACGGTAATGGTGAGCACCTGTATCCACACCTCGTATGCCTGTGGCTGAATGGCCATCATGACAAAGCTGTAGAGAGTGAGCAGGTTCAGACTGGCATAGATATTACGTACACGGATCTTATCCATATAACTGGTCAACCAGAAATGGATGGCTCCTACCACGAACAGCACCACCAGCAGACCGAAATAGATGAGCTGTGGAAGTGTCAGTGCTGTATAGTCCGGACTCCAGCTCATATCCTTGAAATGCGACAGGAAACTCAGCATGGCGCTGGGTTCCTTGATATGAGTGAACAGCTGCCACCCCATGTAGAACCAATAGGGGGTGATCAGGCCTAACACCGTGGCCAGGAAGGAACGGATACTCATGGAGTAGACCGTGGTGCCCATGAGCAGATAGATGATTGGGATGAATAGCAGGAAGTAAGGCTCAGCCAAGCTCACCAGACTGATGAGCAGGAAGACGTAGTACATCTTTCCGATAGCCTTTGTGTCCTGATAACTGGCAAACAGTAGCAGTAGGATGAGGATGGTGCATACCTGCACAATGCTGGCGTGGACCGAAGAAAAAAGCCATACAGCCGAACAGCCCAGCATGATATAAGCTACTGATACCATGCGGCTATAGACGCGTATCAGCATGTTGATGTTGTTCAGATGAATCATCGCATAGACTGCGGTGAAGAAACAGGCGAACTGAAACCACCAATGGTGCTGTACCATCCCTGACGCCAGCCAGATGCCGATGCCATACAGGATGGCTATCGGCAACGTGCGGCGACTTTCTGCTATTCTATTCTGTAATCTTTTCACTATTTATATCTTACAGATCTGCTCCGATATCACGACGGAAATACTTGTCGGTAAATCCAATCTTCTGAGCCTCCTCGAATGATTTCTGCAGGGCTTCGGCCTTATCCTTTCCATATGATGATACGGCAATGACACGTCCACCATTGGTTACAACCTCACCATCCTTCATCGCGGTGCCTGCGTGGAACACCATAGAGCCTTCTACGTCCTCAATACCCTTGATGGGGTAGCCTTTCTTGTACTCCTGGGGATAACCGCCGGAAACCAGCATCACGCAGACGGCGGCACGCTCATCGAATGCGATGGCACGCTCGTTCAGGTTGCCCTCAGCCACACCTTCAAACAGGTCGACGATGTCGCTCTTCAGGCGCAGCATGACGCTCTCTGTCTCTGGGTCGCCCATACGGCAGTTATACTCGATGACATATGGCTCAGCCTCTTTGCTGGGGGTGTTAGTACGGTTGATGAGTCCGAAGAAAATAAATCCTTTATAGTCGATGCCATCAGCGGCCAGTCCCTCTACGGTAGGACGGATGATACGGTCCTCTACCTTCTGCATCCACTCCTTGGTGGCAAAAGGCACGGGTGTAACGCTACCCATTCCACCAGTGTTCAAACCAGTGTCGTGCTCACCGATACGCTTGTAGTCCTTGGCCTCGGGCAGAATCTTGTAGTTCTTGCCGTCGGTCAGTACAAATACCGAGCATTCGATACCACTCATGAACTCCTCGATGACCACGCGACTTGAAGCATTGCCAAACATACCGCCTAACATCTCCTTCAGCTCTTTCTTGGCCTCGTCGAGGGTAGGCAGGATCAGTACGCCCTTACCAGCGCAGAGACCATCGGCTTTCAGCACGTAAGGAGCTTCGAGTGTCTCCAGGAACTTCAAGCCTTCTTCCAGATGCTCTCCGTCGAAAGTCTGGTAACGTGCGGTAGGGATGTTGTGGCGCTCCATGAAGGCCTTGGCAAAATCCTTCGAGCCTTCAAGTACGGCACCGGCCTTTGACGGACCGATGACAGGGATGTCTTTGGTACGCTCGTCAGTCTTCAGATTGTCGTAGATGCCCTTGACCAATGGATCCTCAGGACCCACCACCACCATGTTGATGCCTTTCTCTACCACGAAAGCCTTGATGGCTTCGAAGTCGTCGGCCTTCATGGCAACGTTCTCGCCACACTGGCCTGTACCGGCATTACCTGGTGCGATGTAGAGTTTCTCGCATTTATCACTCTGAGCAATTTTCCAAGCTAAGGCGTGCTCACGTCCGCCGCTTCCTAACAGTAAGATTTTCATCTTTGAACTTTGAACTTTATGATTACTTTAAATAGTCTTCGAAGTATTGGGTGATGCGCTCATGCAGATGCACTGAGGCATGCCCTCGCATGTTATGCTCCTCGCCGGGGTAGGCAAAGAAGTCGGGCTGGGTACCGGCTTTGATGCAGGCATCGAGGAACGAGAGACAATGCTGTGGTACCACCGTGTTGTCATTATAGCCGGTGATAATCTGCAGCTTGCCTTTCAGGTTCTTGGCCTTGCTGATGAGGCTGCTCTTGGCGTAGCCCTCAGGATTGTCCTGTGGGGTGCCCATATAACGCTCGCCGTACATCACCTCGTACCACTTCCAGTCGATGACAGGTCCACCTGCCACACCCACCTTGAACACGTCGGGATAGTTGGTCATCAGCGAGATGGTCATGAATCCGCCGAAGCTCCAGCCATGCACACCCAGGCGGTTCATATCTACATAGGGCTGCTGGCGCAGGAAATCCACACCTTTCATTTGGTCCTGCATCTCAATCTGACCTAACTGGTGCCAGGTGGCCTGCTCAAAGTCACGACCACGGTTTTCCGAACCACGGTTGTCGATGATGAAGCAGATATAACCCTTCTGTGCCATGTAGGTCTCCCATGGACGACTCAGCCAGTGCCATGAGGCATCTACGTTGTGGGCATGAGGACCACCATAGACATAAACCACGGTGGGGTATTTCTTGTTGGGATCGAAATCGTGGGGCTTCACCATTCTATAATAGAGGTCGGTCACGCCATCGGCTGCCTTGATACTGCCGCTGGTATAGATGGGCTGCTGGTAGTCCTTCCAGGGGTCGGGGGCATCCAGCAGATTCAGAGATGACTGCTTGCCGGTTGTCACGATGTCAATCAGACGGGGCTTGTTGGGTGTCGAGAGCGTCAGACAGGCTTTCTGACCTGTGGCCGACAGTTGGGCGCGCTGAATCACACCGATACCACGGTCCAACAACTGGCGCTTGCCTGTCTTCAGGTTCAGGCTCCACAGGTTGCAATAGCGTGGATCTACCTCGTTGCTGGTATAGACAATGCTCTTGGTTTTCTCGTTGAATCCCACCAGCTCCATCACTACCCATGTACCACTGGTCAGCTGTTTCAGCTCCTTGCCGCTCTGATCAAAGAGGTAGAGGTGGTTGTAGCCGTCCTTCTGGCTCTGCATGACGAACTTAGAGGCATCCCAGGGCAGGAACACAATGGGGTTCTGAGGCTCCACATATTTGTTCGAGGTCTCACGATACAACTCGGCAGTCTTCTGACCCGTTGCTGCATCATACGCTACCAACCGGCAGTCGTTCTGCTTGCGGTTCAGTTCGAACATGTAAACGGTCTTGGCATCGGGACTCCAGGTGATATTGGTGAAATAGCGGTCAGTAGGATTGCCGGCTTGCAGATAGACGGTCTTGTCTGTCTTCAGGTCGTACACGCCCACCGTCACCTTGTGCGATGTCATGCCTGCCATCGGATATTTATCAGGCTCGTGCTGGGCGTTGCGAGGGAAGATGTTCACCTGTGGATAGTCGGTTACCATGCGCTGGTCCATGCGGTAGAAAGCCAGCTTCTGACCGTCGGGGCTCCAGAAGGTACCCTTGCGGATGCCGAACTCGTTGCGATGTACGCTCTGACCATAGACGATTTCACGGCTACCGTCAGTTGATAGCTGGTGCTTCTTGCCTTGTCCGTCAACCACGAACAGCTGATCAGCCTCTACGTAGGCTGTGGCGCGCGATGCGGCATGCCAGTCGTTGGCCTGCTGACCAGCGATACTGTCCTGCCATACAATCTTCTTCTGGACAAAGTCTAACAGGATCACCGACTTGCGGTTGCCTAACAGGACCAGCGACTTGTTGGGGTAGGGGAACGAGGCGTTCATCAGGTGGCGTACGTACTTGGTGTCGTTGCTGCCTGCCCATTTGTTGATGTCGTCGAGGGTAAAAAGGGTGCTCTTCTTGCCTGTCTTCGTGTCAATCTTATAGCATGCCTCCACATCGGTCTGAATCAACTGCTCACCCCACCATGTCAACCACATGTTCTGTGGTCGAAGGTTTGCGTAGTTCCTACCGCCGAAGTTAAGGTCCTCCAATGTGAAAAGTTTATCCTGAGCACTCATGGTTATTGCGATTGCCATCATGGCCATGGTGGCCACCATCTGTTTAATCCTCATCATCGTCGAATCTCTTTTTCTTGCCGAAGTCCTTTTTGCCGAATTCTCTTTTGCCGCCGCGTTTGAAGTCCTTACGGTCTCTGCCGCCTTTGCCGAAGTCCTTACGGTCTCTGTTGAACTCCTTACGGTCCTTGCCGCTGCGGTCAAAGCTCTCGTGTCCACCACGGTTCTTGTTGATATCGTGTTTGTGGAATGTGAAGTTCAGAATGTCGGCCTCTTCATTCTCTTCTTTCTCCTCCAGACGCTTCTTGAATTCGCGCTCCTTCTTGAAACGATGCTTCTCAGCCATCTGGCGCTTCTCTTCTTCGGTCTTCACAACACCACCTTCCGAGCGGAAGTCCTTCAACTTACCGTCAAACATCTGATACTTGCGGAACTCGCACTCCAGACTGCCGTTGTAAAGGGGAATCTTGATACTGGGCTTCAGACCAATCTGGTCGAAACACTCCTCGCGATAGCTCAGAATCCAGGCGTCGTTGCCCTTGAACTGATGCTTCAGACGCTCACCAATCATCTTATAGGTGCCTAACAGGTCGGGCGTTGAGATACGCTCGCCATAGGGGGGATTCGAAATCATGATACTCTTGTTGGCAGGCTGGGTGAAGTTCTTGAAGTCCTGCTCCTCAACCGTGATCACGTCGCTCAGTCCAGCTGCTTTGACGTTCATACGGGCAGTGTTGACAGCCTTGATGTCAATATCGTATCCGTAGATCTTGTGGTTGAACTCACGCTCATGACTCTCGTCGTTGTAGATCTCATCAAACAGGTCGGCATCGAAGTCGGGCCACTTCTCAAAGGCAAACTCCTTGCGGAAGAGTCCTGGTGCCATGTTCTTGGCAATCAGGGCAGCCTCAATCAACAGGGTACCGCTACCACACATCGGGTCGATAAAGTCGGTATCGCCCTGCCAGCCGCTCAACAGGATCATACCTGCAGCCAGCACCTCGTTGAGGGGTGCCTCTACACTCTCCTGTCGGTAACCACGACGATGCAGACTCTCACCGCTCGAGTCCAGACTCAGTGTACACTTGTCCTCGGCAATGTGCATATTCAGACGGATGTCGGGGTTGGCCACCGAGATATTGGGGCGTTTGCCGGTCTTCTCGCGGAACTGGTCCACGATAGCATCCTTTACCTTATACGAAACAAACTTGGAGTGGCGGAATTCTTCTGAGAAGACTACTGAGTCAACGGTGAATGTCTTGTCCGTTCCCAGATATTCGGTCCAGTCAATCTTCTTGATTTCCTCATACACATCGTCAGCGCTTTTCGCTTTAAAGTGACGTATCGGCTTCAGAATCCTGATAGCCGTGTGCAACTGAAAGTTGGCACGATACATCATTTCCTTATCACCCGTAAACGATACCATTCGTCTACCGATCACTACATCATTAGCCCCCAGTTGGGTCAGCTCTTTCGCCAGTACAGGTTCCAGTCCCATAAACGTTTTGGCGATCAATTCATACTTTTGTTCCATTACATTAATGTTTACAGGCTGCAAAGTTAATGCAAATCGGCCTAAAAATGTACTTTTTTTCTGTTAATCTAATAAAAAAGCTTTGTTTTTATGAAAAATCAGCCTAAAAATGTTCGTTTTTTAATTTTTATGGTTACTTTTGCACATGAAATTAAGAACCTATGGTTAGATTGTTGCTCTATACTCAGTCGGATAATCCGTATCTCATTCAGGCGTTGTGGATTGGCAGCGTCTTGGTGGTGTTGTGGCTCATGGTGATGATTGTCTATCAGCGTCGCACACGTCGTCGTTTGCAGACTGAGCTTGAGGAACTGACCAAGGTCCGTCAGAATAATATTGAATCGGAGTTCGTGCTCAAGGCCATGAAACTCAGTACGTGGCATATCGATGTGCCCAGCAGGATACTGTATGTGGATGCCGATTATCGTGAGACCAAGGGTGGTCTGGTAGGCCCTCCCGATTTCCCCCTCGATGTTCTCCCTGAGATTCTTGATAAGAGTGATGGTCAACGTGTCAAGATGGCCCTTGAGAATGTGTGCTTGGGAAAGACACAGTCGTACCACGAGGTCTATCGTGTGTCGTTAGGTAAAGGTGCGCTTTATTATTGGGAGGAGAGTTTCGGTACCATCGCAGCTCGCGATGAGGAAGGTCTGCCTTTGCGTGTGGTGGGCACTTCCATGCGTATCGATGCCCAGAAGGAGATGGAGGCGGCACTGATTACTGCACGTAATAAGGCTGAGGAGAGCGACCGCTTGAAGACGGCTTTCTTGGCAAATATGGGTCATGAGATTCGTACGCCGCTCAACGCCATCGTGGGCTTTGCCGATCTGTTACCGATGATTGAGGATGCCGAGGAACGTAATCAGATTATCACCGAAATCCAGAAGAACAACTATAAGCTGCTTAATATTATCGATGGTCTGGTAAGCATGTCGAAGGTTGAGGCTGAGGCTAAGAGTCTGGTTAAGTCGCAGATCGATGTGGTGCCTGTACTTCGTCAGATTGCCGACTCCTTTGCACCGATGGTCGATTCGTCGGCTGTCACACTGGTCACCCAGTTCCCGATTCCCGAGCTGATGATGAATACTGATATAGGCAAGCTCAAGGAGATTATGTCCAATCTCGTTCAGAATGCTGTCAAGTTCACCACGCAAGGTTCTATCACCCTTGGCTTCGATCTGCCTCAAAGCGATCGTCTCTGTCTGTGGGTTCTCGATACCGGTAAGGGTATTGCCGAGGCCGACCGTCAGCGTATCTTCGAGCGTTTCGTCAAGGTCGATGAGTATATTCCTGGTACGGGTCTGGGCTTGTCGGTGGCCAAGAGTCATGCAGAGAGCTTAGGTGGCTCTATTGGTGTCGACTCTATCCTGGGCGAGGGCTCTCGTTTCTGGGTTGAACTGCCGTTAGGTTGATTTTTTTTAGGTTGTGTTTGCAACTTTTTCCTGTTTGTTTGCGTCTAACGGGTATAAGTTGAAACATATAAAGCGTATTTACTGTTATGAAAATGAAGTTATTTCTATCGATGTGTGTGCTGTTGGGTATCACCTCGTGTGCTTGTAATACCAATGGGTTTAATGGTTCCATCCAACTGAGTGGCGAGCAGGCCATGGAGTCGCGTTCGCTCAAGGGGTTCGAACGTGTTGAGATCAATGGTTCGCCCACGGTCTATTATACTCAGGCCGATTCGTTCTCTGTACGTGTCAGTGGTCCTAAGGAACTGGTTTCTGATATTCTCACCGAAATGTCGGGGAACACCCTTACTATCCGTAACCGTGGCAAACATGGACTGTTCAATGTGCGCTTTGGTGGCGATGACGAACTCTGTGTCCGTATTTCTTCACCCGATCTGATTGGTGTGACGCTCAATGGCTCAGGCGATTTCTTGAGTGAGGGCCGTGTTGATACCGATGTGATGACGATTCGCCTGAAAGGCTCTGGTAATATCGATTTCGCTGACCTCCTTTGCGACCGTGCCGACATTGAATTAGTAGGTTCTGGCGATGTGGATATCGAGCGCCTTGAAGGGCGTCGGACCGATGTCAGTCTGGTAGGATCTGGCGACGTGGATATCCGTCAGCACCAGGTCGATACTACCAATCTGTCGCTCCGTGGTTCGGGTGATATTGTAGTGGATTTTCGCGATGGCTGTGGCTTTGTGAATGCCGAACTGATGGGTTCGGGCGATATCTCGCTCAAAGGCAGTGTACGTACGATGAGTAAGCACAAACGTGGTTCGGGCGATATCGACACCGATGGCTTAAAAATAGTTGCCCCATGAGTCGTGATGTAGCCTTGGTGCTGTCCAGTGGCGGCGCCCGTGGATTGGCGCATATCGGTGCTATTCAGGAACTGCTGTCGCAGGATTACCGCATCACCTCTGTTGCCGGTTGTTCTATGGGCGCCCTCATTGGGGGCGTCTATGCTGCTGGTAAACTCGATGATTTCCGCGAGTGGATGAAGACTATCGACCGTAAGAAAATGCTCGAGCTGACAGATTTCTCGTTCAGTCTTAACCACTTGGTCAAGGGCTCCCGCATTATTGAGGCTATCATGGAGTTTGTGCCCGATGTGCCCATCGAACAGCTACCCATTCCTTATTGTGCCGTGGCTACCGACTATCTGTCGGGGCAGGAAGTAGTCATCCGTGAAGGCAGTCTGTTCGAGGCTATCCGTGCCTCTATCTCGTTGCCTACCTTCTACGAGCCCGTGCGTCGTGGCGATATGCTCCTGATCGATGGTGGTGTCACCAATCCCATTCCTCTCAATCGGGTCGTGCGCCAGGAAGGCGACCTGTTGATTGGTATCGATGTGAGTGGGCATGATTACAAGGCGCAATGGCTGATGCATCAGGAACTCCATGAGAAGCGCAAGCGCAGCACCTCGCTGTCGCAGCAGATCCTGAACCGTTTATTACCTGATAACCTCGATTTCAACTATTACACCATGCTCTCGCGCACCAGCTCCATCATGATTCGTCAGAACTCGTTGCTGATGGCGCAGCTGACCCATCCTGATGTCCTGGTCGATATCCAGATGAGTCGTTTTAGTGGATTCGACTACGATAAGTCAGAAAAAATTATCGCTGTTGGTCACCAGAAAACCCATCAGGCATTGATGGCTTATACCACCCAGTGAAGGGTCTTTTTAAGCAAATAAAACCTAAATATATAGCCGAAGTTTCCGTACTTTCAACAAAAATGCGTAATTTTGCAGCCAGAAATGGGACAAAAACAGGAAAATCAGGTTAGGATATTTAAGTATGAAGTATGCGATAATAGCAGCGGGCGAGGGCTCGCGACTGGCTCAGGAGGGCGTAGCTGCGCCGAAACCACTGGTGAAAGTGGGGGGTGAACAGCTGATCGACCGCCTGATTCGTGTGTTTATGGCGCAAGGTGCCAGCGAGATATGTGTGATATGTAATGAACAGATGACCGATGTGGCTGCTCACCTGAAGGCTGTTGCCGAGGCAGGGCAGGTACCCTTGAGATATAAGGTGAAGAGCACCCCCAGCTCAATGCATAGCATGTGGGAACTGAGTGCTTGGTTGAAGGATGAGCCTTTTGTACTGACTACCGTGGATACCATCTTCCGTGAAAAGGAATTCTCAACGTATGTAAAGACATTCGAACAGCTGGTCGATACCAACGAGGTAGATGGCCTGATGGGCGTGACCGACTATATCGACGACGAGAAACCACTTCATGTGGCTGTTGATGAGGCGCAGCGCATCACCGCGTTCCTGGATAGTTGCGACCATCCACAGTATATCAGCGGCGGCATCTATGGACTCACCCCTAAGGCTATCCCTGTACTGGAGCGCTGCATAGCCCGTGGCGAGAGTCGTATGCGTAACTTCCAGCGTGCCTTGGTGAACGAAGGCCTGCAGCTGAAGGCCTATGCCTTCTCGAAGGTGCTCGACATCGACCATGCCAGCGATATTGAGAAAGCGGAAGACTTTTTGAAATGAAGATACTGTTGATATATAGAGCAGAGCAGTTCTCTCCTAACTCTGTAGAGAAGGACCGGGCGATACTGGATGCTGTGGGTACTAAGCTCGTGGCAGCCGGACATCAGGTGGATGCCATTGGTGAGCAGCAACTCACCCATGTCGATGGCTACGACTGGGTGCTGACCATGGGGCGCTTGCCTGAGACACTGGAGAAACTGCAGAGCAAAGCTGGCGTGATCAACACCTCTGCGGCTATCCGTAACTGCGGGCGTTGTCAGCTGGCAACCATCATGCAACTGTCTGATACGCCTGTACCTCCACAGGAGGGCAGCCATGGCTACTGGCTGAAGCGTGGCGATGCAGCTGCACAGAGCAAGGATGATGTGCAGTATGTGGCCGATAAAACCGAACTGGCTGCGAAGATAGCTGCTTTCGAACAGCGTGGCATCACGGCCTATACGGTGAGTGCGCATGTACCTGGCGATCTGGTGAAGTTCTATGGAGTGAGCGGTTCCGGTTTCTTCCGCTATTACTATCCCACCGACGATGGTGATACCAAATTCGGCGATGAGGCGCGTAATGGCTCAGCTCGTCACTATCCGTTCCAGGAGGTTGTGCTGCAGCATACGGCTGAGACCCTCGCTCAGGCTGTGGGTATCCAGGTGTATGGAGGCGACTGTATCGTACGTGAGGATGGCTCGTTCTGTGTCATCGACTTTAACGACTGGCCCAGTTTTTCGCGTTGTCGTGACGAAGCCGCCGAAGCTATCGCGGGGTTAGTGAATAGTGATTAGTGATTAGTTCTATACGAAGTATTAAATTGCAAACTAAAATAATGTCAAGTTTTAAGGAATTACTAAAATTATCATTTAAGTCAGAGGATACTGAAGAGTGGTTGGACGTGCACTTTACACGTCCTATAGGATTGGTGTTTGCCCTGTTGTGGAACAAACTGGACATCCACCCCAATGTTATTACCATCGTATCCATCTTCTTAGGCGTGGGCGCTGGTTGGATGTTCCATTACACCGACCTGCTGCATAACATCTATGGTGTACTGTTGCTGATGTTTGCCAACTTCTGCGATAGTACCGACGGTCAGATGGCACGTATCACCGGCAAGAAGACCCTGATTGGTCGTATGCTGGATGGTTTCTCAGGCGATCTGTGGTTCACCAGTATCTATATCGGTATCATCGCCCGTCTGTGGAACCAGCACATCCCGGGAACGGATATCGAGTGGGGCTTCTGGGCTTTTGTGCTCTGTGCGATTGCAGGTATTGGCTTGCATGCCAAACAGAGTTCGCTGGCCGATTACTACCGTCAGATCCACCTCTTCTTCCTGTTGGGTAAGGAGGGTAGCGAACTCGATAACTACAAGCAGCAGCGTGCCCACTACGAGTCGTTGCCCAAGAGCGACTGGCTGTCGCGTTTGTTCTTCTACAACTACGCCAACTACTGTAAGAGTCAGGAGCAGCGCACCCCGCAGTTCCAGCAGTTCTTCGCCCGTTGGAAGGCACAGCCCTCTGAGGAGGTCCGTCAGCGCTTGTTGGCAGGCAGTCGTCCGTTGATGAAGTACACCAATCTGCTCACGTTCAATACGCGCGCTATCACCATCTATGTCACCTGTCTGCTGGATTGCCCCTGGGTATATCCTCTGGTGGAGATCACGGTCTTCCAGGCCATGTATATGTACATGCACAGCAAGCACGAGGCCCTCTGTAAGGAGATTAGTGAATAGTGATTAGTGAAGAGTGAATAGTGATGATCAAGGGTTATATATTTGATTACGGTGGGACCTTGGATACCGGTGGACACCACTGGGGTAAGGTCATCTGGCACGCCTACGAGCGTCAGCAGGTACCTGTAAGCGAGTCGGAGTTCCGTGATGCTTACGTGGTAGGTGAGCGTACTTTGGGCAAGAATCCCATTATCAAGTCCGATTTCACGTTCCGTCGGACGCTGGAGGAGAAAATCCGCATTCAGTTCGAGTGCTTCCGCGACAAGTGGAGTGAAGCTTGTGGCAAGGCCTATGAGCAGGCGGTAGTGGATGATCTCTATGCTCGGACACTTGCAGAGACCGACAAGAGTCGCGAGGTGCTGTTACAGCTGAAGCAGCAGTTCCCCCTGGTGCTGGTGAGCAATTTCTATGGTAATATCGCCACTGTACTGAAGGAGTTTAAGCTCGATGGCATTTTTGAATCGATTATTGAGAGTGCTGTCGTAGGTGTGCGCAAGCCCGACCCGCAGATTTTTACCTTAGGCGTCGAGGCCTTGGGGCTGCAACCCGACGAGGTGGTGGTCGTAGGCGACAGCATGGATAAGGATATCATCCCAGCTGGTAAGGCGGGATGTCACACGATATGGTTTAAAGGCGAAGGCTGGACGGACGATCCCGTCGATGAGTCAGCCGCCGAAAAGGTAATAACAGACTTAACACAGATTTTAAAGTAAATGAGTAAAAGATTAAATCTTATGGTATGTATGCTGCTGTTGACGCTGAGTGCGCTGGCGCAGCACACCATCAGCGGTCAGATCGTGGATGCGAAGACCGGTGAGCCGATACCATTTGCCAGTGCCCAGTATCTGGGTCACGGGGTAGGAGTGGCATCGGATATCGATGGTAATTTCTCCATAGCCCGTCATAACGGTTGGCAACTGACGTTCACCTCCGTGGGTTATGTAGCCCATACCATACAGGTGAACTCGGGCATCAAGAGTGTCATCAAGATTGCCCTGAAAACGGATAACCGTATGCTGAAGGAGGTGACCATCAAGACCAAGCGCGGCCGCTATAGTCGTAAGAACAACCCGGCGGTCGAGATGATGCGCAAGGTGATTGCCGCTAAGAAGAAGACCGATCTGGATAATCGCGACTTCTATCAGTACAACAAATATCAGAAGATTACCCTGGCACTCAACGATTTCCGTCCGGAGGTCCTCGACTCGCCTAAGTTCAAGAAGAAACAGTGGCTGATCGACCAGATAGAAGCTTGTCCGTATAACAACAAGCTCATCCTGCCTATCAGTGTGGATGAGACCGTTTCGCAGAAGATCTACCGTAAGAAACCGCACGACGAGAAGACCATCATCAAAGGCATGAACTCGCAGGGTATCAACGACCTGTTCCAGACAGGTGACATCCTGAATACGGTGATGAAGGAGGTGTTTACCGATGTGAACATCTACGACGACCAGATCCGTTTGTTGCAGTACCCCTTCACGTCGCCTATCGGTAAGGATGCCATCGGGTTCTACCGCTATTATATCGAGGACACGCTGATGGTCGACCGCGATCTGTGCTACCATCTGCACTTCCTGCCCAACAACCAGCAGGACTTTGGTTTCCGTGGCGACTTGTATATCCTGGCCGACTCAAGCTGGCAGGTCAAGCGCTGCGAGATGACCATCCCCAAGAAGAGCGATGTGAACTGGGTGGAGAACATGCAGGTGGTGCAGGAGTTCACGCAGTTGCCTGATGGCGAGTGGGTGCTCAGTGTCGATGACATGTTCACCGAGCTCAAGCTGGCCAGCTTCCTGCAGAAGTTCGCGGTCATCCGTAATACCCGCATCAATGATTATGCCTTCGACGAACTGCCCCGACAACTGTTCAAGGGCTCGAAGAAGGAGGTGAAGGATGTGAATGCCATGATGCGAAGCGATGAGTTCTGGAATCAGTATCGTCAGGTGGAGCTGACTAAGGGCGAGAGTCAGATGGACTCGTTTGTCAGCGGATTGCAGAACATCAAGGGCTTCAAGTGGATTATCTTCGGTCTGAAGGCTTTTGTCGAGAACTTTGTGGAGACAGGTAGCAAGAACCATCCGAGCAAGGTGGATATTGGTCCTATCAACACCATGATCACCAAGAATTTCATCGATGGTATCCGTACCCGTATCTCGGCGCAGACCACCGCCAACCTGGATTCAAACCTCTTCCTGAGTGGTTACGTGGCCCGTGGCTGGGACTCTCATAAGTGGTATTATAAAGGTGATGTCATCTGGTCGTTCAATAAGAAGGAGTATCTGCCACGCGAGTTCCCCAAGCGCACGCTCACCTTCTCATCGACCTACGATGTGATGTCGCCTTCGGATAAGTTCATGCATACCGATAAGGATAATGTGTTCACCGGTATCAAGTGGTCGAAAGTCGATAAGATGATGTTCTACAACCGTCAGTCGCTCACCTTCGAACGCGAGGAGGACTGGGGCTTCCGCACCACCTTGTCAATGAAAGTCGAAGAGAACGAGGCGGCTGGTAATCTGTTCTTCGTTCCCATGACGATGTCCGCGAATCCTGACGATTGGACCAACTGGTCTCATCCTCTTCCGCGCATCAACGACTCGGAATATCGTTTTGTCACTCCTGCTCCCTCGCAGAAGATCCGTACCACCGAGCTCCGCGCAGAACTGCGTTTTGCGCCTGGTGAGACCTTTATCAACACCAAGCAGCGCCGACTGCCCATCAACCTCGATGCACCGGTGCTGACGGTGAGTCATACCTTGGGATTGAAGGGCGTGCTGGGTGGTCAGTATAGCTATAACTACACCGAGGCGTCGCTCTATAAGCGCTTCTGGCTGAAGTCATGGGGTAAGATGGACTGGTATGTAAAGGGTGGCATCCAGTGGGAGAAAGTACCATTCCCATTGCTCATCATGCCCGAGACTAACCTCTCCTATATCATCCAGGACAACACCTTCGAGCTCATCAACAATATGGAGTTCCCCACCGACCGTATGCTGTGGGGACAGGTGAGCTGGGATATGAACGGTAAGATCCTGAACCGCATCCCGCTGATCCGTAAGCTGAAGTGGCGCGAGTGGGTGGCCTTCCGTGTACTCTGGGGTGAGTTGAGCGATAAGAACAATCCTTATCTGGCACACAACGTGGGCAATTCCATCGTGATGTACTTCCCCGAGGGCTGCTATGTCATCGATAAGAACCGTCCCTACATGGAGCTGAGCTTAGGTGTGCATAACATCTTCAAGATTGTGCATGTGGAATATGTGCGTCGCCTCAATTACAACGAGTTGCCGACGGCAAACAAGTGGGGCATCAGGTTCATGGTGCGTGCCACCTTCTAAGTGGGAAAACATAAAAAAGATAGGCTGTCATCACGACAGCCTACCCCTCATTTTCTAACTAACTTATTATCAACTATTCATTACTCATTTCTGATTTTGCTGCTGCAAAGGTACGACGATTTTGTTTGAAATCAGTGGTTTATAGTGAAAAAACACACGTAAACGTTTGCAAATTTCAAAAAAAGATGTACCTTTGCATCGTCACTTTTTTACTATTAACAATATGGGTACTACTAAACGTCGGACATCGTTGAAAGATCTCGCTCTGAAACTGGGTGTCAGTATAGCTACTGTCAGCAGGGCACTGCGCAGTTCGCCCGAGATAGGACAGGAGATGCAGAAGAAGGTGAAGGCCTTGGCTAAGGAGATGAACTACCGTCCCAACCCCTTTGCTCAGAGCTTGCGTAAAGAGGCTCCGAGGGTGATTGGTGTGGTGGTGCCTAACCTGGTGACTCATTACTATGCAGCCGTTCTCGATGGTATCGAGGATGAGGCGCGTAAGGCTGGCTATTCGGTGATTAGTGCCAATACCCACGAAGATAGTGAGGCAGAAGTGAAGGCCATCGACAATTTTATCAATCTGCATGTGGAGGGCATCATCGCCTGCCTGTCGCAGAACACCCGCGACTATAGTCATTTCGAAGAACTGTCAAGCATGTCTATTCCCTTGGTGTTCTTCGGCCGTACCTGTTTGTCTGACCGTTTCTCTTGTGTGACTGCCAATGGCGATGTGGCTGCTCAGATGGCCACCCAGCACCTGATCGATACGGGCAGCAAGCGTATTGCCTTTATCGGTGGTCCTAACCACCTCGACATGGTCATCCGTCGTAAGCACGGCTATCTCGAGGCGCTCCGCGAGAACCGCATGCCCATTGAGCGTGAACTCGTGGTCTGCGATAAGATTGATTACGACTGGGCGTTGGAGGCTACCACCCGATTGCTGCAGATGGAGAACCGCCCCGATGCCATCCTGGCCTTCAATGATATCATCACCTTTGCTGCCTTCACGGCTATCAAGCAGTTAGGACTGCGTATCCCGGAGGATGTGGCGCTCATCGGTTTCACCGACGATGTACACGCCGGCTACGTGACGCCTCGGCTCTCTGCCATCGTGGATCAGAGCCATGAGATGGGTATCGAGGCCTGTCGCCTGTTGATGAATACGATCAATGGCGACACCAAGGTTTACAAGAAAATCGTGCCGCAGAAACTCGTGATTCGTGAGACTTCGGCTAAGAAATAAAAACACAGGCATATGAGACAACTGATTGCTTCTATCATTTGTATGTGCTGCCTCACCGTGAGTGCAGCCACGGCAGTGATTCCTGATATGAAATTCCGCAGGTTGGATGCACGCGATGGTTTGTCCAACTCGCAGATCAACTATATGTTCCAGGATTCGCATGGCTTCGTCTGGATTGGTACTTCCTATGGTCTGAACCGCTACGACGGTTACCGCTTCCGTACCTATTACTCCGATCCTAACGATACCACCACCCTCCGCAACAACTATGTCGATCAGATATGGGAGGATGGCGAAGGTAAGCTGTGGCTGAAACAGGGCATGAACTACAGCGTGTTCGATCCTGTCACCGAGCGTGTCAACCGCAATCCGTCCAACATCTTGTCAAAATGGGGCATCAAGGGCAATATCGACCGTTTCTATATCGACTCGCAGAAACGTTTCTGGATCAAGACCTACGACGAGGGCTTGTATTGCTATAATCCTCGTAAGAAGACCTATAAGCTGATCAAATACGGCTATGAACAGAATCAGATTCCCAAGGAGTACAACTTCTCCAACTTTGCCGAGTGGAACGATAAACTGTTGGTGACATCGAGCGATGGCGACCTGATGGCACTCGATGGCGACAATGGTAAGGTGCTGTGGCGCGAGGACTTTATGAAGCGCAGTGGCGCCCAGAGCAGTCAGGGCTATGATATCTATGTCGATAAACATAGCAACTACTGGGTGCTCACCACTGGTCATGTGTTTGTGTTCAGTCAGAAGGACAAGATCTGGTATGGCTCGCTGAATGACTATCTGGCTTCTTGCGGCATAGCCCCGTTACCAGCCGACATACAGGTATGGGATGTGTGCATGGACCAGCGAGGCTGGATATGGCTGGCTACCGACCACATGGGACTCTATGTGATTGATACCAAGGGCGGTCAGGTCAGGAACTTCGTCAACAATAAGTTCGATGCCACCTCCGTGAGCGAGAATACCCAGAAACGCCTGATGCTCGACAAGTCGGGCAACATGTGGATTGGCTGCTACCGCAACGGTTTGAACCAGTATATCGAGAAGCTCTTAGGCTTCAATACCTTGGAGTTGGGCGATATCAATACCGCCACGGTCGATGCCAGTGGCAACTACTGGTTCGGTACTGATAACCGTGGTATTATCAAATATCTGAAGGATACTGGTGAGACTGAGACTTACGATAGAGCCCGCTGTGGCTTCGCATCTGATATCATGGTGTCGAGCTATGGTGCCAAGGATGGCTCGGTATGGTTCGGCACGTATAATGGTGGTCTGATCCATATTGCCAACGGACAGGTCAAGAACTACCTCGTGTCGAACACCAATGGCCAGTTGCTGAACAATAACATCTGGTCGGTTACCGAGGATAAGTGGGGCGATATCTGGTTGGGCACATTGGGTAGCGGCGTACAGCGCTTCTCACCTAAGACGGGTAAGTTCCGTTCCATCAACTCACATAACTCCTCACTGCCAGGGGACTTCGTGACCTCTGCCAGCTGGACTGCCAAAGGCTGGCTGATGGTTGGTCACTCGCAGTTCTATTCGCTCATCAACCCCGTTAGCGGCAAGGTGGCAACGATGACCATCCCTGTGGTCAACGGCCAGGTTGCCGCTATGGCTACCACCACCTGTGTGATGGAGGATAGTCGTGGACTGGTATGGCATGGCTCTACATCAGGCTGTTGCGTGGTCGATTGGAAAGCCAACAAACAGACCATGCTCGATATGAACAGCGGTCTGATTGGCTCCAGTGTCGTTGGTCTGGTTGAGGATCAGCTGCACAACATGTGGGTCATCACCGAACATGGCGTGTCGAATGTGGTTCCCAAGAAGGATGCGCAGGGCAACTGGACCTTTAATGTGCGCAGTTTCACCAGTAAGGATGGTCTGCAACAGGGACCCTACAACCAGCGCTCTGCTTGCCTCACACCTGATGGTTTGATCCTGATAGGCGGTGTTGGTGGCGTGGATGTGATCAATCCGAAACTCGTGACCAGTGGCGATAATAACGAGACCCCCGTATTCAGCGGTCTGAAGTTGTTCGGTCATCAGTTAGGCGTGGGTGAGGCTTACGACGGTCGTGTCATCATGACTGAGGATCTCAACACCAGCAAGGAACTGGTGCTGCGCTATTACGAGAATCAGTTCACCATTCAGTTGGCAACCGATAAGGGCGAGATGCATAACACCTCACGCTTCGTTTACCAGCTGGAAGGTTCAAGCGATAAGTGGATCCGTACCGAGGAGAACGATCCTAACATCACGTATATGTCGCTCAAGCATGGTGAGTACATCCTCCATGTGCGTATGCTGAACGAGGATGGTACGATGGGTCAGAACGAGGCTGTCCTGAAGATTACCGTCACCCCACCGTTGTTGCGTAACCGTTGGATCATGCTCGTCTTCCTGTCGTTGGTAGCCTTAGGCGTCTTCTTCTGGCGCAGGAAATTCCTGAAACAGCAGGCCGAGAAGACCGAGCGCGACTATCTGCGTATGGAGGTGATGAAGAAACAGTGGATGGCCGAGATGCGCGCCGAGCTGCAGAAACAGCAGGAGAGCGACCAGAAGGCACAGGCCGAGGAGCTCTATAATGCCGCCTGGAGCATCGAGGCCACGGTCAAGAAGCCGCACGACCTCCAGCACTTCATGAAGGAGCAGTGCGCCCAGTTCAAGGCGCCGTTGGGCAAGCATGTCAAGTTCTCGTTCTTCCCGCTGGCACAGGATCTCACCGTCGACTTCGACCACGAGCAGATGGCACAGGCTGTGCAGATGCTGCTCAACAGCTGTGCCCTGTTCTCACCCACCGAGTGTAAGATCAAGGTGTTTGTCGATAAGACCTCTACCTCGGGCTCTATCCGTATCTCCGACAATGGTGTGGGTATTCCTGAGGGTGGCGAAGACACCATCTTCGACCCCATGGTGAGCGATGACGACTCTGGTATCAGTCTGTTCTTTGTGAAGGCCATCGTCGAGATGCATGGTGGTACCATCACAGCCGAGAACAACCCGAGTGGCGGTTCGGTCTATACTATCACCCTGCCCGTTGAGGCAGCTGCCGAAGAGGCAGTGATGTTGGATGAAGATTGATTAGTGAATAGTGAAGAGTTCAACCAATAATATAAACAATGAAACGAATAAAGATTTTAGTGTCAGCCTTGCTGCTATCTTCAACCATGCTGGCAGCCGAGGTGCAGACAAATGGGAACTACGTAACCATCCGTCCTGATGGTGGTCAGGCCAAGGTTATCCGTTTAGAGGTGATGAACAACCAGATTATCCGTGTGCGTGCCACCAGTAAGGAAGCCCTCCCTGAGAAGCCGGCCTCGCTGATGATTGTCCCTCAGAAGGCTCCACAGAAGGGTAGCTACACCATTACCGACGAAGGGGCCACCATCGTGGTCAAGACCGCTAAGGTCAAGGCCGTGGTCGCCAAGGCCACTGGCGCCATCACGTTCTTCGATGCCGCTGGCAAGCAGTTGCTCAAAGAGGCACAGGACGGCAAGAAGTTCTGGGACTTCACCGTGCCAGAGCGCGAATTAGGTATGAAGACAGGCTATACCGTTCCCGAGGAACAGAAACATGGCTTGTCATGGCAGATGAAGTTCGACTCTCCCGATGATGAGGCTTTCTATGGCTTGGGTCAGCACCAGAGCGAGGAGTTCAACATGAAGGGAAAGAACGAGGACCTCTTCCAGTATAACACCAAGGTGAGCATTCCTTTCGTGCTCTCCAACAAGAACTACGGTCTGCTGTGGGACTCTTACAGCTACTGTCGTTTTGGTAATCCTAACGACTATCTCCAACTCAACCGGGCTTTTAAACTCTACGATAAACAGGGACGTGCAGGTCATCTCACGGGTACTTATGTCGATGCCCGTGGTAAGAAGTTGGTGCGCGATGAGGATAGCATCTATTATGAATATGGTACGCCTGAGAAATCGGCGATTGCCCTGAAGACCGACAATGGCGGTATCAAGAATTTCCCCAAAGGCTTCCAGCTCGCCGGTGCCAGCGTAGTCTATGAGGGGTTCATTGAACCCCGAACATTCAATGTTCAATGTTCAATGTTCAATGCTCAATTTATATTGTACTATTCAGGTTATGTAAAAGTGTATATCGATGGTCAGGAGGTGGTGCCCGAGCGTTGGCGCACAGCCTGGAACCCCAACACCTATAAGTTCTCAACCGAACTGCAGAAGGGCAAACGTGTGCAGTTGCGTATCGAGTGGCGCCCCGATGGTGGCGAGGCATATTGCGGTCTGCGTGTGTCGGAACCCCGCAGCAAGCAGGAGCGTGAACAACTGAGCGTATGGAGCGAGATGGCCAAGGATATGGACTACTACTTCATCGCAGGTGAGAACCTCGACCAGGTGGTCAGCGGTTATCGCACTCTCACGGGTAAGGCTTCGCTCTATCCCAAATGGGTGTTAGGCTTCTGGCAGAGTCGTGAGCGTTATAAGACACAGGACGAGATTGAGGGCACCCTCGCTGAGTTCCGTAAGCGTCATATCCCTATCGACAATATCGTACAGGACTGGAACTACTGGCCCGAGGACCAGTGGGGCTCTCACCAGTTCGAGGCTTCACGCTATCCTAATCCCCAGCAGATGCTCGACAATGTGCACCAGATGCATGGTCGCTTCATGATCAGTGTATGGCCAAAGTTCTATTGCAATACCGACAACTACAAGGAACTCGATGCCAAGGGCTGGATGTATATCCAGAGTCCCACCGACGATATCCACGATTGGGTTGGTCCTGGTTATACAAATGGTTTCTATGATGCCTACGATCCCGGTGCCCGCAAGATGTTCTGGAATCAGATGGACAAAGCCCTCTACACGGGCTTGAGCAAAAGTTCAAATGTTCCGCTCGACCCGAAGGGGCGCTTGCTACCGAAAGGGACGCAAGAAAGTTCAATGATCGACGCCTGGTGGATGGATGCCTCGGAGCCCAACGTACGCGACTGTACCCCTATGTGGTATCGCAAGGCTCTCTCTGGCCCAACTGCTTTAGGCACATCTACTGAATACTTTAATGCTTATAGTACCGTGAATGCTGATGCCATCTACAATGGTCAGCGTTCAGTATGGAAGGGTAAGCTCAATGAGCCACGTGTATTCTTGCTCACTCGTAGCGGCTTCGCTGGTGAGCAGCGCTTCTCTACCGCCACCTGGAGTGGTGATATCGGTACCCGTTGGGAGGATATGCGTGCCCAGATGACGGCTGGTCTGAATTACTCTATCTCTGGTATTCCTTTCTGGGGTATGGACCAGGGCGGCTTCTGTGTCGAGAACCGTTATGTGGCTGCCCAACAGCTCTTCGACAAGAGTGGGGTAGAGAACGAGGACCTGAAGGAGTGGCGTGAGCTGCAGACCCGTTGGAACCAGTTCGGCACCTTCATTCCGTTGTTCCGCTCGCATGGTCAGTGGCCATTGCGCGAAATCTGGAACATCGCTCCCGATGAGCATCCTGCCTACAAGTCGTTCGTCTATTACGATAAACTGCGCTATCGCCTCATGCCATACCTCTACTCGTTAGCAGGATGGGCACACTTCAGGGATTACACCCTGATGCGCCCCTTGGTGATGGACTTCAATGGCGATCGTGAGGTAGAGAATATCGGTAACCAGTGGATGTTCGGTTCAGCCCTCATGGCTTGTCCCGTAGGCTACTACAAAGCCCGCAACCGCTCGGTTTACTTCCCCGCCCAGTGCGGCTGGTACAACCTCTACACAGGTGAATATACCGAGGGTGGCCAGCGCCTCATCGTAGAGGCTCCATACGAGCAGATCCCGGTATTCGTTCGCGAGGGTGCCATCATCCCATTCGGTCCTGAGATGGAGTGGAGCGACGAGAAACCCGCTGAGCTCATCCACCTCTATGTCTATGCTGGTCAGAATGGCAGCTTCCAACTCTATGAGGACGAAGGTACCAACTACAACTACGAGAAGGGCAAATATGCCACCATCGATATCACCTACGATGACGCCACCCGCACCATCTCGTTCGGTGCCCGTAAGGGTCAGTTTGCTGGTATGCTCAAGAACCGCCGCTTCAATGTGGTGCTGATCTCGAAGGACAACGCCCAGCCGCTGAATCTCGATAACCCCGCAGGCAAACTGGTTCAGTATAACGGTAAGGCGGTATCTGTTAAGTTGTAATCCATCCACATAACGACTATAGCGATGAGAAAACTATTGCTCGCCGTGATGGCCATACTCAGCTCTCTGGCTTGTTCAGCCAGAGAGCGTGTTTGTTTTGATAGTGACTGGCGTTTCCGTCTGGGCGATGATGCTAAGATGGCTTTGGTGGATTACGACGATAGTCAGTGGCGCCGCCTCGATGTGCCCCACGACTGGGCCATCGAGGGCGACTTCTATGCCAGTAACCCCAGTGGTGCCGGTGGAGGTGCCTTACCCGGTGGCATCGGCTGGTACCGCAAGCACTTCGATATCCCTGATCTGCAGTCGGCCGATCTGTCCAACTTCTTCTTAGCGTTCGATGGCGTCTATATGAATGCCACCGTGTATGTCAATGGTCAGAAGGTAGGCTTCCGCCCCTATGGCTACTCCAGTTTCGAATATGATATCACGCCTTATGTGCATGAGGGCACCAACGTGGTGGCGGTCCGTGTGGATAACTCCGACCAGCCCAACTCGCGCTGGTATTCCGGTTGCGGCATCTATCGCCACGTGTGGCTCACCCGTACCAACCCCATCCATATCAAACACTGGGGTGTGTATGTTCACGATGGTAAGGTGGAGGTCGATTACGTGAATCCCACCCGTCAGAAGGTCACCGTTCGCAATACATGGTTGGATGCCCAGGGGCGCCCCACCTCCATCCGGAAACCCCGTAAATGGAGTTGTGAGGATCCTTATATATATAAGGTACGCACGCAACTGCTTGTCAAGGGTCAGGTGGTGGATGAGGTAGAGACCACCACGGGCTTCCGCGACTTTAAGTTCGATGCCAAGACGGGCTTCTGGCTCAATGGCAAGAACTTCAAGCTCAATGGTGTGTGCGAGCATCACGACTTCGGTTGCTTAGGAGCAGCCTTGTACGAGGATGCCTTGCATCGCAAACTCACCAAACTCAAGGCCATGGGTGTGAACGCCATCCGCAGTTCGCATAACCCACCGGCACCCGAACTCCTGAACATGTGCGACACCATGGGACTCATCGTGATGGATGAGAGTTTCGATATGTGGCGCCGCAAGAAGACCCAGAACGACTATGCCCGCTTCTTCGATGAGTGGCATGAGCGCGATCTCACCGATCTGGTGCTGCGCGACCGCAATCATCCCAGCATCCTCATGTGGTCTATCGGCAACGAGGTACTCGAGCAGTGGTCTTCGGCTGAGGCCGACACGCTGACCCTCGAACAGGCTAACCTCATCCTGAATGCCGGTCATGATGCCTCGACCCTCGCCAAGGATGGCGAACTGTCGGTACAGAGCCTGCTCACCCGGCATCTGGCTGAAATCGTGAAGCGTTATGATACCACCCGTCCTATTACAGCCGGTTGTAATGAGCCTTCGCCCAATAACCACCTCTTCAAGAGTGGGGCTATCGACCTGATTGGTTTCAACTATCACCACGAGCATGTGGCCGACGTGCCCAGGAACTTCCCCGGCAAGCCCTTCATCTTCTCCGAGAGTGTGTCGGCGCTCCAGTCGCGCGGCTATTATATGATGCCTTCCGACAGTATCTATAAGGCGCCCAAACAGTGGTGGCTGCCCTATACCGACCCGTCGTTCAAATGCTCTGCCTACGATAACATGCATGCCTCGTGGTCGAGCACCCACGAACAGCTGTGGGATGTGGTCAAGCACCATGCCTTCGTGGGTGGACAGTTCATCTGGACCGGTTTCGACTATATCGGCGAACCCACGCCCTATGGCTTCCCGGCACGTAGTAGCTATTTCGGTCTCATCGATCTGGCGGGCTTCCCCAAGGACAGCTATTATATGTACCAGAGCGAGTGGACCGCCAAACCCATGCTCCATCTCTTCCCCCATTGGAACTGGCTCCCTGGTCAGACTATCGATCTCTGGGCCTACTATAACCAGGCCGACGAGGTGGAACTCTTCATCAATGGCCGTAGTCAGGGCATCCGTCGTAAGGGTGAACACGATTACCATGTGATGTGGCGCGTACAGTTCGAACCAGGCGAGATCAAGGCTGTCACCCGTAAGAACGGCCAACCCGTCTGCACACAGACGATACATACTGCCAGTCAACCCGATCACCTCCGCCTCTCTGTCGACTATGCCGGTCAGGAACTCACCTTCGTCACCGTTGAGGTGGTGGATGAGGAGGGTCGTCTCTGTCCGTGGGCAGAGAACCAGATTGAGTTCTCTACCACAGGCGATGCACAGATCATCGGAACCGATAATGGCTGTCAGACGTCGATGGAACGTTTCCAGGCGCCGCGCCGCAAAGCCTTCTCCGGCAAGTGCATGGTGGTGGTACGTGGAAATGGCGTTTTAAAGGCCGAGGCGATTGATTTGAAGCCCGCTTCTCTGAGAATGTAGTCAAAGGTTGTTAAAATACACTAAAAAGACGATGCGTTGATTGCAACGTATCGTTTTTTTTAGTACTTTTGCACACTTTTTCAGAGTAACGATAGAAATATGAGGCAATTAAAGATTCAAAAAAGTATTACCAACCGATCAAGTGAGGCACTGGATAAGTATCTTGTTGAGATTGGTCGTCAACCCCTTGTCACAATTGATGAAGAGATTGAGCTGGCTCAGGCCATCCGTCGTGGTGGTCCAGAGGGCGAAAAGGCTAAGGAACGCTTAGTGACAGCCAATCTGCGTTTTGTGGTGTCTGTAGCGAAACAGTACCAGCATCAGGGTTTGACACTGACCGACTTGATCGACGAAGGCAATATTGGCCTGGTGAAAGCAGCAGAGAAGTTTGATGAGACCCGCGGATTTAAGTTTATCTCTTACGCCGTATGGTGGATTCGTCAGAGCATCCTGCAGGCTATTGCCGAGCAGAGTCGTATTGTGCGCTTGCCCCTGAACCAGAGTGGTGCTCTGAGCAAGATCAATCAGGAGATCAATAAGTTCGAGCAGCAGCACCAGCGCCGTCCATCTGTGAGCGAGTTGGCTGAGCTCACCCAGATTGAGGAGTCGAAGATTGAGCAGACCGCCAAGGCCGACAGTCACCACATGAGTATCGATGCCCCCTTCGGTGAGGACGACGACAACTCAATGGCCGACATGCTGAGCAGTGGTGAGGATACCCGTACCGATAAATTAGTGGATTACGAGTCGCTCACCTCCGACCTGGATAATGTATTGCGCAATGTGCTGAAGGATCGCGAACTGAAGATTGTCAAGGAGTGCTTTGGCATCGGCTGTCAGGAGCGTGGCCTTGAGGAGATTGGCGCCGAGATGGGGCTCACCCGTGAGCGTGTCCGTCAGATCCGTGAAAAGAGCATCACCAAACTGCACGACAGCGGTTATGCTCGCATCTTGATGAAATACTTAGGCTAATAGGCTTATTCGCTTATTGGCAGTGTAACGATAAACCGGGCACCATCTGTATAGGTGGTGTCCAGTTCTACTTTTCCACCTAACTGTTCTGCCAGCTTGCGACTTAACGGCAGTCCCAGACCGATACCTTCCTTAAAGTTGTCGAGCTTCACGAAACGGTCGAAGATATGTTCTGCTTCTTCGGCAGGAATACCGCTACCCGTATCTTCCACCGTCAGCTCCAGCGTGCTGTCGGTCTGGCGGGCACGCAGGGTGATATGGCCCGCCGTGGTATATTTCACTGCATTGTCGAGCAGACAGCTCACTAGGCGGCGCAGCATGTTCTCATTGGTGCGCAGCGTCAGGTCGTCGGGTAGGGTGGTGTCCAACTGCAGCGTCACCCCGTCTCCCGTCAGGTTGCGGTATTCTTCCTGCATCGTGCGCAACTGGTCGTTCACGCGGCACAGGTCGTCCTTGGGCCACTGCTCCGTCGAGTCGATGAGCGACAGCCCCAGTATCTCGTCGATGAGCATCGTCACCTGTCGGGTGCTGCGCTGCATCATCAGGGCGATATGGCTGCGCTCGTCCGGGTTGGCGTCCAACTGCGGGTCGGAGATCACCTGGGCAAACCCGGTGATGATGTTCAGCGGCGTGCGCACCTCATGACTCACGTTCTGGATAAAGGCGGTCTTCATCTTGTCCGACTCCAGCGCCTTGTTATAGGCTTTCGTCAGCTCCTGCAGGTGTCTCTTGCGACTGCGCACGATATAGAAGCTCAGACCCAGCAGCAGCGTCAGCAGGAAGATGGCGCCCAGCAGGGCGTAGGTGCGGTCGTTGGCGGCCTGCTTCTCCGCCTCGTACAGGGCCAACTGGTCCTGGATACCCTGCATGCTGTTGGTCAGCACCACATTGTCGATCGAGTCGCTGATGAGCGACTCTTTCTTGAACGACTCGTAGGCCTCCTTCCAGCGGCCCGCGCGCTCGTAGATCAGCGGGATGGCTTCAGCACCCTCGTCGCCCAGTTCGCGCTTGGCATAGGCGATGGCCTCGTCCACCTGTCCCATGCACGCCAGATAGTAGGCCTCCATGCTACGGCCGTGAACGGATGAGAGCCCTTTCTTCTCGCCCTCCTTGTACACCTTGTAACCCTCTAAGAACTGCTGGATGTTCCCACTGTTATAGTAGGTCAGGGTCTTGCGGGTCTCGATGTCGAACACCCGTTCGGGCGAGTATTTCTCGGCAATCTCCTTGGCCTTATCCATCAGGTCTAATGCCTCCTGAGCGTCATCGTCTAAGGCCACATTGATGATATTCATGTAGATGGGCGGGATACTCTCGAAGTAGCCGTTCTTCTCCATCATCTCTACTACCTCGTACCAACATTTCTTGGCAGCCTCCTTGTTACCACAGTAGCGGTTGATATGACCCATCATGTTCACGGCCATATACATCTCCTTGGTCAACTTCTTTTCGCGCAACTCCTTCGACAGCTCCTGGGCTTTGGTGTACGCCTCGAAAATCTTCTGGCGGTTCATCTCAAAGATAATGTCGTTGCACCGCTGCGTGTAGTAGCCGTGCAGGTCGTTGTGGTCCAACAGGTATTGCTGCAGGTTTTTCAGGTGCGTGTAAAAGCGGGCACTGTCGCCGTCGTTAAACGCATGACTCATCGAGTCGCGAAGTTCTATGTATTTCGCGTCTTTCTTATAATCTATATTTGCGTGGCTGGCACTCGTTCCAAGTAATAGCGCTGTAGCCAAAAGGATTCGTCCTATATTCATAAATCTTAGGTTAGTCGGTATTCTTTTCTGCAAAAGTACAAATTATTTCATAATTACCAAATATTTTTCGAAAAAAATAGTATCTTTGCAGCAAATTTAAGAAAGCGAGATGAATAAGAAAGTATTTTTAGCCCTTATAGCAGTGCCCTGTTTATTGGCAAGCTGCGGTCAGAAGAAACAGCACGATGATATCATCGTACAACATACCGAGGCTCCCAAGCCTCAGGCTCCCATCCGTATGCAGGATTATCAGGATGTAAAGGATGTGCAGTGGTTGGGTAAGCAGTATCAGATTGAGGTATCGCGAACAGCCGATGATTCTTTGCGAATGGTAAAGGACGAGAACGGTCAGAAGTTTGTCGATAACCGCATCACGCTGAAGGTCATCCGTACCGATGGTAGTGTGTTCTGTAGCAAGACCTTCACCAAGGCTGCTTTCGATGGTTGCTTGGATGATGATTATCGTAAGACGGGTATTCTCGAAGGCTTTGTGTTCGATAAGGCTGAGGGCAACCAGCTGATCTTTGCCGCCAGCGTGTGTCATCCCCAGACCGATGAGTATATTCCCCTCATTGTGACGGTGAGCAACTTTGGTGAGGTAGGCATCTCGCGCGATCAGGATTTGGAGTAAGCGGTATGAAACAGCGTCGTAGCATTCTCGTTGCAAGTGGTGTGTTGGTGTTGCTGCTGTTGTTGCTCGGCATCATCCGTTGCTCCCTGCCAGGGGACAGGTCCCTGGCATCCGATTCCGATGCCAGGGACCTGTCTCCCGCCACGGGCATCGATACCGTGCCCATGCTCATCATGCAGGTGCAGAAGTGCTCTAAACTTTATACGGCCGAATATCGCGTGCATAAGATTATTACTCACGATGATGCTTTGCGCCTCAAGGGACTGCTCATGAGTAAGCAGTTCAACCTCAAGGTGCCTTTGGCGGACCGTAAAATTGCCATCCCCATGGATGCTAAAATCAAGGCATATATCGATTTCTCTGAGTTTTCTGAGAAGAATATCGAGCGTAGTGGTGATAAGATTACCATCATCCTGCCCGATCCACAGGTAGTGATGACCAGTTCTAAGATTGATCAGCAGAACGTGAAGCAGTATGTAGGCTTGACGCGTGCACACTTTAGCGATGAGGAACTTGCTAATTATCAGCAGCAGGGTAGGGAGGCCATCCTGCAAAGTATTCCTGATATGGGTATCGAAGAAACAGCCCGTGCCAATGCGGCTAAGGTGCTCGTGCCCATGCTTACCCAGTTGGGCTATGAGGAGCAGAATATCACCATTGCTTTCCGAAAAGATTTGGATTTCAAGCATAAGTTCCAAGGCTTAACACGCATGGAGGATTAAAGTCATGAAGAAGATTCATATCATCATAGGTGTAGTTGTAGTCATCGCTGTTATAGCGGTTTTCTTCTGGGTCAAGAGTGCCCTGAAGAGCAACTATATCGAGATTGGTTCCAACGAGAATATTGAGCCCACCCCTACACAGATTCAGTCCATCAGGGATATTGGTGAGTGGGAGTTTCTGTCCATCTCTGCCGAGGAAATGGTTGATACCGTCCGTAAGGGATTCTTCTCTGATGATGAGTTGGTGCGTATCTATTACGGAACGCTTCGTTTAGGCATCGATATGCAACAGTTAAGCGATGATGCTATTACTGTAAAAGCTGACAGTGTCCAAGTAACGTTACCGGAGGTGAGTCTCTTGGACAAAGACTTCATCGACGAAGCTAAAACCAAGTCCTTTTACGAATCTGGCAAATGGAGTCCCAAGGATCACGAGGCTCTTTATCGCAAAGCCCAGAATCAAATGCTTACCCATTGCCTCACCCCCGAGAACCTCACTGCCGCTCAAACCAATGCTGAGTCCCAGCTTTCAAATCTATTTAGAAGCTTGGGTTATAAAAACGTAATCCTCCGCTTCGAGTAAAAGCAGGGTCCCCCTGCTGGGCTGAGGAATATAGGGAGAACAAAAACGTCCTGAGCTCAGAGGCCGGAACATAAATTCTTCAAATCACTCAAAGAACTCGCTACGCTCAAACAGCTTTTCGTATTTCGTTGTTCAGATTGCGTACCGCAATCCGAAACTCAATATGATTCAAAGAATTTACATTCCTCTAACGACCTCTTCGTGCGGAATGTTTTTTTATCTCCCTATATTCCTCACCCCAAAGAAAAGAAACGGCAAGGCCGTTACCCCAGATAATCTATACCATGCTAAAGCACCGAGGGTTATAGGGGCGAGCAGCCCCTATATTAAGAAATTTATGGCGAATCCTGAATAGGATCGACGGAGTCAAGCCTGTTAAGGCTGACGCAGTCAATCCTATTCAGGACAAAGGCTCGAGAGCCATACCAAAAATTTGATGGAGAGGGTCTTCCCTCGTAATCAACTACATCCCCTCCATATAGGGAGGGGCTTGGGGAAGGTGGATGCTTCTTTTAGTTCTTTTCTTCGCGCCGAAGAAAAGGACAGATTGGGGTCTGGGGGTATCCCCCAGCAGAAGGACTTAGAATTTAGAAAGCAAATCTTTCCAAGCTTCACTTAACGAAATCATGGTAGGAAAAAGAATGCTAGCCCCGGCATCAAGGAGCACCTTGTCTGCTAACGGACCAGTATTTACCGCTATGGTATAGATTCCGGCAGCTATGCCAGCGCGAACACCGAGTGGCGCGTTTTCTACGACTATCGCTTCGCTCGGTTGCAGATGACCTGCCTTCTCAAGGCCCATGAGATAGGGATCGGGGTTGGGCTTGCCTCGTTTCACATCGTAGGCGGTGGTGATATTATCGATACTCACATATTTGCCGAAATCGCGCAGGATGCGGTTGATGAGGGGGCGCTGACCACTGCCAGTCACCACGCCAATGGTGATGCCAGCTGCGTGTATCTGCTCCATGAGCGATAAGATTCCCGGCATGATGGGCGCCTCTGGCATTGAGTGAAAGATACGTGTCTTCTCATCGTACATCAGCTGCGATTCTGCTTCGGTGATGTCGCGACCTTGCTGTTGCTTTACCATATAACGGATGGTGTCTACGCCACGAGCTCCCTCAGTGGCGTAGGCATCATCGGCTGTCATATTGATACCGAACTTCTGCATCGACTGGACCCAGGCCACTGCATGATTCCCCATGGAATCATACAGCACCCCGTCCATATCAAACAATACAGCTCTTATCATATGTTTTTTGCAACAATTTTATTTCGCGAGGCGGGCTTTGATAGCAGCGCTCTCTGCCTCGTATCCGGGCTTATCGAGGAGGGCGAACATGTTCTTCTTGTAGGCCTCTACACCAGGCTGGTTGAATGGGTTCACACCCAGTACATTACCACTGATACCACAGGCAATCTCGAAGAAGTAGATGAGCTGTCCGATGTAGTACTCGTTCAACTTAGGCACGCTGATGCGCATGTTGGGCACACCACCATCCACGTGAGCCAGCTGTGTACCCAGCTCAGCCATCTTGTTCACCTCGTCCACACGCTTGCCAGCCAGGAAATTCAGGCCGTCCAGGTTCTCCTCGTCGTTGGGGAAGAGCAGCTTCTTCTCGGGCTCCTCAACGCTGATCACGGTCTCGAAGATAGTGCGCTCACCTTCCTGAATCCACTGACCCATTGAGTGCAGGTCGGTAGTGAAGTCAACGCTGGCAGGGAAGATACCCTTCAGGTCCTTACCCTCGCTCTCGCCGTAGAGCTGCTTCCACCACTCAGAGAAGAAGTGCAGCTTGGGCTGGAAGTTCACCATGATCTCAATCTTCTTACCGCTCTGGTAGAGACCGTTACGTACGGCAGCATACTGGGCAGCGGGGTTCTCGGCAAATGGTACGGTTGGGGCGCAAGCCTTCTCCATGTCCTGGGCACCGGCTACCAGATCCTTGATGCTGAAACCAGCGCAGGCGATAGGCAGCAAGCCTACTGGTGTAAGAACAGAGAAACGACCACCCACGTTATCGGGGATGATAAAGCTCTTATAACCCTCCTTGTCGGCGCAGGTACGTGCAGCACCCTTCTTGGCGTCGGTCACAGCTACGATCACCTTCTTTGCCTCTTCCTTGCCGCGCTGGGCCTCGCACTGCTTCTTCAGCAGACGGAAGGTGAGGGCAGTCTCGGTAGTGGTACCACTCTTCGAGATGTTGATCACACCGAACTTCTTACCCTTCAGGTACTCGGTCAGTTCGAACAGATAGTCCTCACCGATGTTGTTACCAGCAAACAGGATGGTGGGGTTCTTAGGATCGTTAACCAACCAGCTGAAAGCGTTGCTCAGGGCCTCGATCACGGCACGGGCACCCAGGTACGAACCACCGATACCAGCTACGACGATAGCCTCGCAGTTAGCGCGCAGGGTGTCGGCGCAAGCCTGCAACTCATCGAGGAAAGCAGGTGTGATGCTGCTGGGCAGGTGCAGCCAACCCAGGAAATCGTTACCAGGGCATGTACCAGCCTCAAGTGCCTTCTGTGCCTCAGCAACCTTTGGTTCAAAACTCTCCACAGCTCCCTTCTCCAAGAAGCAAGCTGCCTTCGTAATGTCAAGCTTAATCATTTCCATAATCAGTTAAAATTATAAATGTTTAATGTTCAATATTCAAAGTTCAAAGTTCAAAGCTCAAAGTTCAAAGTTCAATGTCCTCAGCATCTCTTCGCATCTCGCCTTGAGCTTACTGCAATCCTTCAGCCGTGCCATCGCCTTGATGAGTCGCTTCTGGCATGGTTCAATGTCTTCGTTGATGATGACAGCCGCCATATACAAGGGCAGTGCCAACTCAGCCTCGGTAGCAGGCGTAAACCCCTTGATGGGCAGCAGTCTGGCGCGACAGCGCTTCAGTTCCGACAGCAGCAGGAAGTACTCTGCGCTCTCTTTATAAGGTCCTGTGATGTCGAACAGCAACCGATGCGCTGTGTCGTACAGGAACTTCTTGTCAGTGTCAATATTCTTCGAGGGTTTCTCGTCGATGATCTCCTGCTGCTGCGCTTTCAACTCAATCAGCTCGGGTGCCATCTCTACGGCAGCCACCAGCAGCCCTGGTATCTGTACCACCAACTGCTTGTTGCGCTTGCCTTTGATACGCATGATGATTCCCTCCTTACCGTCGTAGATACCGCCTTTCACACGGATCTGGTCGCCAGCCTGGAGCTTGATCTCATCGGGTCTGTAATAAGTGATATGTTGCTCGTTGTTCTCGGTCACCGCAATAAATGCCTCCATGGCCTTGCAGGGTACGGTGAGATAATCCTCTTTGTTCGAAAAAGTGGACTTACGCATATACAGCTGGAAGTGGCTTCTGTCAACATACGCTTTCACCTCCTCCTCGGTACCCTTCACAAACAGCAGCCCCGAGATGGCAGGCACCAGGATGCGCTGCTTCTGTTTCAGACTGGTTCTGATCTGGTATTTCAGGGGTACAAACGCCTCTAACCCGTAGTTTCGGGCATCGTCGCGCACCTTCAGTTCCTTCAGGCTACTGAGGCATCCTATGCTGTACCACTGCTGTATGTCGCTCACTTGATCCATTTTCTTTTATTTGGCTGCAAAGGTACTTTTTTTTTTTGAGATATTGTACGTTTTTGGGTGTTTTCTTCATTTTTATGCCTTTTTCTTTGGATGTTTCATTTATTTGTGTTACTTTTGCGCAAGAAAAAGAATGGAACCGGTTCAATCAATTGTTCCATGTTACGGTGATATTACGCTAATGAAACGTCTAATGTTCTGGTAATCAATGTTTTGTGCTGAACGTTAGGAAGACGTTTGTTATGCATGTATGAAAGATCTATTATAAAAATATGAGAAAATTCGTTCTTTTTTGGATGATGTTACTGTCGGTGCAACTGGCGGTAGCACAGACTATGTCTGATCAGGAGGTTGTGAAGTATGCTCTTGAGTTGAGAAATTCGGGTGTTTCAAATGCCGATATGGCGAAGCAACTGATCCAGCGTGGCGCGACTGTTGAACAGATTCAGCGCCTGCGCCAGCAGTATGCCAAACAGATCACTGAGCGTGGTCTTGATAACAGTGTCGATAACTCTATCGACCGTGCGAAGGAGCGCATGCGTGTGAACAATGAGGTGAAAGCCGACAGAACCGTGCGCCCCGACCAGACCGCTGGCAGTCAGACCGCCCTGCAGGGGAGTGCTTTCGCTTCTATGCCCGAGCCTGCCAATCAGGCATCCATGGGTAAGAAGGTGTTTGGTCGCGACATCTTCAACAGCACCAACCTGTCGTTCGAACCCCAGATGAATATAGCCACCCCACAGAACTATGTACTGGGTCCTGGCGACCAGCTTATTATCGATATCTATGGCGCCACACAGGAGAGCAATTCGCTCACGGTGAGCCCCGATGGCGATGTCACCGTGCCTGATTTCGGTCCCATCCATGTGAGCGGTCTTTCGGTGACTGCAGCCCAGAAGCGCATCCGCAACAAGTTGGGTGGCTACTACCAGAGCTCGGATATCAAGGTCACCGTCGGACAGACGCGCACCATCATGGTCAATGTGATGGGCGAGGTGAAGGTGCCCGGCACCTATACCCTGAGTGCCTTTGCCACGGTGTTCCATGCCCTGTATATGGCAGGCGGTATCAGCGACTTGGGTACGCTGCGTGCCATCAAGGTGTTCCGTCAGGGTCGCTTGGTGACCACGGTCGATGTCTATGAGTTCATCCTCAATGGTCGCTTGGCTGGTAACATCCGTTTGCAGGACAACGATGTGGTACAGGTAGGCGCTTACGACTGCTTAGTGGATATCACCGGTCGTGTAAAACGTCCGATGGCATACGAGATGAAGGCCAACGAGAGTCTCGCCACCCTGTTGAAGTACAGTGGCGGTTTCGCTGGCGATGCCTATAAGAAGCAGGTCCGTGTGCTCCGTAAGAGCGAGGACCTGAAGAGTGTTTATAATGTCGAGGAGTTTGATCTGTCGAGCTTCAAGATGACCGATGGCGACTCAGTGATTGTTGATTCCGTGTACGACCGCTATAAGAACATGGTCGAGATCAAGGGTGCTGTCTGGCGTCCCGGCATGTACCAGTTGGGCGATAAGGTGAGCACTGTCCGTACATTGATTGAGACCGCTGCCGGTCTGACCGAAGAGGCGATGACCTCACGCGCGGTGATGCGCCGTATGAAGCCCAACCGCACCCAGGAGGTCATCTCGCTGAATATCGAGGGCATCCTCAATGGCTCCGAGGCTGATATGCCTTTGAAGAACGAGGATGTGATTTTCATTCCGACCCTGGCCGAACATCAGAACCTGCGCACCCTCACCATCGATGGCGAGGTGATCTTCCCTGGCACCTACGAGTATGCTGAGAATATGACGATCGAGGACTTCATCCTGTTGGCAGGTGGTCTGACCGATGCGGCTTCTACGCTGAAGGTCGATGTGTCGCGCCGCATCTACGACCCCAACGCCTCTGAGGCAGGCATGGAGATTGCCAAGACCTTCAGTTTCCCGCTGAAGGATCAGTTCAAGGTCGATGGCGACCGCAGCTTCGTGCTCGAGCCCTACGATATCGTCCAGATCCGTAAGAGCCCGGTCTTCCAGAAGCCCGTTCGTGTCAGTGTCGAGGGCGAGGTAGCCTTCCAGGGAACCTATACCATGGAGACCAAGAACCAGCGCCTCTCCGATGTCATCAAGGCGGCTGGCGGTGCTATCCCCGGCAGCGATGTACGTGGCGCCCGTCTTGTACGTAGAATGACTGCCGACGAGAAGGCCCGTATGCAGGCTGTGCTGCGCATGGCGCGCCAGAGTGCCGATGGTAAGGATTCGATTGCTATCGACAAGATTGCCCAGTCTGATAACTATACCGTGGGTATCCACCTCGACGAGGCATTGGCTGCCCCTGGCACCACACAGGATATCGAGCTGATGGATGGCGACCGCCTCATTGTGCCTCGCTTCAACCATACCGTCCGTATCAGTGGCGATGTTCATGCCCCCAATACCGTTGCCTACAACGAAGGTCAGGGCTACAAGTACTACGTGAAGCAGGCTGGTGGCTTTGGCAACCGTGCCAAGAAGAGCCACACCTATATCGTGTATCAGAACGGCACCATGGCTATTGCCAAGAAGGGCGCTAAGATAGAGCCGGGCTGCGAGGTCGTTGTGCCCTCTAAGGCGCCCCGCGACAACAACGCCATCTCCCGTTGGTTAGGCATCGGCACCAGCGCTGCCAGCCTCGCCACCATGTTCGCCACCATTGCTAACATACTGAAATAAGATTATGACAGAGAATAAGACTGCAACTCCGAAAAGAAAACCCATCGATTACGGTAAGATCTACCGTGATCTGTTGAAGCATAAACGACTGTATTATATCGTTTTACCGTTGGCATTTGCACTGTCAGCATTATATATGCTTTCCATTCCCAACTATTATACCTGTACTGTCAAGTTGAGCCCGGAACTCTCCAATCGCTCTACTTCAACCAGTAGCTTGGCTTCATTGGCGAGTAGCTTCGGTGTCAAGTTAGGTTCTGGAATGGGTAACTCATCCGAGGCCCTGTTCCCCACACTCTATCCCGACCTGATGACTTCGGTAGATTTTAAGGCCGATCTCTTTAAAATCAAGGTTCGTCCAGAGGATGCTACACAGGAATATTCTTATTACGACTATAAGAAGGATATCGAGAAACGACCTTGGTGGAGTCAGGCAGTCAAATCTCTCATGGCTTTGTTCAAAAGCGATAAAGAGGACGCCGATACGATCAATCCCCGCCAGCTGACAAAGAAACAGTATGTCATGGCAAAAGCCATTGAGGATAATGTGACGTGCCTTGTCGATAAGAAGACGATGGTTATCTCGCTCAGTGTCAAGGACCATGATCCTCTTGTTTGTACCACCATGGCAGATTCAACCATGGCCCTGCTCCAACGATATATTACGGACTATCGTACCAGCAAAGCCCGTGTTGATTTGGAGTATAATAAAAAGCTCCTTGCTGAAGCCAAGCGAAACTATGAGAAAGCCAGTCGTGCTTATGCCTCATTTGCCGATGCCAACCTGCACACCTTCCAGGAACGCATCCTGCAGAGAAAGGCTGAGCTGGAAAACGAGATGGCGCTGCAGCGCAGCGTTTATCAGCAGGTGGTAGCCCAGTACCAGCAGGCAGAGATGAAACTCCAGGAGGATACACCAGCCTTTGCAGTGATTCAGGCATCTACTATTCCTGCAAAAAAAACAGGCCCAAAGCGTGCGTCCTCTTGTGTGATATGCCTATTTCTTGCTTTTATCTGCGTTTCTATCTATGCGCTTTACAAAGAAGATGACCTTAAGAACCTTTTCGGTTTATAGTCATGTTGTAGTTGTAAAAATATAGTGTCATCTTTTTGTAATATTGTAGTGAAGGATAAAAGAACTACTTTCATTTTAGGCGTTTTTTGGAATGCCTTGTTAGCTGTAGGCCGGCAAGGATTGAATTTCCTGGCTACTATCATTCTGGCGCGACTTTTGCAGCCAGAAGATTATGGCTTGATAGGTATGATGGCTGTTATTATATCTGTTTCTGAGTCATTGATAGACGCTGGACTTGCAGGTGCTTTGATAAAAAAGAAAAATGTTAGTAAAGAGGACTTTTCTACGCTATCTTTATATAACATTAGTTTTTCATTTGTTTTATACATTATTATTTTTATATCAGCGCCCTATATAGGTTTGTTTTATAAAACTCCTATTTTATCAAATCTGTTGAGGGTATATGCATTAATTGTTGTTATAGAATCGTTTTCTATTGTGCCTAAAACGATTCTTATCAGAAATCTTGAATTTAAGAAGTATTCATTAGTAACACTGATATCAGGTTTTATGGGCTTGGCAACGGCGATAGTTATGGCGGTTTATGGGATGGGTGTGTACAGCCTGATAGGTCAATATATTGTTTCTTCGGCTATTTTGACAGTTTTGTTATATTGCATAACAAGATATAAATTGAATTTTACTTTCTCCAAGAAGTCCTTTAATGAAATGTTTGGATTTGGCTTTAACACAACGATGGCTAATGTCTTAAAAGGAGGAAGTGAGAATATTTTTATTAATGTTGTTGCAAAAATAGCATCCTTGACAATTACTGGCTTCTTTAATCAAAGTTATAAACTTCAGAGTGTTATAACCTCAATTTCTAATACGGTTATCGATGGAGCATTATTCCCATTATTAAGTAAAGAAGATGATAATTCAATTATAAATCATTCAATGAAAATATCTTCATTTTCGTTCACTCTTATGTCTGCTTTTGTTTTTTTATTAATTATAAATGCAGATATAATAGTATACCTTGTTTTAGGTGAAAAATGGATGGATACTACCCCGTATCTGAAAATACTATTGTGCTGGGGATTAATCCAGATGGGTACATCCCTTAATAGAAATCTGTTGAAGAGTTTGGCATATACATCATCAATCCTTAGGTTTGAAATTGTAAGCACACTCATTTGTTTTGTGATGCTTTTATTGGTTTTGTTTGGTTTGGGGATAAACTATTTGCTCTTTGCCCTTCTCATGTATTCATTAATACGCTTTGTTTTTTCTTTGATGGAAATGAAATGGAAATGTGATATATCTTTTTGGGGTAGTTTAAAAGTGTATGTACAAGCTTTTTTGCCAGCATTTTTATCTTGTATAGTATGCTTGATGATGAGTGAGTTTGATATAGCTAATCATATGATCTTCATGAATTTGGTTTTTATTATATTAGCTATTATTCTGAACAGATATTTGAATACGACTACTTATTTGTATTTGAAGGATTATTCATTAAAATATTTAAGAAAATCATCATATGCAAAATGATAGATTGCAAATATTTTCAGAGCGAATATTCTATATATTTGGTTTGATATATTTGACATTTGTTTTATTGATGTTGTTTTTCTTTGAAAAAGATGATAACGTCTCTTATCCTTTCCTTTTTGGAGGGGTCCTCATATTGTTGATGTCTTTCATCTTTAAGGAGTATGTATCCGATCCTCAATTATTTAGGTCGTGGGTAAAACCATCAAATATCTTTTTATTATCTTTCGTTATCGTAAATTTCCAAGTCATTATTAGTTCATGGTTAGAATACGATACAATTGATGCGTATTTAGAAACGACGGAATACTCGGGCTATATTGGTAAGGTCCTTTATTGTAGTTTAATTGGGCTTGTCTTTTATTTGTTTGGATATTCTTTTGTAAAAGAATCATCTTTACTGAAACATATATTTAATAAGCATATTTATAAGCTCTCTCAGCTAAGTATAGAGAAATGGGCATTATTATCATGCGTTGCTTTTGTTCTATTTGTAATCAATATTGATCTTGTCAGTTTTTTAACAGGCGTGGATTATGAAGGTTCTGGCGCATCTGATAGAGAAACAACACCTTTTGCTATTTGGGAGACGCTTTTTGATACTTTTATGACTATAACTGTAGCCTTGACAACTGAAAAGTGTCTTAATAATAACAAACCTTCTACTCTATTACGGTATTTTCTTTCTTTTCCGTTTTATTTTCTCATATCGGTCCTTTTGTATATTGTATTGCGTTTAGTTAGTGGCGATAGAGGTCCGGTAATATATACGGCACTTATGTTCTTTTATTCATATTTGCTGGTGTCAAAAAGAAAATTTAAACTATCAGTCATAGTACTTTTAGTTGCAGTAGGAGCGTTTTCTATGACTATTTTAAATACTGTCCGTAATTATAGAAATCCTAACGAAACTTTTGTTGAAAAAGTTTCTCGAAGTTTTAATGATCTGGGAGATGATTCTGAGGTGAAATCAATAAGCCCACTAACTTACGAATTGTCTAAATCGGTGAATTGTAATTTTATAGCTATTCATGATATTGATGAGCATAAGACGGAATATAAATATGGTCTTTATAATTTGTGTGAAATACTATCTGCGATTCCAGCTATGAATCGAGTTACAACAAGCTTATTCGATTTGAATCTATATAGGACAGCGACAAATGAGTATGTTACTATTTCCTTTTTTGGTAAGGATTACATGATTGGACTTGGTACGACTGTGTTGGTGGATTTTTACTTGGATTTTGGTATTTTAGGTATAATGGCTGGTATGTTTTTGGTAGGTTGGGTGTATCGTCGAATTGATGAAAAACTTGTGTATGGGTCGATTTCTTCATTTTTAGTTATGATTACTTTCTTAAAGTATGCCTCAATGTCAGTCTATATACCCAGGGCATCCTTTTCTTTCGTCTTATGTCGAATCTTATATATAGTGATTATTTATATAGTGCTGAATTTGTTGTTTTCTTTGTTTAAGTCTTGTATATCCCCCAAAAGCGTTGAATAATGAATATTTGTATCTGTACGGATGGTTATCCATCAAAAGGGTTGCCCTATTCAGCTTTTATTCAGGTTCTTGCGCATGAAATGACTCGAAAAGGCTGCAAGATTGTGGTGATTGCACCCCAGTCTATAACTAAATATCTGTTAAGAGGTGGTAAACTTGCTCCCTGTTATTTCGAGGATCAGGTAGATGTATCTGGTGATATGAGAATCATAAAGGTATATAGACCAATTACTTTCACTTTCGGTGAAGGTTTGTTGGGTAAATGGACAGCTCGTTTTAATAAATGGGCGACAGAGTTCACTTTTAAGAGGAACCGCATGAAGCCAGATTTGTTTTATTCGCATTTTTGGGTTAATGGCTTCAATGCAGAAAGAATAGCACATAAGGAGGGGAAACCGCTATTTATAGCTACGGGTGAAGACAAAATAACCATTCATAATTATATTTCTGCAGGAGATATCAGCAGGCTAAAATATGGAGTGTCAGGTGTGATATGTGTTTCTACTAAAAATAAGAAAGAAAGTATACAGCAAGGGCTTGCTACCGCCGACAAGTGTGTTGTACTCCCCAATGCATACGATCCCAAAGAGTTTTATCCAATTGATAAGATGGAAGCCAGGAAATCGTTGGGATTCCCTCCTGATGCATTCATTGTGGGTTTTTGTGGACGGTTTAACCAACGTAAGGGTGCTATGCGAGTAGCAGAAGCCCTTGCTCAGTTGAACGACCCTCGAATTAAATCAATCTTCATCGGCAGTGTCGCTGATAACGAGACAGCCCAGCCGGACTGTGAAGGCATATTATTCAAGGGAACCTTGCCTCATGCGGAAATAGTGAGATATTTAAATTGTGCTGATGTTTTTGTTCTCCCTTCTTTAGCTGAAGGTTGTCCGAATTCAGTTATTGAAGCAATGGCATGCGGCCTTCCCATTATCTCTTCAGATCTGCCATTTAATTATGACATTCTTGACTCATCAAATTCTATGTTGGTTAGTCCTATGAGTGTACAGGAGATAGCTGATGCAATAGTTAAACTTAAAAATGATGAGCCTCTGAGGCAGAATTTGAGGGAAGGGGCTTTAAAGAAAGCTTCAGAATTGACCATAGAGAAGAGAGTGACTAAGATATTGGATTTTATTAGAGAAAGATGCAGACAAGTAGAATAACGTATTTTGATATAGCGAAAGGATGGGCAATCTTTTCAGTTATTGTTTATCATGTTGCTGCTATACATGGAAATGAGGAGATTAGGTCTTTTATAAACACCTATTTTCTTTCTTTATTTTTTTTTATAAGTGGTTTTTTTTCAATAGGAAAATCTTTCAATGATTTACCTATAAAGGAGTATCTGTTAAAGCAGGCGAAACATCTGTTAATACCTTTCTTTTTTGTCGGGTGCTTATATAACCTTTATCAAAATCTACTTTCAGGAACACCTCCAGGATTTACTTTTGTTTTTCAGGACCCTAAAGGAGGGTATTGGTTCTTGTTTGTTTTGTTTTTATTTATAATATCCTTACTATTGCTAAAAAAATATATAAACAAGGGGAACCTTGCAAAAGTATTGTTAATTCTATTGCTACCTTTTGTCGTTGTTGTGCTTCTAGCTAAGATTCTTAATCAAGATATTATTTATTTTTTTAGTCTTGCAAGTTTCCGAAGGTATTATCTCATATTCGCAAGTGGAGTTTTGCTAAAATTGTTCGGAAATGGAAGAAGTATTGTTGATGGTAAACTATCTATTATTATTTCTGTAGGGTATTTGTTACTTGGTACATATTATATTCTATATATAAAGGATGTAGCTTCAAATTTGGATTTTATAATCTGGTTTGTTACAAACCTGGCAGGATGCGTGTTTTGGCTTGTGATTTCTAACAGGTTGAAAATGACAGTTGGGGGGGCATTTTTAAATAGAATTGGTCAATGCTCTTTAGGTATTTATGTTGTACATTATTTTTTATATAGGATATATTATGAAGCTCATAAATATGTAGAATTAAATGAAGTTCAATCATTGATAATGCTATTTGCAATCAGTTTCTTGATTTTAGTGGTTTCTTATTACCTCGTAAGAGCCATGGAGAAGACTAAATGGGGTTCCTTATTAATATTGGGTAAATGAAGACAATTGGTATAAACTTAATACCCTTATTTTCAGAACAGGGTTCTGGGGCATTTAGATATATAAAGCTTTTGTTGCAGGAGTTGGGCAATTACAAACTGCTTGATAGCAAGCTTATTGTATATAAGCAGCAATGCATATCAAAAGAGTATATTGGTATTCCCGAGTCTTTAAATGTTGAATTTGTGGATGTTCCGAATGTGGGTCGTGGTTTCAAGCGTATTTTATTCGAACAAACAAAATTCTACAAATATATAAAACCTTGTGATGTGTTTTACAGTTATTGTTCTTCGATGCCCTTTTTTCTGAGGTCGAAGAAGATTTTTACACTCCACGATGTTTATTTTCTGACAGAGAAAGAACGCTATGGCTTTGTACAGAGAAATTACCTGAAATTGATCACTGCTCTTTATCTTAAATTGTGTGATAAGGTGTTGACCGTATCTGAATATAGCAAGAGGGAAATCATCCGGCATTTCCATGTGAAGCCCGAAAATATTACGATTACATACAATTTCTTGAATAGTGAAAAAAGGGCTGATAGCCTGGAACGGCCGCTACTATCTGGTATAGGTGGCGAAGAGATTGATTTGAATATGCCTTTCTTCCTATACGTGGGGAATATACACCCTGGCAAGAATATTGTCAGAATGGTAGAAGGATTTAGAATATTTAATCAAAATAGTGATATTAAATATAATCTGCTAATTAGTGGCAAACTTGCTAATAGTGGGGAAGAGATTATTGAAAGAATAAATGGAAATAACAATGTTCATTATTTAGGCTATCAGTCGAGAGAGAATGTTGAGTGGATGATGCAAAATTGTCAAGCTGTAGTTTTATTATCTCTTTGTGAGGGATTTGGTATTCCTCCGTTAGAAGGATTTGCATACAATAAGCCTGCACTTGTCTCTAATACTACAAGTCTTCCGGAAGTGGTGGGGGCAGCAGGTGTTTGTGTTAATCCTCTTGACGAAGATGAAATAGCAGGTGGTTTTAAAAGAATTGAGAAACAAAAAGTTGAATTGTCTCATCATTGCTGGGCACAGATTAATAAGTTTTCTGCACAGGAGTCAGTTGAGACATTTATGAAGGAATTAGGAATCGAATATAAAAAGAAAAGAGAATGAGAGATAGAGTAGCTGTGCTTCTTCCTGTGTATAAGAAGGATAGGGTTGATTATTTGAGAAAAGCGATAGAGAGTATCGTGATGCAGACATACAAGGATTATCACATCTATGTAGGTGTGGATGGTCCTGTTGGCGATGATATTAATTTATTCTTCCAACAGATTGAAAACTCAAAACAAACTACTATTGTAAGGTTTAACGAGAATCGCGGTTTGGCTTGTGTGCTTAATGATTTGCTTGATATATGTTTCAAAGACGGGTATGAATATATAGCACGAATGGATGCAGATGATATTTCGGAACCATCACGATTTGAAAAACAGGTGAAGTTTCTTGATAGCCACCCGGAGATAGATGTTGTCGGTGGTGCTATTGAAGAAATAGACGAGAGGGGCAATAGTCGCAAGAAGAGGATTGTTTATCCTGAAACGCCTTCGGAATGCAGGACTTTTTTTGCAAAAAGAAATCCCCATGCACATCCGGCAGTGATGTTCCGAAAGAGTTTCTTTGATAAATTGAAGGGAAGGAAATACAGACCAGAATACCGGCAGAACCAAGATACGATGTTGTGGCTTGATGGACTGATGGCTGGTACTCTGCAGGCTAATATCCCTGATGTAGTACTATATTTCCGTATGACTGATGCTATGTTTAAGGAACGACGCTGTGGGTGGGCTTTTGCGAAAAAACAATTCAAGGACAGATTAATGATTAATAAATGTCTTGGATATAGTTGGAAAGCTGATATTTATGGATTTGCCATGTTCTGTATGCTTGTTTCTCCTTCGTGGATAAAGAAGTTGGCATATCAATTTTTAAGATAAGATATGATAATAAAATTTTTTTTTGACAGGCTGGTGTCACTGATGGGTCTATTGTTTTTATGGCCGGTATTGCTGATTGTTGCGTTACTGGTGAAAATAAAAATGCCAGGTGGTCCTGCTGTCTTTGTACAGATAAGAGTGGGTAAAGATGGTAGATTATTCAAATGCCATAAGTTTCGTACTATGACGCCGGATCACGGTGGTAGTACAATAAGTGTTGCTGGAGAAAGCCGCATAACCCCACTTGGGGCCAAGCTTCGTCACTTCAAATTGGATGAATTACCCGGTTTGTGGGATGTGCTTATTGGCAATATGAGTTTTGTTGGTCCTCGCCCGGATGTTCCAGGGTATGCGGACAAACTTGAAGGTGATGCCCGCGTCGTATTGAAATTACGTCCAGGGATTACGGGCCCGGCAACTTTAAAATATCGATTGGAGGACGAAATGATTGCTGATTATGTTTCACAGAAGCAGGCAGAGGGCGACCCCCGAGTAACACAGGAGATAGCCAAAGAGTATAATGATAATGTCATTTATCCGGATAAGGTACGACTAAACTGTTATTATTACCATCATTACTCTTTTATTAAGGATTTGCAGATACTGGTCTGTACGGTATTTGGTAAACACATGAAGTATAATAATGAAATAATATAATTATGGTAAATAAGAGAATCTATTTGTGTCTCGCTCATATGAGTGAGGAGGGATTGGAACAAAAGTACATTAAGGAAGCTTTCGATACTAATTGGGTGGTGCCATTGGGTCCCAACGTAAATGCTTTTGAGGAAGACTTAGCTACATTTGTTGGTAAAGATAAAAAGGTCGTAGCTTTAAGTTCAGGTACTGCAGCAGTACATCTGGCCTTGATTGCTTGTGGTGTCGGACCTAGCGATGAGGTGATTGTGCAGAGCTTTACGTTCTGTGCATCGAGTCATCCAGTAACTTACCTGGGGGCAACGCCTGTGTTTGTTGACTCTGAGCGTGATACTTGGAATATGGACCCGGATTTGATGGAAGAGGCCATCAAGGATCGTATTGCAAAGACGGGTAAGAAACCCAAGGCAATTGTACCTGTAGCCCTGTATGGAATGCCTTATCAGATAGATCGTATCATGGAGATTGCTGATAAGTATGATATTCCCGTGATTGAGGATGCTGCAGAAGGATTCGGATCTCGTTATGATGGTAAGGTGCTGGGTACATATGGTGAGTATGGCGTTCTGAGTTTTAATGGTAATAAGATGATTACCACATCAGGTGGTGGCGCGCTGATCTGTCCTGACAAAAAGGAGTGGGACAAGGTGATGTGGCTGGCTACTCAGGCTCGTGAGAGCTATCCTTATTATCAGCATGATGCTATTGGCTACAACTATCGCATGAGTAATATCTGTGCAGGTATAGGTCGCGGTCAGATGACAGTGGCTAATGATCATATTGCTCACCATCATCATGTGCAGGCTCTGTATGAAGAGCTGCTGAAGGACGTGAAGGGGGTAACTGTACACAAGCAGCCTGCTGGAAAATATGATTCCAACTTCTGGTTGAGCACCATTACCCTGGATCCCGATTTGAAAGTGAAGGGTGAGGAGAATGCATATAAGACTATTGTACGTTGTGCTATCGGAGGTGCTGCAGGTGTGATACATGTTGCATCAACCGCTGTTACTGATTGTCAGCCAAACAATAATGTTGAGGCTATGCGTATGGCTCTGAATGATGCAGGTATCGAGGCACGTCCAGTATGGAAACCTATGCACAAGCAGCCTGTATATAAGGACGCTCCTGCTTATGTGAATGGGGTTAGCGAGGATGTCTTCAAGATAGGTCTGTGCTTGCCTACAGGTCCATACGTTAGCGATGAGGATGTTCGTTATATAGTGGATTGTATCAAAGAATCGATTCAATAAATATGAGTAATTTTGTCGATAAGATATTAAACTGGTACTTCTCAAAGAATGCGCTGCCTTATTGGTGCATATTCTTGATTGACTGTGCCATCGTGATGGTGAGTGGAGCACTTACGTACTGGATGTTTAACAGTACGCAGGCACTCTACGATAACACATTGCGTGTGTTTAATACGATGGCTATCGTGGCGTTACTAAGTACGCCCGGATTCATATTGTTCCATACATATTCGGGCTTTATGCGTTTTGCGGGTTTCGTCGACCTGATGCGAGTGGTGTATGGTAACCTGGTGTCGCTGGGAATAGTCACACTGGCTCACTTTGTTAATGATCAGCTGCCCGAAGAGTGGTTTATACACTTCCGACTTGCGGGTATTTTCTTGATCTACCTGTTGGCCACACTGATGATGTGGTGTGTTCGTGTATTCGTGAAGACACTCTATGAAGTGGCTTTCTCAGATAAGCGAGCCATGCGCATCATGATATATGGTGCAATGCAGGGTGGCGTAGGACTTGCTAAGAGTATCCGAAATCAGCGTCCACGAAAATATGTGGTTAAGGGATTTATCACCCATATGAAGAAGACAAAACATCAGGAGATTCTGGGTGAGCCTGTATATTCGGTGTGTGATGATTTGCAGGATGTTATCCGTAAAAGGGATATCGAGGCAGTGATGGTGGCACCATACAGAGTAAAGGAGTTCCGTGAGAATCAGGAGATGCAGGATGTTATCATTGGTGCAGGCGCAAAAATCCTGATGTCGCAGAATGCCATTGAGATGAGTGATGACAGTCAGGTCGATGAGAATGTCAATGTTGCTGGCCTGCAGATGCGCGAGGTGAGTGTAGAGGAATTGCTGCCGCGCACTGAAATCCGTGTCGACCTGAAATCTGTCGAAGAGTTGCTTAAGGGCAAGCGTGTTCTGATTACTGGTAGTGCTGGCTCTATCGGTTCAGAGATGGTGAATCAGGTGGCTAAGTTCAGCCCTGCAGCTATGATGCTGATTGACCAGGCAGAGACGCCTGAACATGATATCCGCTTGATGATGGCCAAGAACTATCCGGATATTCCTGCGGAGACCATCGTTACCAGCATTTGCAATCAAGCACGTATGGAGGATATTTTTAGCCGCTTTAAGCCCGACTATGTGTTCCATGCTGCGGCATACAAGCATGTGCCGATGATGGAGAACAACCCAAGCGAAGCGGTAAATAATAATATTTATGGTACAAAGGTGATAGCCGACCTGAGTGTGAAGTATGGCGTCAAGAAGTTTGTGATGGTGTCTACTGATAAAGCTGTGAATCCTACTAACGTGATGGGCTGCTCAAAGCGTATCTGTGAGATTTATGTGCAGAGCCTGGATCGCAAGCTCAAACTGGAGCACCTGCAGGAGTTCCGTAAACTTGATCGCAACTACGCTAAGACTCAGTTCGTGACCACCCGTTTCGGAAATGTGCTTGGCTCTAATGGCAGTGTGATACCCCTGTTCCGCAAGCAGATTATGGAGGGCGGTCCTGTCACCGTGACCGATGAGAATATCGTGCGCTACTTTATGTTGATACCCGAGGCCTGTAAGCTGGTGCTCGAGGCTGGTACTAAGGGTAACGGAGGCGAGATATTCGTGTTCGACATGGGTAAACCGGTGCGAATATACGATTTGGCTAAGCGCATGATAAGTCTCTCGCGCGCTAAGGGTGTGGAGATCGTTTGTACAGGCCTTCGTGCTGGTGAGAAACTCTACGAGGAGGTGCTTAACGATCAAGAGAACACCAAACCTACTTTCCACGAGAAGATTCGAATAGCCGAAGTCCGTGAATATGACTACGATCAGGTTTGCAAAGATATCGATGAATTGGTTGACATTGCTAAAAGTTTTGATGACATGGCGACGGTAAGGAAAATGAAAGAAATCGTACCGGAATACAAATCAAACAATTCGATATACGAGAAACTCGACTAAATTTTTTTGTAATGGATGTAATTAAGACAAAGATTGAAGGGGCATATATTATTGAGCCGCGGGTGTTTAAGGATGCACGTGGGTATTTCTTTGAGTCGTTCTCACAGCGGGAGTTTGATGAGAAGGTAGGGCCTGTCAGGTTTGTGCAGGACAACGAGTCGATGTCGAGTTATGGGGTGATGCGTGGATTGCATTTCCAGCGCCCACCGTTTACGCAGAGTAAACTGGTGCGTTGCGTGAAGGGGGCTGTGCTCGATGTGGCAGTGGATATCCGTAAGGGTTCTCCCACCTATGGACAGCATGTGGCGGTGGAGCTGACGGAGGAGAACCACCGGCAGTTCTTTATCCCCAAGGGCTTTGCGCATGGGTTTGCGGTGCTTTCTGAAACAGCGGTGTTTCAGTATAAGTGCGATGAGTTTTATCATCCGGAGGCTGATGGTGGCATCAGCATCCTGGATGAATCGTTAGGGATTGACTGGCGTATCCCTACTGATAAGGCGATTCTTTCGGAGAAAGATACGAAGCATCAGGTGTTGAGGGATTTTGATTCGCCATTCTGATGGGGCTTCGCCCCCTCATACCCCCCAAAAGGTTAATTGCTCTGTTGGCCGAATATTGAGCCAATGGAGCGATTAACCTTTTTCTTTTGGCCAATTTGGCCAATGGGGGATACCCCCATACCCCAGTGCAGGGAGACCCTGCACTCGTCCCAACCTCCTTAGTCCTCCTTATCTTAAGGAGGATCTCAAACCACTCCCCAAACCCCTCGCCAATCTTTGGCAAGGGGCTTAACCGCTCCTCCTCGTCGCTCGTTCATTAAGGTATGCTCGGACCATCAAAGGTCCGGCATGTTTTTTTATAATGGGGGATGGTGGTGAGCGTTCAGCAAAAAAAATATGGTAAAGAATTCTTTTTTATTCAAAAAAGTTGTATCTTTGCATCGGTTTATAACAATAAAATGATAACTAATCTTCTTACATAATATGATTACAACGATAAAGTCACAGTCAACAGAGATAAGTACCCTCGATGCACTTTGGACACTCTATCGGAGTCAGTCGAAGAAAGTACGTCAGGCTTTGGCCAAGCGTATACTTGAGGAGCATAATCTGCATCAGACTCAGGCGCAACAGCAGATGGTCAAGGAAAGTCTGACACGAGCTTTTGATGACCTTCATTCTGGTAAGGTCCGTCATGATGCTCGTAAATTATTCAAGTAGGCCATTATGCGTTAAACGGTCAATTTTGACATATTAAGGCACATTAATGAGGTGATATAAAATTATCCCGCCGTCCTCGAAGCTGAGGGCGGCGGGCTTTTTTATTGCTCTAAGATGAGCGGGGAGAGAGAGCTATGGCTGTAGATGGGCATAGGCCTTTACGGCGTCAAAGCATGGGCATTTCTTGTCGGGGTTCAGATCGTGATGACCTACGATGAGAGCTTTCGGAAATTGGGCGTGGAGACGTTCCAGCAGTTGCTCTAATGCTATTTTCTGCTCGGGCGTCCGTGTATCGACTTCTTCCCCTTTTTCATTGAGACCGCCTTCGTAGCATACACCGATACTATGGCTGTTGTGACCCACGCAGTGGGCACCGACCTTTTCGATGGGGCGTCCTGTTTCGATAGTGCCGTCGCGCCTTACCACATAATGGTAGCCGATACCCTTCCAGGGCCTGCCATCCTTGGTTTTCCGCTCCTTGTGCCACTTGTTGATGTCGGCTACAGAGCTCCGCTGTCCGGGATGGACAGCAGAGCAGTGGATGATGATGAGTGTGATGGTTCTCATACGCTTACACATGATACGGTTCCAAGTGCTGCGGCGAGTGCTGTGAGCACGCTAATGAACGTCTGAATTAAAAATTTCCAGATTTTCTTTTGAGTTTTGCTCATAATGTATTATCTTTGTCGGGTGAAACATCGATGCATTAGTCTTCGGTGCTGCCGTCAGGGTTGGGCTCGCCCCCTTCACCGCCGGTATTGCCGCCGTTGGTGCCGCTGGTGTTGCTGCCGCCGCTGGTGCCGCCAGAGTTACTGCCTCCATCGGTGCTGGGAGCATCTGGATCAGGTTCCGATGACTCTTCGTTAGAGGTCTTGTTCACGCGCTTGAACTCGGCTTTCGTCTTGAATCGATCGATCCACATCTTGGGCAGTTCGATACCGATATCAGCTGTGAGGTCGCTGATGGTGAGGTCGGATACCGAGAGTTCGCGGTTCACGTCGATGTTGAGTGTCGGATCGGCAGCCTGTCGTGCCTGCAGCTTCTCTCTCAGCTGTTTCTGGCTGATGGAACCTGACACGCTCGGGCGGAAGGTCAGTCCCTCAGGTGAGCATATCACCTTGACGTTCAGACCTAACAGCAGAGGCAGGCGCAGCTCGATCAGTTTCATCACTGCAGCTACATCGGCAGCAGTCACTGTGGCGCCGTCGGCCAGATAGTCACAGAGCCCGTTGAAATCGAGCGTCTGCTGATTCACCAGACGGGGAATGACCAGATCCTCACCAGTCAGATGATTGTGGATTTTGTACATTTGCACTTTTAGTGCCATCTTGTTGCTCCTTGTCAATAGGAGACTTGGTATTTTCTCTACGACACGACGTTGTGCCTTGAGATTGACGTTGCAAAGGTAGCCTTTCGAAGTGCTGAAAGCAAGAAAGAAACCAGCTGCCAACTTTCTTTCTAAATATGGACTGATAATCAATAACTTATAGAATAATTAAAAAACTATGGACATCAACATTAAAGGTGATCCCGGTACCGGCAACACCTACCAGGAGATTAACATTCAGCATGTGGAGAACTTTAACCCCGCAGCTACAGTTGTAAACAACTATTATAATGGTACGCGCGCAACGACCAGGAAGGCTTCGGATGCCGCCGATCCGGCTGCCACTGTCGATATTGCGACCATTCGTCAGGACATCCTGAACTATGTGAGCCGATTGCGCAGTCTTCTTGCCGATGCGTATAAGAGCAGCTATATGACGTTGTGGGACGAGCTGCTCCGTGTCGATGTGATTGCCGAGCGTGTCTATAACCCAGGCAAGCAGCAAGGCACCAATTTTAATCGTAACTTTGTGGCGAATATCATCTGCTATTTAGGTCGTCGGGGTTTCTTTGGCGATCGCGATGCTTACATTCCGTCACATTTTTCAATGCTTCTCGAAGGCACTATAGAGCATTCGGTTCGGGCCGAGTTGGCGAGGCTTCCCGAGGAGGGTATCGTATCCCGCCTGAATAGGGTGCTTGAAAACCGTGAATTAACTCAAACGATGAAATGAGCGTGCTCGTTTTATAAATCGAATTAATTCAACAGAAAATATGTGTAATTTAGGCATACTGAAAAAGCTCACGAAAAAGCTTCGTCCGAGGCGCCCCGTGACGCACGTCATCATTGTTGTTCCATTGAACTTTATCAATGTCAATTTTGTAACAATAATTGTAGATAAAGTTGATAGTTTCAATCCCAATGCGGTGACTGTCAACACCACCTATTATGGTCATGAATCGTCCGGGGATGATTCCGACGATGAAAGTCAGCTGTAGTATCTTTGCTTATGGCATGCAATCAGCCCTCTCTTGGTGGCATCGCGCTATCAAGGGAAGGGTAGATTGCGCTATCTTAAAAACTGCGGACGAATCGGAAATTAATCCCCGATTTATTTGGTTGATTAAAATATTATGTTTATTTTTGCAGCGGAAAATTGATGAATCGATTCACACCATTCGTTCAATTTCTGTGATATTACTAGTCTAAATCGACCTAATGCGCTGATAATCATAGTTTTATAGTTAAGCGTTAGGAGAGGGATTGTTACGCTCTGCTCATTTATTGATAAAAAAACAATATGGTGATGAAGAATAAAGTTCTGGCGAATTATTGTTTTTGCCTGATGGCAATACTATTCTTTTGTTAGTGTGCTCATTACAAGGATGTGCCTTATATCCAGAACTCAAATCAGTTTAACATTCGTGTCCTTTGTGTTCGCTAATAAATAATTCTCAAATTTTTGATTATGATCAATATTGATTTAACTGAGATAGATAGACTTCATTCCGAGTGGTCGAGGATGGAGAAGGCGGCCAGGTTGGGTTGGCTGTCTGGAGAGAAGATGCGGCTTAATGGGCTAGCGAACCAGTTCTCGCTGTATATCTATGCTAAAGGAGGCCTCATGAGTGATTCAGAGAGAGCTTATGCTCGCAAGCTCTTAGATATGATTAACTCTGTGGATGCGGAAGGCTCAAAGGTGATGGACGACCTTAGAAATGAAGCTTTCAAAGAGATTATCAAAAGTTTAATGAAACAATGATATAACGGCCTCCAGCCTTACAATCAGCCTGAGACTTTGCTGACTACAGCCAAACACACAAATAAAGTAGCGGCACAAGCGGGGAAATTTAATAATACGATTATGACACAATTATCTGATAAAGACCATAAGGCACAGATGGCTGACATGAAGTCCTTCGACGAGCAGATGCCGTGCGTGGGCATTTTCTGGTATGATCCAGAGGACAATACGCTGTTTGGTGTACGTAAGAAAGAACTCACACCACAGATGGTTGAAGAGGCTGCCGAGAAGGGCAAGCCCTTCATCAACTACCCGCAGCTGCATCGTCAGATATGGGCCAAGGAGTACTTCCGTGCTCAGGCCAAGCATCTGGATACCAAGTTCAAGGGCGACTACACGCAGGTTCCCCGTGGCCGAGTAGCATGGACTATTGACAAGTTCATTGTGTTGGTGGGCAAGTGGGCAGAGCCTATCCAGGACGAACTCACAGAACTTCTGGAGCAGGAGTTCTCACTACCTTACTTCGAGTTCGTGTACGACGAGCACTGGGATCTAGGCCACGGTTGGAGTGGTGATATGCCAAAGTAAATGCCCCGCTAACCTCGAACATATTGAGGCACTGGTATCTAGCAAGTAATGATGAAAGAATCGTAAGCTGTCAATTTTGACGTCTTGTGTATAAAAGAGGATTTTGATACCTTTGCACTCATCCAAAGAATGAGAGCTATGGTATACAGATATTAAAAATAATAAAGTTTAATGCATAGAAGACATCGCATATTATTGGAATAGGTAATCAAAAAGGTGTTTACAACCCTTGGGAGTTAGGATTACAGTTTATTAATAGAAAAATGAAGTGCGATTTTTTAAGCAGGGAATTTTGGAAATACTTTCTTGCGGCCATTGGAACCATCCCGATGATTATACGAGGCTTCATGACGAGACAGAGGCCTATTTTGCATCAAACAAGATTGATGGAATAGAAGTGGATAGGCCTAATAGTGAGGGATACAAGAAGAAGTATCCGTTAGGTACTTGTGCTATTATAGACAAGGATAATACCCACTATGTCTTGTTGGCATTAACTCATTTTGACGAAGAAGACCATGCCTACGTAGAATTGTCAGAGTTCGGTCGAAGTATTAGTTCCATGTGCAGATATCTAAGTGATAAGGTGGGTGACACCCCAGTGTATATGCCTCTGATGGGAATGGGTATGGCACGATTAAACCAGCCGGCCCAGTTCATTCTGAAATACACACTTGACACGATCGTTGGCATTAAGGGGCTTGCAATGCTTTTTCAATTAAGCGTTAGGAGAGGGATTATTACGCTCTGTTCATTCTGTGGACTATATCATATAATCGGTTAATCCCGCGGGGATTATAATATAGAATTGTAACATAATAATAACGATATATGAATTATTGTTTTAGCCTGATGGCAATACTATTCTTTTGTTCGTGTGCTCATTACAAGGATGTGCCTTATTTCCAGAACTCAGATCAGTTTGATGGGAGTAAGGGTGCTGGGCTCTATGGTGACATGAAAGAAACCGTCCCTTGGTCTTTTAAGAATACATGAGGTAAAAAGGGGACGAATACATACAAAAAACAGAATAATAATTCATCAATATGACGAAAATACTTGATTGTACACTTCGTGATGGTGGCTACTACACGAATTGGGATTTTAATAGTGAAACTGTTGATGCATATATTGCAGCAATGAATGCACTTCCTATTGATTATTTGGAATTGGGATATCGTAATAATCCCTCCAAAGAGTATATGGGAAAATTCGGGTACTGCCCTGTGAGTGTTCTGAAACATATCAGAGAGAATTGTACCAAGAAATTGGACGTAATGCTCAATGAGAAGAGCACCAAACCCGAGGATTTGGACGTTCTACTCAAGCCAATCGTTGGTTTTGTTGATATGGTGCGTATAGCCATAGACCCTAAAAACTTTGATCGTGCAGTTGTACTGGCCAAAGCTGTTAAATCTATGGGGTTCGAAGTGGGTTTCAACTGCATGTATATGAGCAAATGGCAGACAGAATATCCTGACTTCCTGACTAAATTGGGGGTACTTGATTCATTTGCAGACTTATTTTGTATGGTGGACAGTTTTGGTGGTGTAACTCCTGAGGATGTGACAATTATCACCAAGACAGTTCGCGAGCATACCAAGTGCCCGATAGGCTTTCATGGTCATAACAACCTTCAACTGGGTCTCATCAATACTATTACAGCTATGAGACTAAATGTTGATTATGTGGATGCAACCATCCTCGGAATGGGACGTGGAGCAGGTAACCTCAATATGGAGCTGCTACTGACCTATCTTAACGCACATGATGGTTTGCAGGTTGACTTTAATGTGTTGGGTGATGTGATAACTGCTTTTACCCCTCTCATGGAGCAATATCAGTGGGGCACAAACCTTCCTTATATGTTGGCAGGTGCAAACCGTATTCCTCAGAAAGAGGTGATGGATTGGGTTACTAACCGCATATATTCATTCAATAGTATCGTTCGTGCACTTGAGAACCGAAAGAATAATACGGCGGATAATGCCAAGTACCCATACTTTGAATCCAGCAAGAAATTTAAGAAAGTGATAATTGTTGGAGGAGGAAATAGTGTACAGGAGCATTTGGATGGAATCAAGGCATTCATTGATAAAGATACCGCATTGATTTTTTCAACAGCACGTCATGCAGCCCTCTTTGCGGATGTGGATTGTCTGAAGTATTATGCACTTGTAGGTAGTGAGAGTCGTAGAATGGCAAAGAACGTGAGAACTGAGAATTTTAAAGATTATGTGATATTACCTCCTTATCCTCGTACAATGGGTACGGAGGTCCCAGCCTTTGCAGAGAGTAACACCTTCGAGTTGACTGATATTGAGTTTATCAATGATTACAAGGATTCTAGTACAACTGTAGCCATTCAAACAGCACTTAATATATGTGATGGAGAACTCTATTGTATTGGATATGACGGTTATCCAGGGAGCGTGTTGTCAGAGAAGGAAATGGCACTTACTCACGAGAATAAGACCATTTTTGAGGCCGTAGCAGCTGTCATTGGCAAGAAACTCACATCACTCACACCTTCGTTATATTGGGAATTGAAGGTGGCTTCAGTATATCAATTTATATAAACTTAGAATAAAAAAAATATAGAATTATGAAAATTATTGGAGTTATTCCAGCTCGTTATGAATCGAGCAGATTCCAGGGCAAACCTTTGGCAGACATCTGTGGTAAACCCATGATATGGTGGGTATATCAGCACGCCTCACAAGTAAAGTATTTTAATGAACTGTATGTCGCAACAGACGACCAGCGCATTTATGACGCCTGTGTTGCAAATGACATGAAGTGTATTATGACTTCAACTAGTCATCGCACCGGTACCGACCGTATAGGCGAGGTTGCAGAGAAGATTCCCGCTGATCTTTATGTGAACATTCAGGGTGATGAGCCGTTGATGGAGCCGGAGGTGATGGAGAAGGCTATTCTTCCTTTCTTTGACAATCCAGAGCTTCAGGTAAGTAACCTGATGACTAAGATTAATGACCCTGTAGATGTGGTAAACTTCACTGTTCCTAAGGTAATCACCAATAAGGAAGGTATCGGTATCTATTTGACTCGTTCCACCGCGCCTTATCCTAAGGGTAGCATTGACTATGCTTACTACAAGCAGGTATGTGTGTATGGCTTTACACCTGCCGCATTGAAATTCTACTGCGATTATGGTAAGAAGTACGGCAAGGCTAAGATTGAAGCCATTGAAGATATTGAGATTCTCCGTTTCATTGAGAACGGTTATAAGGTTCAGTATATAGAGGTCGACAGCGAGACCGTGGCGGTTGATACACCCAATGATTTGAAGAAGGTGAATGAGATAATGGCAGCTAAGTTGAAGAAATAAAAAAAGGCATGAAAGTAGTAACCTTTGGTGAGATAATGGTGCGACTTGGCGCACCTGGATATCTGAAACTGGTACAAGCTAATCAGTTAGATGTCAGCTACGCCGGTGCAGAGGCTAATGTGGCCGTATCATTGTCCAACTATGGTCTGGAAACAGATTATATTACCTGTTTGCCGGATAATCCTATTGCAGAACGTTGCATTATGGATTTGCGGGGGCATAAAGTTGGTGTTGACCATATCCTGCGAACTGGCAAGCGAATGGGTATTCTCTATCTGGAAACCGGTAGCAATGCTCGTCCATCAAAGGTGTATTACGATCGTGAAGACAGTTCCATAGCCACCATCACTCCAGGCTCCATTGACTGGAAAGAGATTCTGAAGGATGCCACATGGTTCCATTGGACGGGTATCACCCCGGCGCTTTCTGCCAACGCAGCAGAAGAATGCCTGAAAGCCATCCAGACCGCCAATGAGTTGGGCGTTACCGTGAGCTGCGATATTAATTATCGTGGTAACCTATGGAAGTATGGTAAATCAGCAGCGGAAGTAATGCCGGAGATGGTTGCCGGCTCTGATATCATCCTTGGCAATGAGGAGGATTGTGAGAAAGTGTTTGGCATTAAGCCTAAGGACTTTGATGCTTCAACAACAAATGGTAATGTTGACCAAAGCAGCTTCCTCAGTGTATGTCAGCAAATGATGCAGAGATTCCCTCGTTGTAAGAAGATGGTTGTAACACTGCGAGGCGCGATCAATGCCAATCATAACACTTGGGGTGGAGTCCTGTATAATGGAAAGAATCTGATAGAATCACGCCGCTATGATATCACGGATATCGTAGATAGGGTAGGTGGTGGCGACTCCTTTATGGGAGGGCTCATTTTTGGTCTGCTCCATTATAAGGAGGACCACAAGGCATTGGAGTTCGCTACCGCAGCATCTTGCCTCAAACATACATTAAAAGGTGATTTCAACTGGGTTACTGTTCAGGAGGTCGAAAATCTCATGGGCGGTGATGCTAGTGGACGCGTAAAAAGATAAAATTTATGAGAAACCTATTTGTTTGCCATACTCAGGCACACCTGATTCTTGCTTGTGGCCTTTCTAAAGGACGATTTAGGAATGATGAGAATCATCTCGTCTTATTTAAGGATTTCAACCTGAATGAGGAGTTGCGTGGGAAACTGGAAGCATTCTTCAATACAACTCTGTTCCTTACAGGTGGATTCCCTACTTCTAATAAGACATTCAAGGCACGTCTAAAGTGGCATAGGGAAGATAATCGCCTGTTGAAACAGCATATTCAACAGTCATACAATCGTGTATTTGCGGTTTGTGATTGGACGCCTCCTGTGCAGTATTGTTTGAAGCGTTGCCGTGACCTGAATAAGAATACGCAGTTTATATGGTTGGAAGATGGTATCCTATCTTATTTTCCAAATGCCGAATTGCATAAAGGATCAGACAAATATAAGTTTACCATGTATTTGCGCAAAATCCTATTCAAATATTTGATGGGTATGGGCAGCATATACGACCGTGACTTTGATGAGATGGGAGGGCTTAAAATTTTCCGTCAAATGTACACTCTCTATCCCGAGGCTGTCCGTGAGCCATATCGCTCTTCGCGTGAGCTTGTTAAGATTGAAGATGAAGAGTATCTAGCAGGAGTTCAGACACTATATGATTCTCGGCAATTGGAGATCCCGGCTGGCTCTATTCTATTGTTGGTTGATAAGTTAGATACCTATCTGTATCCCGATATGGTTAAGACTTCTATAGCAAGACTAAAAGACATTGCAAAGTCAGAGGGGAAGAAGATATTCTGCAAGTTCCATCCCCGTGAGGATATGGAATGGTCCGTTTTTGAAGGTTGTACCATTTTGGAAAGGACTATTGGCGCAGAAAGTCTCTATCTCTCCCTCATTCCACAGAGAGGCAATATCTCAATTGTTGGCATTAAAAGTGCCGGACTGATGAGCGCCAAGAAGATGGGATTTGATGTCACAACCCTTTTCAGTCAATGTGGTGAGAGCAATCCAGATCTCGTGAAGTTCTTTACGAATTTGGGGTGTAAGTTTATAGGATAAGCTAAGAACAATTATGAATTAACATTCAAAATAAAGTAGATTGCTGCGGCTGTAATGCCTGTGGAGATATATTTATGCAAAGTAATTATTAATTTATAGAAACATTAGTTATGGAAATTAAAGAATTTATTGAGAAGTTTGCAGAAGCAATTGAAGTTGATAACGTAGAGGCTTTAACAGCAGAAACCGAGTTTCGTGAATTAGATGAGTGGTCGTCATTGTCTGTAATGCTTCTTATTGCATTCTATGACGAAGAGTTCGGTAAAGAACTAACACAGGCTCAAATAAAGAGCGCAAACACTCTTCAAGATTTGTATAACATTGCAATTGCATAAAAATGGCAATATTAAGTTTTAAGGGAATCGGCATAACAGCAATGGCTGGTGCAGTTCCAAAACAGGTGATAAACAATTACGAATATACCGAGTTCTTTCCCGCAGATCAGGTTAAAGAAGTAGTAGACAAAGTTGGTGTATTTGAACGCAGGTTTGCAGACAGCGAGACTTGCTCATCTGACTTATGTTTTGCAGCTGCACAGAAATTATTTGCGGACAACGATATCGATAGGGAAGAGATTGACCTGCTAGTATTTATCTCACAAACTCAGGATTATCGTATGCCAGCAACAAGCATCACATTGCAACATCGTCTTGGACTAAAAAATAGTTGTATTGCATTTGATGTGAACCTCGGATGCTCGGCATTTCTCTATGGCATGTCTGTAGTCTTTAGTATGATGCAGACTGGAAATATTAGGAAAGCTCTTATCTTGGATGGTGAAACTCGTAGTAAGGTATATGGCCCTCGTGATCGTCGTAGTGCATTTATATTTGGAGACGGAGGTGTAGCTGCTTTGGTGGAGCGAGATTCTAGATTTGGTACAACAACTCTTTCAATGAATTCTGATGGCTCTCGTGCAGATCTTATCATGATTAAGGCAGGTGGTTACCGTCACATGTCAACACCTGAAACTTTAAAGGAAAAGGTTGTTGACGAGTATGGAAATATGCGAAGTGACGAACAGGGGTATATGAAGGGTGGCGATGTGTTCAACTTTGTAATTCGTGAAATCCCTCGTGATATCAAGAAAACTCTTGAGTCTGCTGATACTAAGACGGAAGATTTGGATTATATTGTGTTTCATCAAGCTAATAACTTCATCAATTCGTATATTGCGAAGAAGATGAAACTTGATACGTCAAAGATTCCTCACACAATTGAAAAGTTTGGCAACACATCTTCAGTATCAGTTCCTTTGACAATCGTAAGTGAGTTGAAAGATAAACTCGATGGTCAGAAAATACTTTTACTTAGTGCATTTGGTGTTGGTATGACGTGGGCTACAGGAATTGTTCCATTTGTTGATACAAAGATATCCGATATTGTAGAAGTTGAAAAAGGTCAGCCTGTTGATGAATTTCTCCGTCGTGACTATACTCCTATTGAGAAAGAATCAGAAGAGTCAGAAACAAAACCACAGAAAGACTAATGTTTAATCCATTCTCACTTGAAGGCAAGACGATTATCGTAACAGGTGCCAGTAGTGGCATAGGACGGCAGTGTGCCATCGATTGTAGTCGAATGGGCGCAAAGGTAGCTATTATTGGCAGAAATGAAGAACGCCTAAATGAGACATTAAGTCTAATGGAGGGCAGAGGCCATACTATGTTCTCATATGACTTTGCACAATTAGATGGTATAAAGGATTTTATTACTCTAATAGTGTCAGAAATAGGAAAGATAGATGGTGTACTATGTGCTGCAGGCATGGAGAAATCTGCGCCAATGAAACTATTAAAACCTTCCGACTATGAAGAGATTATGAAGGTCAATACAATTAGTGCTTTTGAATTAGTGCGCCAAGCAACTGGAGTTAAGGTAATTAATACACCAGCAAGCATAGTATTCATCTCATCAATAACATCCGTGATTGCTAGAACTACCACCGCTGCTTATAGCGCATCAAAAGGAGCTTTGGTAAGTGGTGCAAGGGTAATGGCATCAGAATTAGCGAAGAGAAATATCAGGGTCAACTGTATATCACCTGGTACTATATTAACTCCTCTAATGCAAAACTATTTATCTCAATTATCAGAAGAAGACTATCAGAAGAGAGTTAATGGTTTTCCATTGGGTCTAGGGGAAACTACGGATGTTTCAAATGCTTGTATTTATTTATTGAGCGATGCATCGCGTTGGATTACCGGCCAGAATATTGTTGTTGACGGTGGTTACACAATTCAATAAATCATGATTGATATTAAAGATAAAAAAGATTGCTGCGGCTGTAACGCCTGTTATGATGCATGCCCCAAACAATGTATCTCCTTGAATACCGACAACGAGGGATTTTGGTATCCTGAGGTGGATAAAGATAAATGCATAAATTGTGGTTTGTGTGAAAAGGTTTGCCCTCAGCTCCACGTAGATGAGCTTAAACATAACGAATTTGAAAAACCTGTATGTTTTGCAGCCATTCACAAGAATATCGAAACACGATTTGCAAGTACTACAGGTGGATTGTTCTCTGCATTGGCAGAACAGATGTATGAAGAAGGCGGTTATGTTGGGGGAGCTATATATTGTGAAGATTGGAGTGTAGCTCATTTCATTAGCAACAATCCAGATGATTTGCAGCGCCTGCGTCAAAGTAAATATTCACAAAGTGACACTCGTGGTTTTTATAAGGAAGTAAAACGTTTGTTGATGACAGGAGAGAAGGTCCTTGTTTGTGGCTCCCCTTGTCAAATGGCGGCCTTGCGCAGATTTTTGGGTAAAGATTATCCTTCTCTGATAATCGTTGATTACATTTGTAAGAGTATCACTTCACCTTTGTTCTATCAAAAGTATCTCGACTTTTGGGAACGTAAAGCAGGCAGTAAGTTAATTTCCTTTAAGTTCAAGGATAAGGAACTTGGTTGGCGCAATCTGGTAAAGCGGTTCGACTTTAAGAATGGTAAAACGATGTATAGTCGTGCTCAGGACAACGACTTATATAGTACTGCCTATCATGGTCATATCGTCAGTCGTCCTTCTTGTTATGATTGTAAATTTAAGGGATTTCCCCGTATGGCAGATATTACTATTGCTGATTTTTGGGGATGTGAAAAGAAAAATGAATATCGAGAACTTGACGATAATGCTGGAACTTCAGCGGTAATAGTGAACAATGGTCGTGGACTTGACTTCTTTAAGAAGATAGAGAAACATATACGTTGTGTTCCTGCTGATATCAATGATATGATTCCAGGAAATCCTGCATTACTTCACTCGGAGAAATACCCGACAGCCAATCGTACAGAATTCTTCAGAGATCTCAATGAAAAGTCAATAGAGGAAGCTGTTGAAAAACATCTTACTTATTTTGGCAAGTCGTCTGGGCATGGTTTCAAGTATAAGTTGAGATTATATTTAAGAGTATGGCGTACCGCTTTAAAACACAGTCAATACAAGCCATCTGTATTCTTTCAGTTTATCCGTTTGAATGTGTTTTGTAAGAATGTAAAAACTGATTGGCAGAACGAGGGTGTTATTTACCCAACACCTTTTACTATCATAGAATTACAGAAAGGTTCGCTTTTGGAACTTCATGGTCCCTTGGTTGTAGGTAGTAAAAAAGTAAAAAAATCGCATGAGGAGACACGTCTTTTATTAGAGCGTGATGCTCGCATGATTGTTAATGAAGATAGTCATTTTGACTATGGTAGTGATGTTGAGGTTTTCCCTAATGCAGAATTAATCATGGGGCATTGTGGTACAAATCACAATTGTACGATTATATGTGGTAAACGTATCGAAATGCAAGGACGTGTTTCTTTAGGACGTGATGTTAGCATTCGTGATACCAATGCACATCAGATAGCTATTGAAGGGTATAAGGTATTACGCCCTGTAATTATAGAGAATCACGTATGGTTATGCTCGGGTGCTACAATTTGCCCAGGAGTGAAGATTAAAGCAGGAGCTGTTGTTGGTGCAAACTCATATGTTATTCAGAATGTACCAGCGCATTCATTGGTTAGCGGAAATCCTGCAAAAGTGGTAATGAAAAACATTGCTTGGAAATTGTAAAAAATAATTTTGAGATGGATAAAAGTTTTAATATTCCTCAAATAGGTATCGGACCAGGTTCTATACGACATGGAGAAAGTTGGATGCCATTTAATAGAAAATACTTATGGGGTAAAGTCCTCAATAGAATCTGTGATAAGTATTTTTTATACAAAAAAGAAAGGCATTATCTTCAATCCATGACTAATGCTTTTCGTATCGGTTTTCGTCTTCTTGATTATTCTTCAGCCTATGGTGATGGTATTTTATTAGGTGAAGCAATTCGAAAAAGTGAAGTTCCACGAGAGGATTTTTTTATAACGACCCGTGTAAGTAATTATGCTCAGCGAAATCATACTGTAAGAGAGGAATTCTTTAATTGCTTAAAAGGCATGGGGATTAATTATGTTGATTTATTACAATTCCATTGGCCTATGACAGATTTATATCTTGACACTTGGCGAGAGATGGAAAAACTGAAGGATGAAGGCCTGGTGAAACATTTGGGCGTAGCTAATTGTCATCAACACCACCTTGAAGAAATATTCAAAATATGCAAATACCGCCCTGAAGTTGGTCAATTTGAAATACACCCTTTATTTACTCAGAAGCCGCTCATAAAATATTATAAGGACAATGATATCGTAGTTGAAGCATACACGCCAGTTGCTCGATATGATGACAGATTGATAAGACTTCCTTTATTGAAAAATATAGGAAAGAAGTATAATAAGAATGTTGTACAGGTTGTTCTCCGTTGGCATATTCAAAATGGCGTTATACCCGTGGTCCGAACACTATCATATAATCATCAGAAGGAGAATCTTGAGATATTTGACTTTGAATTGACGCAAGAAGAGATGGAAGCCATCGACGGTATTAATATTAATAGTCGGTTACGTTACGATCCTGATAATTGTGATTTCTCAATTCTATAGAAGATGAATTCCTTTTATTAATATTAAAAACGTTGTTGTTGAATATGCAAGAGTACGATAAGATAATTATTGGGGGTGGTCTATACGGTCTGTATTCAGCACACCTTTGCGGCACAAAAGGAGAGAATGTGCTTGTCTTGGAATATGATGAAGCTCCTTTTAAACGAGCCACTTTCATTAATCAGGCACGTGTGCATAATGGGTACCATTATCCCCGTTCCTATAGCACCGCGATTAAGTCTGCGCATTATTTTAAGCGTTTCAATGATGACTATGGCTTTTCGGTATTGACCAAGTTTGATCAGGTCTATGCTACCAGCTCAGAGTTCTCTTGGAGCGATGCCAAGCAATTCCAAAAATTCTGTGCGGCAGCGGAAATCAAATGCGAAGAGGTTGCACCTACCAAGTATTTTAAGGAAGGCTATTGTGATGGAGCTTTTCTGACAGAGGAATATACGTATGATGCACAAATCTTGAAAAAGTATTTCCTTGAAAAGATATCGGAACTACCCAATGTGGAAATCCAATATGGTGCAAGAATTCAATCCATCCAGAACAATGGCAAAGAGTACGAGATAAAGTTCTCAGATGGCAATAAAGTTAAATCGTCATTTGTCCTTAATGCTACTTATGCATCTGTGAACCAAATCCAAAATATGCTTGGGTTTGAACATTTCAAGATAAAGTATGAATTGTGCGAAATTATACTTTGCAACGTTAACGATAAGCTCAAGGACACAGGCTTAACAGTCATGGACGGTCCGTTCTTCTCTATTATGCCTTTTGGTAAGACTGGCTACCATTCATTGACCGCTGTTACTTTTACACCTCATAAGGCTTGCAAAGAGTCGTTACCCCATTTCAACTGCATGGATCGGAGTAATAGCTTCTGTTCACCACTACAATTTGGTAACTGTAATGACTGCCCTGCCAAACCAGAAAGTGCATGGCCATATATGAGTAATTTGGCACGGAAATATATGCGTGATGACTTAGAGTTCGAGTTTGATCATACTTTATTTTCTATGAAGCCGATTCTTCTTGCTTCGGAAATTGATGATAGCCGTCCGACAGTCATAAAGACGTTTTCAACGAAACCTACTTTTGTAAGCGTCCTCTCTGGTAAAATCAATACTGTTTATGATTTAAATGAAATACTGACAAATGGAGCAGAATAAAGAAAAAAACTTTGTGTCAGCAGTTGTTTATTGCTGTAATGATGCAGATAGGATAGGCGCTTTTGTTAAGAATTTGGATGAAACGTTAGCTGCAAACTTTCTCAAATATGAGATTGTTATAGTTAATGATGCGTCTGATGACGATAGTACAAAACCGGTCAAGGATTATGCCCACAGAGTAAATGAGGGCGAAAAGGAACATACCATTACCATTCTTAATATGAGTTATCGTCAAGGATTGGAAGCATCAATGAATGCTGGCTTAAATCTGACGATAGGAGACTTTGTCTTTGAATTCGACTCGGTTAATGATGATTATGAATGGTCTCTATTAATGGATGTTTATCGCCACTCTCTAACAGGCTATGATATAGTTAGTGCGCGAAGCAATAAAAAACCTCGCTTATCATCTTCTTTTTATTATAATCTTTTTAATCGTTATGCTCATCTACAGCATACCATTGGACCAGAGACATTTAGGATTTTGTCTCGCAGGGCGATTAATAGGATTCATTCAATTACTCAGAGTATTCCATATCGAAAAGCTGCCTATGCTAATTGTGGCTTAGCAATTGATACTATCATCTATAATACAACAGGCAAGGCTAACAAGAAAAAATACGATGATCGTAGAATTGTTGCTGTCGAATCATTGTTGTTGTTTACAGATGTGCCTTTTAGGGCAACCATGATACTGGCATTAGTGATGTTTCTGATATCAATGTCTGTGGGTGTTTATGCTGTATTATATAAGTTCCTTCGAAACCCTATTGAAGGATGGACGACTACCATTTTCTTTATGTCATTCGGATTTAGTGGATTGTTTATTATCCTTGCTATGGTTATTCGCTATATGCAGACATTGGTGCGTCTTAATTTCCGAAAGAAAGATTATTTGTTTGAATCTATTGAAAAACTTCAGTAAAATGAAATTATCCGTAGTAATTCCGGCTTATAACGAATCTGAGAATATTGAAAAGACTGTTCGGGCTTTTTATGATAAGCTTAAGGAGGAATCAATTGATCATGAGATTCTGGTTATTAATGATAATTCAAAGGACAATACGTTAGAAGTCATTGAAAAGTTAGAAAAGGATATACCCACATTACGACATTTGACCAATACTGCCCCCAATGGGTATGGGTATGCTTGTCGTAAAGGACTGGAAAACTATGAGGGGGATTGTGTTGCTGTGACAATGGCAGATCTTTCTGATGACCCTGCAGATTTGGTGAAATATTATCGAACCATGGAAAAAAAAGGGTGTGATATGGTTTTTGGAGATCGTTGGTGTAAGGAAGCCAAGGTGGTTGGATATCCCAGAAAGAAACTTTGGCTGAATCGCTTGGTAAATCATTGTATCCGCTTCTTATTCTGCTTTAAATACAAGGATGTAACTAATGGGTTTAAACTATTTAGCCGTGAAACTATGGATGGCTTGAAACCATTTATTTCAGGTCAGTTTAGCCTAGCCTTGGAATTACCTCTTAAGGGTATTATCCGTGGTTACAGTTACGAAGTGGTTCCGAACAATTGGTATAACAGGGAGATTGGTGAGAGTAATCTTAAATTGAAGGCAATGTTCTTCCGTTATACCTTCATTTTGAATTATTGTTTGAATGAGAAATTATTCTCTATGGGTGATTATAAGAAAGACAAGATAAAAAAAGGTAGATAAGTATGAAAACAGCTATTGTAGGATATACGGGTTTTGTGGGGCAGAATCTCTGTCTTTCACATCAGTTTGATGCACAGTATAATAGCAAGAACATTGCGGAAGCCTTTGGAACAGTGCCTGATTTACTGGTATATGCTGGTATAAGGGCTGAGATGTTCACCGCTAACCATTTCCCCGAGAAAGATTTGGAGAATATCCAGGAAGCAATCGAGAACATAATAAAAATTAAGCCAAAGAAACTTGTTCTTATATCGACAATTAGTGTATATCCTGTATTTGAAGGAGACGAAACCACACCACTTGATGAAAAAGAGGGAACTGCATATGGTCGTAATAGGCGATATCTGGAGAGATGGGTTGAAGACAATATAAAAGATTATTTGATAGTTCGTTTGCCTGCACTTTATGGCGAGGGGATAAAGAAGAACTTTATATTTGATATGATTCACTATATCCCAGCTCTGCTGAAGACTCAGAAATATGAGGAACTTTTTGCTGATAGTGACATGGCTAATCTTTATCAAGACAGGGGGGATGGTTTCTTCAAGTGTGTTGCTGAAACTAATGAGGACAGGAGAAAACTGAGGTCCTTCTTTGAAAAAGTCGGATTTAGTGCGCTCAATTTTACTGACAGTCGCAGCGAGTATCAGTATTTTAATTTGGGTAATCTTTGGAGTGTTATCAATAAAGCTATTGAAAAAGACATTCGATTACTTACCATTGCAACTGAGCCAATCTACTCTTTTGAACTATATGAGTATATTTACAATAAACCATTCAAGAACGAATGTGCCACCAATTATCCTGTAGAACATCTAAGGAGCATCCATGCAGAGGAGTTTGGAGGAAAGGATGGTTATCTCTATAATAAGCAACAATTGCTAGAGGATATTAAGTGTTTCATTAATAAACAGATGAGTCATGATTAAATTGTCGATTTCAAATATCGCATGGGCGGCAGAGCATGATACAGAAATGTATCAGTTCCTGACTGAAGCAGGCCTTCAGGGTTTGGAGATAGCGCCAACCCGCATATTCCCAGAGATTCCGTATGATAAACTTACAGAGGCAAAGGCCTGGGCTAGCGAACTGAAAGAGAAATATGGATTGGAAGTTCCTTCCATGCAATCCATCTGGTATGGTCATCAAGAAAAGATCTTTGGCTCCAAAGATGACCGTAAAGTACTGATTGATTACACCAAAAAAGCAATTGATTTTGCTGAAACGATAGGTTGTAAGAACCTTGTCTTTGGTAATCCAAAGAATAGAGACACAGATGATGTGCCCGGAAACTACCCTGCGGCCATTGATTTCTTCCGTGAGATTGGTGACTATGCATTGGAGCATCATACAACGATTGCAATAGAGCCCAATCCGACTATTTATAACACTAGATTCATTAATTACACAGAACAGGCGGTAGAGATGGCTTACAAGTGTGGTTCGGAAGGTGTGAAAGTTAATGTTGATTTGGGAACTATTATCTACAATGAGGAGGATATCAATTATCTGAAACAGATACCTGAATATATCAACCATGTTCATATCAGCGAGCCGGGTTTGAAGCCAATTGAGCATAGGGCGCTGCATGGACAGCTTTTCTCTATACTTAGAGAGATTGGCTATGAAAGGTATGTTAGTCTTGAGATGGGAAATTGTGGGAACATATCTGAAGTACAACGAATAGTCAAAGAAATCTATGAACTGTCAATACTTTAGAAAATGTTAAAAGAATTATTTCAGAAATACAAAAGATTCATAAGATTTTCCATCGTTGGCACCATAGCATGGGTAATTCTATATGCTGTTTATTATTTATTCCTTAGTCTGTTAGGACATACTGCGTCCTATACTATAGGATATATAGTTAGCTTCATTGTAAACTATTTACTGACAGTAAAATTTACTTTTGAGGTAGAGGCGTCAGCACAAAACGGGATAGGTTTTATATTTTGTCATGTTATTAATTGGTTGTTGCAGCTGGTGCTACTTAATATATTCATTTATTTGGGAATGAATAATATAATTGCTCCTATTCCTGTGATGGCGATTAGTGTTCCCGTGAATTTCCTTATGGTAAGATTTGTGATGAATAAATTTCCATTGAAAGGAAAAGAAAAAGGGATTTTTACACAGAGGAGTCAATAATTATGTCTAAATTAGTAATTTAAGTAGATAATTTCTTAACTATAGTGTTATTAATAATAAAATTGATAAGTATGTCTGAGTATAATAAATTATTATATAAAATAATAACTGGAATATTTATTTGTAGCTTTCTTTTGCTATTGCTCGTATTTAACGATAATAATCAGAAGTTTATCTTCTTTATGGAAGGAGATCATGTCTTTTCAGATTATTTTAACGTGTTGATGTATATTTCGGATAATAATCCGTACTTTAATACACTCAATGGTTGTGGGGAAAAGGTATATTTCCCAATAACATATTTATTCATGCGACTTTTTACATTTGGCGTTGATTACAGCCATATGAATATGTCAGATTGCCTTTCAAACCCAACGTCTCTTGTATCTTTGATGGTTTTTTCCTCTTTTTCTATACTAGTACTTATACATTCTATATCAAAGTTGTCAAAAGACACTAGTACATGGGTCTTGTTTTCTATTTTTATATCATCAGTTTTCTTTTTTACCATAGAACGAGGGAATCTTACTCTTTTGTCGGCGGCCTTTATATGTTACTTTTTTGCCTATAAAGATTCTACTAATAAATTGTATCGAGGATGGGCTATTATCGCTTTATGTTTAGCAGCAATATTAAAAGTATACCCTGCTTTGTTCGGATTGTTTCTGTTGCAAGAGAAACGATACAAGGAGATCTTATTTTGTATTTGTTTTTGTTTGATTTTTGTTTTTCTTCCATTTGTTTTTTTTGAGAATGGTTTTGATAACATTCCTCAGTTAATTTCCAATTTAGGTGAGAATAGTATGAAACGAGGTTTCTATTATGTATTCCCACGTTATAGTTTGTCTTCTACAATATATTTTATTACCTCTAGATTACAACTGCCTGATAATATTATTATTGTAATCTCTAGCATTGCGAGATGGTTAATTTATATTCTGTCAGTCATTTCATTATTTGCTTTCTGGTATGAAAAAGTTTTGTGGAAGAAAATCGCAATTCTTTCTTTTGTCGTACTAGAATTACCTGTTAATTCAGCTATATATTGTGGCATGTATTTAATTCCAATGATTATATATATGTTTGATAAAACAAAAACAAATAGAACAGATATTATATATGTTATTGGTATTTCAATTGTCTTATGTCCTTTACAAGTTGTATTTCATAAATCTACACTTACCTATCACCTTTCTAATATTGCTATTATTACTATGTGGATATTTGCATTATTAGAAGCTTTTATGCCCACCATTAATAGAAGCAGATATAAGAGCGACGATAAATGTACGTCATCTATGGCTTGTTAATTATTATATATTGTAGAATGGTATTATTCAATAATTCTACTAAAGCAAATTATACTGCATTTTATTTGAAAAATGCTTGTCATAATGTTTGCACCTTTGTATTTGAACAAGAGTAAAGTTGTCTTTCCTGTTCTTAGCTAATAAAATGGTAAACTGTCAATTTTGACGTATTGTGCATGAAATGGGAAAATGATACCTTTGGGCTCGTTTTAAGAATGAGACAAATGGTATACAGTAGTAAAGATTTTGAGAGCCTTTGGTTTTTGTACCAGGCTGAGGGCCTCCCGAAGAATATCTCGATAGAGGAATTCTGCACAAAGCACGGGGTTGATTTCCCAACTTTCGACAAATGGTACAGGAAGACGCATAAGAAGGTTTATCCGATAGCAGTGACTG